>CAYMHQ010000018.1:20276-24126 GCA_964390275.1 uncultured Coriobacteriaceae bacterium
ACGCCATCATACGCCGTGTCATCATACGCGGTACGAAAAAGCCCCATATGCGGGATTGCCATTCCACATATGGGGCACGATGCATGCATGAGCCGGACGTGCACAGACAAAAAAGAGGCTACGCGACCGTCGACCTGCCCTCAGCCGCGGACTCGCCCTTGTCGCGGTCGCGTTTGCGTCCGCCCTCCATCTCCTCGCGGGTCATGACGTTCGTGATTCTCACGTTGACCGCGTTCACCCTGAGACCGGTCATGTCGGTGATCTTCTTCGAGATCTTCTCATGCAGCTCGTGGAAGATCTTCGGCGCGGACTTCCCGTACTCCATGATGATGGAGACGTTGACGTTGCAGGAATCCTCCCCGACCATCTCGACCGACACGCCCTTGGTGATGTCGGTCCCGCCGAACCCTTCCTGGATGGAAGACTTCAGGTTGCCCTTCATCTGCAGAATGCCGTCGACCGACCTGCACGTGATGGCGACGATCTTCTCCACCACGGTGTTGTCAATCGAGAGCGTGCTCTCATCAGGCCTTGCATCGGACTGGGCAAGCTCCCCCGCACCCCCCGAGGCGTCCGCCTCGCCTGCGACACTCGTCACATCATAGCAAACGGGTTCATCGCAGCAACCAACGTCTTCCTTCTCGTCAACAGACATGTCGCACGCTCCTTACCGGTTCCCAGAGTCATCCGATTCGGAAGATACCCTCTTTTGCGCGTCAGTCTCATCACCGGCGAATCCGCTCGGAGCATCTTCCACACCTTGCCCACAGTCTTCGCCCTTAGAACCGGAGTCGTCAAAGCCGCTCTTGTCGCCGGCCGCCGAATCAACCGCGGACGAGTCAATCGGCTCAGCATCCGAGACAGAGGCGGTAGCCTCCACGACATCTTCGTTCTTGCCGGAAAGACCTCCGGAAAAGGCCTTCCTGATCTTGTCAAACAGGGATTCCGACGAACCGGAGCGCTGCTCGGAAGCACCCCAGACAGAGTCGTCAACGCTCGATTCAGAGTCGACCTCCTCAGAAGCGGTCTCATCAGAAGCGTCCGCGGCAGTTACGGAAGTTTTCCAGGCCGGCGTGACGGGAGTCCCGCTGAACATGCGCGCACGCTCGTCAACGGCATCCTCGGCGGCCTTGCGCTCATCCCTGTTCTGCGGCTCGACAAAGTTCACCGTGACAGAGCGCACCTCATGGTCGGTGAATGCCTCGACCGACTGCTTGACCGCCTTCTCGATCTTGCCTGCGGCGGACATAAGCGATTCGACACCAAAGGGCACAGCCGTGACAGCCATATCGATCACGGGTCCGCCCTTACGGTCGGAAACAACGGCCTCGACTTTCACGAGCGATATCCCCTGAACACCGACAAGGGACCGACGCGCGGTCGACTCCAGCGCGCCGAGCTCGATGTTGACGACGCCACCGGGACCGCTGTGGAGCATAGCCTGCCGGCGAGATAGAGATCGGACGAGGAACAAGCAGCAAAGACCAAAACCAGCGACCAAGGCAAGGCACGGAACAACAAGAAGGAAGGTGAAGAATCCGGGAAATCCGGCAGAGAACAGAAGGACGCAGTACACGACAACAGCAACCAGACAGCAAACAAGATACGCGATGAGTGCGTTGCGCTTCCAAGTCTTCATGTCATTCCCCTCCACGAGCCGACGTCAAAAAGGTCGAGTATGATCACCAGATACCAAACATGCTAAGGATACCCCTCAAACGCAATCGGGTCCCGCAAAATTACGGGACCCGATAATCTCAATCGCTATGAAACAATCAGCAGCGAGCCGAGGTTACTCCTCGTCGAGAGCCTCAGCAATCTCCTCGGTCATCTCCATCGTGTGATACACGTTCTGGACGTCGTCGAGCTCCTCCAGACGGTCGATGAGGCGCATGACCTTCTTCGCATCGGAGACGGACACGCTCGTGGGAGTAGTGGGCACCATGGTGAGCTCAGAACCCTTGACCTCAATGCCCTGAGCCTCGAGGCCCTTGCGAACAGCGTTCAGATCGGTGGCAGCCGTCCAGACCGTCCAGTCGTCGCCGTTGTCCTCGTAATCGTCAGCGCCAGCCTCGGCGACGGCCATCATCAGCTCGTCCTCGTCAGCGCAATTGACCTTCTCGATGACAATCTCGCCCTTGCGCTCGAACTGGAAGGACACAGAGCCGGTGGTGCCGAGGTTGCCGCCGGAGTGAGAGAACGCGGAACGAACATCCGCAGCCGTGCGGTTGCGATTGTCAGTCAGAACCTCGACGTAAACCGCGACACCTGCCGGGCCATAGCCCTCGTAGGTGATCTCCTCATACGTAGCAGCATCGGCACCCGAGCCAAAGGCCTTCTTGATGGCGGCATCAATCTTGTCCTTCGGCATCGAGTTAAGACGAGCCTTCTCAACGGCCGCGGCAAGCGCGAAGTTGTTCTCGGGGTTCGGGTCGTTACCCTGGCGAGCAGCGACCGTGATGATGCGGGACAGCTTGGAAAACAGAGCAGAGCGCTTTGCATCCTGAGCAAACTTACGATGCTTGGTAGTGGCCCATTTAGAGTGACCGGACATGCATGCTCCTCAATGAGTAAAGGCACGTTAAGCAGGCTGAGAACATGAGACGTCAGAATCAGAGTTACCAGCCATGCCGCGCGATGTCGACTTCCTGAACAGATGTATGCTACATAAAATGAGGGAAATGTTAAGAGAGAGAATCAATAATCTAGAAGGAATCCAAGACATACCGAGTCATGCAGGCATAACGAGTAATGAAAAGCCAACATCCAGAGAGGAAGAACTCACACGCCACGGGGGGAGAGCGAGAGTGACTGGGGAGACTTCTTCTTATTGGAAACGACCAAAATCAAAACCCCGATAACCAGGAGCGGAATACTGAGAAGTTGGCCCATAGTGACAAATCCAAACAGATAGCCAAGCTGGGAGTCAGGAACACGGACAAACTCGATAAGGAACCGAAAGAATCCATACAGGACCAAAAAGACGCCGATATAACTGCCGCGGTACAAAGGTGTCTTCTTGCGAGACAAACAGTACAGAACGACAAAAATGACAAGACCTTCGAGGACTGCCTCGTAAAGCTGAGAAGGGTGCCGGTACACATCCCCGCCCGACTCGAACATTACACCCCAGGGAAGATCGGTGGCCTTTCCCCAAAGTTCACCGTTGATGAAATTAGCGCAGCGGCCAAAAAAGAGACCCAGAGGCGCACCCACAATAGCCATGTCACAAGTAGTCACAAACGAAATCTTTAAATAACGACAGGCGAGGAAGCCACCAAGGATCCCACCGCAAAGACCGCCATGAAAAGACATACCCCCCTCGGAGAACAACAGAATGTGCGAAGGGTTCTCCAGATAGTATGGGAGGTTATAAAAACAGACATAGAAAAGCCGAGCGCCGAAAATAACCCCAAAGGCAACAGAGACAATCAATAGAAGGACATCGTCAACGCTAAGGTGCATCTTCCAACGCCGCGAAACTCTATAGAGAACAACCCCAGCAAGAAAGAACCCAACGAGATAGGCAATCCCATACCAACGAACCTCGACAGGGCCGATGGAAAAGGCAACGGGGTCTATGGCATGATAAATGTCATTAAGCAAACAAAATCACCTATTCAGACAGCCAAAGCGAAGACCAGCCGCTAAAACAGATGAATAGTTACATCGTGAGAGGACTGGCTGGATGCGGAATCAGGAACAAGGGGCAAATCAGGGCAACCGTCAGATACGCGAGGTCCGTGAACGAGAAAATATTCACAGGTATAGCAGTTACGCTTAATCGCAGCAGAACGATCTACGGTATCGTCAAGCAAAAGGTTAAAGTCAGAAGTCGGACGATGCCATT
>CAYMHQ010000019.1:0-23665 GCA_964390275.1 uncultured Coriobacteriaceae bacterium
ACGTCCCGCATAATCTCGTCTTTCCGCCAGCGCCGCCTTGCCGGGAACCGTCTTGCTATAGAATGGCTTCGGTAGATGTCGAACGGTCCGCGCGCGTCCGCGGCCCGCCGGCCCCATTGCGGCAGGGGTCCCGGGCGCCTGCGCGAACTTCGGTTGAGGAGGTTGTCTATGGGCAGGTCTGGCGGCGGCGGAGGCGGCGGCTTCGGCGGGGGAGGCGGCTTCTCGGGAGGCGGCGGGTTCTCCGGCGGAGGGCGCGGCGGCGGCTTCTCGGGCGGCAACAGGTCGGGCGGCAGGTCCGGCGGAGGCGGCGGCTTCGGGGGCTTTGGCGGCGGAGGCGGCGGGCATCGCGGCGGCTTCGGCGGCGGTCCCGGCGGCCCGGGCGGTCCCGGCGGCGGCTTTCACTCCCACATGCCCGTCTTCATCCCCGTGGGCCGTGGCGGCGGCGCGGGCGGACCCGGCGGTCCCGGCGGAGGCAACGGCGGTTGCAACGGCGGCTGCCTCACGACCGTCATCACCATCGTCATCCTGCTCCTGCTTGTCTCGCTTCTCGCGTCCTGCCCGGCCTCGTGCAGCCTCGTGTCGTGCGGCTCCGCGTCCACGTCGTCCTCGGCGAGCGTCGCGGACTCGACGGTCGAGCGCACGGCGCTGCCCTCCTCGGCCGTCGTCAAGACGGGCTACTATACCGACGAGGACGGCGACTGGATCAAGACCCCGTCCAAGCTCGAGTCGGGCCTCGAGGAGTTCTACAAGGAGACCGGCGTCCAACCGTACGTGTACATCCTCAAGAATGGCTCCGTGACCTCGACCTCCGAGCTCAACTCGATGGCGCAGGAGCTCTACGGCGAGCTCTTCCAGGACGACGGGCACTTCCTGCTCGTCTTCTGCGACAACGGTTACGGCGGCTACAACTGCGGGTACTGGATGGGCAACTCCGCCGCGACCGTGATGGACGACGAGGCGGTCACGATCCTCGCCGGGTACCTCGAGAACAACTACAACGACTACGACCTGAGCGAGGAGGAGATCTTCTCCAAGACGTTCTCCCAGACCGCCGAGCACATCATGTCGGTCACGGTGTCCCCGGTCGTCCCGGTCGCGATCTGCGTCGCGGTCGTGGTGGTGGTCGCGGGCGTGGTGATTGTGGTCAAGAAGCGCAACGAGGACCGCGAGGCCGAGCGCAGGCACACCGAGCAGGTGCTCAACACGCCGCTCGAGAAGTTTGGCGACACGAGTGTGGAGGAATTGGCGAAAAAATATAAGGACGAGGACTCCTCTCAGAATGGGTAGAATAGTGGTGGCGCGCTCGGGCACCGGGTCGCGCCGCCCGTATGCGGGACGGTTTACGAAGAGCGTAGACTGAGGCGTCAAACTGCCGACCTGCGGTTTCGTACGGATGGCAGCCATATCGGGCACTGTCGTACATCGGGCACCAACAAGAACGGAGAGACAAGAATGGGCATCCTCGATCGTTTCACCGACATCATCAAGGCGAACATCAACGACCTGCTCGACAAGGCGGAAGACCCCGCGAAGATGATCGACCAGTACCTCCGCGAGCTTTCCGACAACCTCGCCGACGTCAAGAAGGAGACCGCCGCCGTCATGGCAGAGGAGGCCCGCAACAAGCGCGCCTACGACGAGGTCGCCTCCGAGATCGAGAACTACGAGGACCTCGCCCGCCGCGCCCTCAAGGCCGGCAACGAGGGTGACGCCCGCGTCTTCCTCGGCAAGAAGCAGGAGCTCGAGGCTCGCTTCGAGGCCGTCAAGGTCGCCTACGACGCCGCCGTCGCCAACGCGACCAAGATGCGCGAGATGCACGACAAGCTCGTGAGCGACATCGAGACCCTCAACGGCCGTCGCGAGGCCATCAAGGCCAAGACCGCCGTCGCCAAGACCCAGGCCAAGGTCAACCAGATGACCTCCGGCGCCGACAAGGCAGAGGGCGCCATGGCCGCCTTCGCCCGCATGGAGGCCAAGGCCGACCAGATGCTCGACCAGGCGACTGCCGAGGCCGAGCTGTCCCGCACTCCCTCTGACCGCGCCGAGGAGCTCGAGGCCAAGTACACCGCCGCCGGCGACACCAAGGCCGTCGACGAGGAGCTCGCCCGCCTCAAGGCGGAGATGGGCCTCTAAGCGAGGAACGTCCCGCGCGGGCGCGCCCGTCGCGCCCGGCGCGAACGAACATAACGGCGTCAGAAGCGCCCCGTCATCCGGCGGGGCGCTTTTTTGTGCGCGCGGCATCGGAGTTGTTATCGCGTGCCTCCGGTCGGTCTCGCCACTCCTCATCGACGTTGGCTTCGCAAATTGAACTTGCCTGCGATGACGGTGTGGCGATAATTAGAAGCGCTCAGCAAAGTTCAAAATAATGCTTGAACCCGTGTGAACCCTTGGGGTAGCATGCAGCAATGAAATTGAACACGAGCGACGCTGTCGCTCCCAGAAATTGAACTTTTGGAGGTGGACATGAGCGGGGAGACGTTCTCCGAACGCCTGCGCAGCGCGATGGAAGACCGCGGCATACGCCAGGTCGACCTCGTCCAGGCAGCGGAGGCGCAGGGGGTGAAGCTCGGCAAGAGCCACATCAGCCAGTACGTGGCGGGCAAGACCGTTCCCCGGCGCGACAACATGCGCTTCCTGGCGTCGGTCCTCGGCGTCGACGAGGCGTGGCTCGCCGGAGACGAGGGCGACTCTCAGCCGGGCGCCGACAAGGCCGAGCGCACCATGCCTGCCGACGCCCGACCTATCGACGCCGCGCCCACCGACGCCGCGCCCGCCGAGGCACGTGAGCCTGCCGGGCACGCGCCCGCCGTCCAGCATCCTGCATCGCAAACCAACCGGGGAGGAAACACCATGCGCACTTTCAGCAAGTCGTCCAAGCTCGACAACGTCCTGTACGACGTCCGCGGCCCCGTGGTCGAGGAGGCGAACCGCATGGAGGCCGCCGGGACCCACGTCCTCAAGCTGAACATCGGCAACCCCGCCCCGTTCGGCTTCCGCGCGCCCGACGAGGTCGTCTTCGACATGGCGCACCAGCTCGCCGACTGCGAGGGGTACTCGGCCTCGAAGGGCCTGTTCTCCGCGCGCAAGGCCATCATGCAGTACGCCCAGCTCAAGAACATCCCCAACGTCTCGATGGACGGCATCTACACGGGCAACGGCGTGAGCGAGCTCATCAACCTCAGCATGTCGGCGCTGCTCGACACCGGCGACGAGGTTCTCGTCCCCTCGCCCGACTACCCGCTCTGGACGGCGTGCGTCACCCTCGCCGGCGGCACCGCGGTGCACTACGTCTGCGACGAGCAGGCCGAGTGGTACCCTGACATGGACGACATCAGGAGCAAGGTCACCTCGAACACCAAGGCGATCGTCATCATCAACCCCAACAACCCCACGGGCGCCCTCTACCCGCGCGAGGTGCTGCAGGAGATCGTCGACATCGCCCGCGAGCACCAGCTCATCATCTTCTCCGACGAGATCTACGACCGCCTCGTCATGGACGGCCTCGAGCACGTGTCGATCGCCTCGATGGCGCCCGACCTGTTCTGCGTCACGCTCAACGGCCTCTCGAAGTCGCACATGATCGCCGGCTACCGCGTGGGCTGGATGGTGCTGAGCGGCAACAAGGACGCGGCGCGCGGCTACATCGAGGGCCTCGACATGCTCTCGAACATGCGCCTGTGCTCGAACGTCCCCGCGCAGTCCATCGTGCAGACGGCGCTCGGCGGCTTCCAGAGCGTGAACGGCTACATCGTCCCCGGCGGTCGCGTCTACGAGCAGCGCGAGTACATCTACAAGGCGCTGAACGAGATCCCCGGCATCTCGGCGGTCAAGCCCAAGGCGGCGTTCTACATCTTCCCCAAGATCGACGTTGAGCGGTTCAACATCCACGACGACGAGCAGTTCGCGCTCGACCTGCTGCGCGAGAAGAAGCTCCTCGTGGTGCACGGCGGCGGATTCAACTGGAAGCAGCCCGACCACTTCCGCGTGGTCTACCTGCCGCGCATCGAGGTCCTGCAGGAGGCCGTGGGCAAGCTCACCGACTTCTTGGGCCACTACCGCCAGTAGCGCCCGCGCGAGACTCCCCGGAAGAACCCCAGCCACACGAAAGCCCGGCCGTCCGTCATTCTCGACGGGCGACCGGGCTTTTTCATGGCGCGAGTTTGCCCTACGGCGCGTGTGTTCGACGGGCGGCCGGGCTCCTCCCCGTCACGCGATGAACAGCGCGAGCACGGGCAGGGTGACGAACGACCACAGCGTGGTGAGCACGATGGCCCGGGAGCACACGTCCACGCAGTCGGGCCGGTACTGGTTCGCGAACACGATGTTCATCGCGCCCACGGGCATGGCGAGCACGATCACCGCCACGCCGAGCACGAGGCGGTCGGGGAAGAAGGGGCTCAGCGCGAACCAGACCGCGAGGGGGAAGACGAGCTGCTTCACGAGGGTGTACGCGTGGAGCTTCCAGTCGCCCAGGACCCTCTTGGCGTCCACGCCCACGAGCGACGAGCCGATGGTCATCATCGCGAGCGGGGGAGCGACGCCGCCGATGTCGTCGAGGGCGGTCGCGAGGAAGCTCGGCAGCGTGGCGCCCGTGAAGAACAGCACGAGCGCGATGACACTCGCGACGAGGCCGGGGGTGGCGAGGTCGCGCCAGTTGAAGAAGAAGCTCTTCTTGCCCCCGTCGGCGTGCGAGAGCACCGCGATGCCGTACGTGAACTGGAGCGCCGTGATGAGCATGAGCGCGAGCGCGTTGAGGAACACCGCCGAGGAACCGTAGAACGCCTTGACGACGGGGTACCCCATGAACCCGATGTTGGGCAGGAGCGCCATGAACCGGAACATGGCCCGCTCGTTGCGCGGGACGCGGAAAAGCCAGTTGAGCGCGAAGCCGAGGAGCGGCAGGACCACGCACAGGCCGCACGAGGCGGCGAGGGCGAGCAGCACCGTGTCGTTCGAAAGGCGCTCGCCCCCGCCCACGGCAGCCGCGACGGTCATGCACGGGACGCAGACGTTGAGCAGCAGCTTGTTGACGCCGGGCACCGTCCTGTCGTCGAGGAAGCCGAGCCTGCCGGCGAGGTAGCCGACGCACGTGACGAGGAACAGCGCGAGAATCTGGCCGACAATCTCGGTGAACAAGGCAGCCCCGCTAGTTCTTGAGCGAGTTGAGCGGCGCGGGGATGCGCCCGCCGCGGTGGGCGAACACGAACCCGGCGTGGCCGTTGATCTCCTGCACGGGGGCGCGCCCGAAGAGGCCGCCGAACTCGAGCGTCTCGCCGACCTTCTTGCCGATGGCCGGGATCACGCGCACCGCGGTCGTCTTGTTGTTGATGACGCCGATCGCCATCTCGTCGGCGATGAACCCGGCGAGCGTCTCGACGGAGGTGTCCCCGGGGACGGCGACCATGTCGAGGCCCACGGAGCAGACGCACGTCATGGCCTCGAGCTTCTCGAGGGAGAGCGCGCCCTTCTCCACGGCGGCGATCATGCCCGCGTCCTCCGAGACCGGGATGAACGCGCCGGAGAGGCCGCCCACGCTCGAGCTCGCCATGACGCCGCCCTTCTTGACCGCGTCGTTGAGCATGGCGAGCGCCGCCGTGGTGCCCGGGCCGCCGCAGGTCCCCACGCCGATGGCCTCGAGCACGTCGGCCACGGAGTCGCCGATCGCGGGGGTCGGGGCGAGAGAGAGGTCCACGATGCCCATCTGCACGCCGAGCCTGCGCGACGCCTCGCGCGCCATGAGCTCGCCGACGCGCGTGATCTTGAACGCGGTCGCCTTGATCGCCTCCGCGACGGTCTGCATGTCGGCCGTCTTGGGCAGCGACCTGAGCACGGACGCCATGACGCCGGGGCCCGAGACGCCCACGTTGATGACCTCGTCGCCCTCGCCGCTGCCGTGGACCGCGCCCGCCATGAAGGGGGAGTCCTCGACCATGTTCGAGAAGATGACGAGCTTGGCCGCGCCGTAGCAGTTCGTGTCGACGGTCGCCTCGGCCGCGAGCTTCACGGTCTCGGCCATGCGCAGGACGGCGTCCATGTTGACGCCCGCGCGCACGCTCGCGACGTTCACGCTCGAGCACACGCGGTCGGTGGAGCTGAGCGCCTCGGGGATCGACGAGATGAGGCGCGAGTCGGCGTCGGTGATGCCCTTCTGCACGAGCGCCGAGAACCCGCCCACGAAGTCGACGCCCACGGCCTCGGCGGCGCTGTCCATCGCCTTGGCGAGCGGCGTGAGGTTGCGGGCGCGCGTGGCGGCGGCGATCTGCGAGACGGGGGTCACCGAGATGCGCTTGTTGACGATGGGGATGCCGTACTCGCGCTCGAGCGCCTCCGCGACCTCGACCAGGCGCTCGGCCGCCGTCGTCATGCGGTTGTAGAGCTTGCGCGCCATGACGTCGATGTCCTCGTCGGCGCACCCCATGGTGTTGATGCCCATGGTGATGGTGCGTACGTCCAGGTTCTGCTGGGAGACCATGTTGAGGGTCTCGCCGATCTCTTTGATGTCGATGGACATGGGGCTCCTGTCGTGACGGGCGGCGCTGGTCCCGCCGCCGGGTATGGTGCGGGCCGCGGGGCGCGCGGGCGCGCCGCCGGTGTTTCCGGACTGCCATTCTATGACGCGCCACGTTGCGCGGGTGTTTCGGCGCGCCGTATCCACGCTTGCTGCAGATGCGGCGCGCCGCTCGCGCTACCTCCCGAAGGCGCGCCGGTACGCGGCGACGATGCGCTCGGCGAGGTCCTGCAGCTCCCCGCGCCCGAAGCGGTAGCGGACCGTCTGGGGCTGGTCTGGCCGCTCCCGGTCGAGCTGCTGGAGGCGGACGAAGGCGAGCTCGACCTCGTCGAAGCCCTGCGAGAGCACCGCGTAAGCGTAGCACGAGGCCTGGAGCAGGTGCTTCTCGCGCAGCCGCTCCGGCGACTCGTCGGCGTGGCCGCCGGTCTTGTAGTCGACGACGAGCGCGCGCCGCGGGGTGTCGCTCCCGACCGCGTCCGCGTCGCTCCCGCCCGCGCCGGGGTCGCCCGCCGGGTTCGAGCAGAACAGGTCGATGGAGCCCTCGAGGTGGAGCGGCTCCCCCTGCGGGCCCGCGACCGTCGCGAGGAACGGCGCCTCGGGCTGCACGTCGCGCCACGCGGCGGCCTCGCGGGCGAGGTCGGAGGCGAGCCAGAGGTCGAGCGACCTGCGGAGCGCGGGCACGTCGCGCGCGTCGAGGCCCCACGTCGCCGCGATCGTCGCGAGGCGAGCGTCGTCGGGCGAGGCGAACGCGCCGTCCCCGGCTGCGCGGCGCTCGGCGCCCCACTGGCACGCCTGGTGGAGCGCCGAGCCGAACGCCGTGGGGTCGGCGCCCTGGGGGCGCGGGAGGGGGAGCGAGAAGGTGACCGAGCCGTCGCCGTCGTCCTCCCCGATCTGCGCGAGCGGCCCCTCGTCCTCCCGGGGCGCCTCGTCGGGGTCGACGCCGTCGAGCGTCCCCTCCGAGGCGACGCCGCTGTAGGAGAACGTCCCCGCGCGCATCGGGTCGCAGGGCCGCGGCTCGCCGACGAGGTCGAACGGGTGCTCGCCGCGGCGGGGCGGCTCGGGCACCTCCACGGTCGCGAGGGGCTTCTCCTCGGCCTCGTCGTCGAAGAGGCCGCCTTCGCGCGCGTCGCCGAACGCCCCCTCGCCGCCGCAGGTCTCCTCGTCCTCGTCGTCCCCCTCGCCCTCGCCGGACGCTCCGCCCGCTCTGCCGCCGGTCGCGAGGCGCTCGAGCATCTCGGGCTTGAGGAACTCACTGACCGGGTTGTTCATGAGCGACGCCTCCTCGGGCGTGGGGCCCATCACGAGGGTCCCGTCTGCGTACTCGAGGTCGATGCGCTCGACGCGCGCGGGCATGGTCCCGCCGAACGGGACGCCCTCCGGCGCGGTCGAGAACTCGCGCGGATGACCGTAGAGCCCCTCGCACAGGTCCTCGACGACGTCGTGGTACGGCGTCGCCGCGCTCTTTGGCGGGTTGGGGACGGCCACGGCGACGATGAGCGCCTCGCGGGGCCTCGTGGCGCCCACGTAGAACTTGCGCCGCAGCTCGCCCAGCTCCTCGGCCTCCGCGTGCGCCCTCACCGCCTGCGCGAACGCGACCGCGCTCTCCGCCTCGCGCGGCTCCCCCTCGAAGGCGAGCTCCCAGCCGTTCTCTGCGAAGAGGTCCCTCTGCCCGTCCGTGAGGCACACCGAGGTCAGCCCGGCGTAGGGGCCCTTCGCGTCCTTGCCCACGAGCGAGGCCGGGGCGGAGAGCGTGAGGAAGACGTCGTCGCCCACGGTCTCGAGCAGGGGGTTCTCGCCCGCCTTCCCCAGGCCGTAGAAGTCGGCGAGCACGACCACGGGGAACTCGAGGCCCTTCGAGGCGTGCACGGTCATGATGCGCACCGCGTCCTGGTTCTCGGCCATGAGGGCGCCGGGCTTCTCCTTGAGACCCCCGCCGAGCTTGCGGTCGAGGCGCTCGGCGGTCGCCGGCATGCCGCGCGGGTGGTCGGGGTCGCCCTCGATCGACTCCACGAGCCGCAGGGCCTTGAGGACGTTCGCGGCGCGCGCGGTGCCCTGCACCCCCTCGGCTTGGAGCCGGTCGAGCCATCCCGAGCATATGACGAGGTCGAGCAGGGTCTCCGAGGGCCTTCGCGAGCCGCCCGCCCGCGCGACCGCGTCGCCGAGGACCGCCGCGGCGAGCCGCACGCGCGGGGAGGGGTCGCTCTCGCCCACCTTGCGCAGGCCGTCCCAGTAGTGCCGCCGCCTTCTGTCGGGGGCGACGCCCAGGCGGGTCAGCTCCTCGAGGTCGAGCCCGAGCGCGCTTCCCGTGAGCGCGTCGCGCATCGCCTCGTCGTCGTAGGGGTCGGCCACCGCGAGCGCGAGGGCGCGCACCTCGAGGGCCTCGGGCGTCTTGTCGAAGCCCGAGCCGCCCGCGATGATGCACGGGACGCCGTGGGCGCGCAGGGTGTCGGCGTAGAGGTCGGCGTTGCTCATCCTCCCCAGCAGGACCACCATGTCGCCCCACCCGCAGCCCTTCGACCCGCTCTCGTGGAGCGCCCTGAGCCGGCGCGCGATCGCCTCCGCCTCGACGAGGTGGCGGTCCAGCGAGCTCGCGCCCCTGCGGCCCCTGGCGCCGCGAGTGCTCGTCGTGGCGACCACGTCGATGCGCGGGACCTCGGGGAACGGGTTCTTCTGGGCGTGCTTCTCGTCAAAGCCGAGCTTGATGAACTCGCCGCCCGTGCCGAACACCGCCTCCTGCGAGAAGACCCTGTTCACGAACGTGATGATGTCGCCGTGCGAGCGGAAGTTCTTGTCGAGCGCCCGGCACATGCCGCCGATCTCCTCGAGCCCCTTCATGTGCTCTTTGTGCTCGCGGTACGTGTTCACGTCCGCGCCGCGGAACCGGTAGATGCTCTGCTGGGTGTCGCCCACCGTGCACAGGCGCCGGTCGCCGTCGGTGAGATGGGAGATGAGGGCGATCTGGAGGCCGCTCGTGTCCTGGAACTCGTCGACCATGACGAGGCGGAAGCGGTCGCGGTAGCGCGCCTCGATGTCGGGGAACCGCTCGAAGGCGTCGAGCGTCTTGAGCAGGAGGTCGTTCTGGTCGAGCTTGCCCGCCCGGCGCTTCGCCGCCTCGAAGTGCCCGGCCGCCCCCCGCGCGAGCTCGAGCAGCTGGTCGCGCTCGTCCTGGACGAGGCCGAACGACGCCTCGAGGCAGAGGTCCTTGTACGCCTTGCGGAAGAGGGCGTAGGCGGTCTTGAACGGCTCCTTGCGGGCCTGCCTGACGAACTGCGCGTTGACCCCGGCGAGGGCCAGCGCGACGTCCTCGTAGGTGCACGCGCCGCTCGCGGCGAGGCGCTCGAAGCGGGGCATGCCGCGCATGGGGTCCTCGAGGGCGTCGCGGGCCGCCGTGGTGAACGTCTCCTTCGACTTGCCGTTCATCCCGATGCCCTCGCGCGCCGTGGCGTCGCAGGACGTCATCGCGTCGAGCATGAGCCGGGCGATCTCGTCGGGCGGCAGCGCGTCGCGCGTCACGACCGCGTCGAGCCCGCCGCGCACGTTGGCCGCCGCGTCGATGACCCGCTTGACCATGCCCGCCACGCTCGAGGCGCGCCCCGAGCGCTCGAACGTCTCGAAGAGGCTGTCGAACCGGGGGTCGCACCCGCCGCCCGCCACGCCGCCGGGCGCGTCCCCGCCGGCCTCTTCGTCCTCGCCGCGCGCCCTGCGGCCGCGGCCCGTCATGCCCGCGACGCGCACCTCGTCGAGCGCGGCCGAGATGGCCTCGGAGAGCATGACGTCGGCGTCCGTCTCGTCCAGGAGCCCGAACGCGGGGTCGAGGCCCAGCTCGAGCGCGTTCTCGCGCAGGATCCGCGAGCACATGGCGTGAATCGTGCTGATCCAGCACGCGTCCACCTTGAGCGCCTGCTCCGTGAGGCCCTCCTGGCGGAGCTTGTTGCGCACGCGCGCCTTGATCTCGCTCGCCGCGAGGGAGGTGAACGTGATCGCGAGGATCTGGTCGACGTCGGTCACGCCGCTCTTCTCGGGGTTGAGAAGGGCGTACGCGATGCGCTGGGTGAGCATGAACGTCTTGCCGGAGCCGGCGCCGGCGCTCACGAGGAGGGGTCCGCCCACGTGCTCGACGCAGGCGCGCTGGTCGGGGGTGAGACTGCTGAGGTCCATGCTAGGCCTTCCTTCTGGGGCAGGGGTTCACGGGGCAGTTGCGGCACGAGTCGGCCCCGAAGCGCGGGTAGGGCTCGACGTGCCCGTCGCGCAGGTCCTCGAGCGCCTCTGCCACGCACTCCTCGACCACGTCGAGCAGGATGCGGAAGCCGGGCTCGCCCATGGGCCCCGGGGGCACGGCGCACCCGGCGAGGTAGGCGCCCCTCTCCACGGCGCCCGGGTCGACGGCGGCGTCGATGAACCCCGCGGCCTCGGGATTGGAGTACGAGACGTAGAGCGAGCCCACCACGTCGAGGTCCGGCCGCACGCGCATGAGGGCCCCGGCGTACATGAGCGCCTGCGAGTGGAGCGGCGGCTCGAGCGGGTCGCGCCCCACGCCGCCCTCGGGCGAGCCGGGGGAGTAGCCCTTGCCGAGCGAGCCCTTGTAGTCTATGACGATCGCCCGGCCCCGTTCGTCCGTGTCGACGCGGTCGATCTTTCCCTGGAGCTCGACCCCGGCGTACGCCACCGGCCCCACCTTGGCCCCCTCCGTGCCGAACGACCATTCGTGGAGGCGGGGGACAAAGCCGCGCGGGAGCCTGGCGTCGCGCCTCACGCAGTCCCTGAGCTCGCGCCTGAGCGTGTCGACCATCCTGCCCTCGAGCTTGTTCACCGGGACGAGGGGGTTCTCGGAGACGTCTGCTTTAGGCTGGCTGGCGAGGCTCGCCGCGAACTCCTCCTCGAGGAGCGGCCCCCACACCCTCTCCTGCTCGGGCGTGCCGTCGATGCGTTCGATCCCCGTCTCGGGGAGGCGCGCGTGGAAGCGGTGGAGGACGTCGTGCGAGAACGCGCCGAACTCGAGCGGGCCGAAGCCGGCGTCGGGCCCGTCGTGGGGGAGGCGCCGCTCGACGAGCCAGCGCAGCGGGCAGCGCAGGTACGCCTCGATCGAGCTGGGGGAGAACGGCGCCGCCGGGTAGACGCCCAGCTCGCGGGCCTCGTCGGGCGTGAGCTCGACTCCCGGCGCGCTCATGGCGAGGCGCGCGGGGCACCAGGTCACGGGGCTCGCGAGCTCGTTGAACCGCTCCTCGCCGAGGGTCTCGCAAACGAGCGGGCCGTCCTTGGGGAGGCCCGTCTTCTTGTCAAGCCCGTCGACGTCGGTCGGGTTGGCCCGGTAGCAGTCGATTACCTCCTCGAGGAAGGCCGCCGGGCGCGTCTCCCGCGCCTCGGGGTCGTTCAGGGGGCGCTCGAGCGTCAGGTGCTCCGAGGCGGCCTCGAGCGCGCAGCGGAACAGCCAGCGCTGGCGGTCGATGGCGTCCTGGCCGGGGTCGAGCCCGAGCTTCTCCCAGAGCGCCTCGCGCGCGCCGGTGCGGTCGGCCACCGGGTACCTCTCCGCGGTGAGGTCGCACAGCACGACGGCGCGGAACCGGCGCCCGGCCACCTCGGAGAGTGTCATGAAGCTCACGGCGTTGGGGTCCGAGGAGAGCACGGCGGCCTCGTCCTGCGCCGCGATGTCCGAGGGGGCAACGCGCAGGCCTCCCGTGCGCACCGCGAGGCCCACGGTCAGCCGCTCGATGTCGTCGAAGGTCACGGGCCGGCCGCTCATGCGCTCGTGCACCTCGAGGAAGCCCGCCAGCGACCGCGCGGCGCCGCGCTGGAGCAGGGCGTCCGAGCCGCCCGCGGGGTCGAAGACCTGGGACATTCCCTGCTCGAGCCGCTCGATGCCCTCGCGCAGGCGCCCCTCGCGCACGAGCGCTATCGCCTCGGCGAGCGCCTCCCCGCGCGGCGAAGGCCTGCCGTCCGCCTTGGGCACGAGCGCGGCCTCGACGAGGTCGTCGAGCATGTCCGAGGGCGTGGTCGCGCGCCTTCCGCGCCACCTGCGGTCGAGGTCGAGGGCGCCGCGGAGGCCGATGCCGGAGAGGCGGCTGCGCGCGACGTCCGAGGCGGTCGGCCAGAGGTCGGGCCGCGGCGCCAGGGGGTCGGGGGCGGACGCGAGCCGGAAGATCCCCGCGACGAGCCTGCCCGCGTCGGTGTCCGCCGCGGGGACGCTCCCCACCGCGAGGCATCCTATGCCGCGCGGCACGCGCTCGGCGAGCCTGCCGGCGAGCGCCCGGGCCCGGGCGAGCGGGTCGGTGCAGACGACCGCGATGTCGCGCGGGGCGAACCCGTGTTTGACGAGTTCGCAGATGTGGCTGGCGAGAAGCTCGGTCTCGGCGTAGCGGCCGGCCGGCAGCAGGAACGACACGTCCTTCCGCGCCGTCACGGGCGCGCCATTCTGCGGGTCGAACAGGCGCTCGGCGAGCTCGGCCAGCTCCGCCGACGCCCAGGGGGAGGCGGCCTCCCCGTTCCCCGCGCCGCCCGGGCCGCCCGCCGTCTCGCGCGCGACCGGCACGCCCGCCGCCGCGCAGGCCTCCTCGAGCCTCTTGGCGGTCTCGCGCGCGCCCGCGAACGCCGGGTTGGCCCCGAGTCGGCAGACATACGTGAGGCTCCCCGCTGTCGCAGCCGCCACGCAGAGGTCGAGCTGGGTCTGCGCGAGCGCCGGGACGCCCTCGAGCACGAGATGAGGCCAGCGCGCGCCCTTCATCGCCCCGGGGAGCAGGGCCGACGCCTCCGAGAGCTCCACGAGGCCGTGCCTCGCGAGCGCGTCGAAGTACGAGCGGCAGAGCCCCATGAGGCGCAGCTCCTCCCCGCACAGCCGCGCGACGGCCTCGGGCGCGGGGTCGCGGAAGCCGGCGAGGCCGGCGCCCATGCGCACCGTGCGCTCGACGAGGGAGATCATGCCGCGCGTGGGGAACGACCCCTCGTCCGAGCCCGGGAACGCCTCGAGCCCCTGCACCACGAGCGAGCGGCGCTCCGCGGGGGCCACCACGCGCCTGCCGTCCCCGTGGAGCAGCCAGCGATCTGCCGCCCAGGCGTCGAGCGTCGTCACGGCGACGCCCACGAACGGCGCCCCCTCGTCGGCGAGCCGGCGCCTCGTGCGGTCGGCGGCGTCGAGGCTCGGGAGGACGCGGACGACGGTCTCGCCGAGCCCGCGCAGGCGCAGCGTCTCCCGGTCGGCGGCGCGCGCCTCGTCCGCGGACGTCGACGCCTCTATGACGGTGAGTCCCCTCGGCATGGTTCTTCTTCCTTCCTCCCTCGCGCCCGCGCGTGCGGGCCGCCCGTTCGACCCGGGCGAAGCGGAAAAGCGGCGGATTCTCGGCGCGGTCCCCGCCGCGCGCCCGCCGCCGCCCCTCGAAGGGCTAGGATGGGGCGGCACGGTCAAGGATACCGATTTTCGCGCGGCGCGTGCCTGCGGATGCGCGCCCGTCGCGGATAAAGCGCGACGCCGCCCCGCCGACCCCTCCGCGCCCTGCCAGATTCCCGAGGTCGCCCCATGAACATCGAGCCCGTCGCGCGCGTGCGCACCCCCTATCCCGTGAAGTTCGGCGTCCCCCGCCAGCCCGGCCTCGTCGACGCGCTCGAGTCGCGCGTCCTCTTCGAGCCGGCCTTCCGCAACCCCGACGCCGTCCGCGGCCTCGAGGGGTTCGGCCACGTCTGGCTCGTCTGGGGCTTCTCCCACAACGTGACCGACGGCTCCGGCGCGCCCCGCCCCTGGTCGCCCACCGTGCGCCCGCCCGTCCTCGGCGGCACGAGGCGCGTGGGGGTGTTCGCGTCGCGGTCGAGCTTCCGGCCGAACGGCCTGGCCATCTCCGCGGTGCGCCTGCTCGGCGTGGAGCCCGACGCGCCCTACGGCGACGGGACGCGCGGCCCCGTGCTGCGCGTGGGCGGGGCCGACATGGTGGACGGCTCCCCGGTCTACGACGTGAAGCCCTACCTGCCCGCCTCCGACAGCCACCCCGGCACGCCCGCCGGCTGGCGCGACGGCGTCGTGTGGCCCGAGCTCGAGGTCGATTTCCCCGCCGAGCTGCTCGAGGCCGTCCCGCGCCGCCTGCGCGAGGGGCTCCTCCAGGTGCTGCGCCAGGACCCGCGCCCCGGCTACGTGCGCGGCGGCTTCGAGGACCGCCTCTACTGGGTGCCGCTCGAGGACGTCGTCGTGCGCTTCTCGGTGAGGGGGAGGGTGCTCACCGTCGTCGAGGTTCGCCGGCTCGACGCCTCCGAGATGCGCCGCCTGCGCGAGACGGGGACGGTCGAGGGGCTCGAGTCCTGAGCAAGACCGCGAGGAGGCCGCGTGGCCCGCGCCCGCCGGCCCGCGACCTGACGCGCCCTCGGTTCCCCACGTTTCCGCCACGTTTCGCGCATTCCCCGTCACGCCGGCCCTCCGTCATGCGATACTAGCGCATGACTGCGTCGCGCGCGGCTCCGCGCGTCGACGGGCGTCGTGTTCGCGACGGGGCCGGTTCCAGCCGGCCGGGGCGGGGGTCCGGGTGGCGGATTTCAAAGTCAGAGGAACGGGAAGGCGGGGGCCGTCGCCGCGCCTCGTCGTGCCCCTGGTCCTCGCCGTCGCGCTCGTCGCCGCCCTCTGGTGCAACCGTGACAACGTGGCCTCGGTCGTCGCCGCGATCGGCAGCGGCGCCGTGGTGCCCATCCTCTTCGCGGCGGGCTTTGAGTCCCTGCGCATCGTCTTCCACGCCTACGCCTACACCCGGTCGTTCCGGACGATCGGCGCGCGCGTACCGCTCTCGGCGACCGTGCCGGCGTGGTTCAAGTCGGTCTTCATGAACACGGTCCTGCCCTCGGGCGGGACGAGCGGCCTGGCGGCGGTGGTCGACGCGGCGAGGCTGCGCGGCGTCGCCGTGGGGTCGGCCACCTCCGCCGTCATCTTCACGCAGACCTGCTTCTACAGCTCGATGCTCCTGCTCATCGTCGTCGGGTTCGTCGCCATGGCGCGCGCCGGCACCCTGCTCGTCCGCGACGTCCTGCTCGGCTGCGTCATGGGCGTCGTGGCCCTCGCGTTCCTGTTCATGCTCGCGATGGGGCACCTCGCGCCCGGCGCGCTGCAGCGTCTCATGCGCCGTGTCGAGGCTCTCGTCGCGCGCCTCTGCCGGGCCCTGCGCCTCAGGAAGACCCCCGAGCCCTGGGCCGACCAGCTCGTCCACTCGTTCAGCTCCGCGGCGACCGAGCTCTCCCGCCACCCCCGCCGCGCGCTCTCCGTCTTCCTCACCATGGTCGTCGCGGTCCTCTTCGACATGCTCGCCTTCTTCGCCGCGTGCGCCGCGTTCGGCGTCCTCGCGCCCGACGCCCTGTTCGGCGGCTACGTCACGGCGCTCGTGTTCAACAGCTTCTCGCCAACGCCGGGCGGGGTGGGCGTGGTCGAGGCGCTCGCGTCCGCCGCGCTCGTGAGCTACGGCTACACGGTCACCGCCTCGGTCTCGTGCGTGCTCGTGTATCGTGCGTTCATGTACTGGCTCCCGTTCGTCGTGGGCGCCGTCGCGATGTACGTGACCGGTGCGTTCGGCAAGGGCGGTGCGGCGGGGGAGGCCGCGGGCGGCGGGGCGTCCGAGGGTGGCTCCGCGCGGCCCTCGGTGAGGAGCGTGAAGGAGGCACGCGAGGCGGTCGCGTCGCACCTGTCCGAGAAGGGTCCCGTCTTCGTGCGCCACCGTCGCAGCGACGTGCCGATGGGGGAGCGCGTCGTCTCCTACGTCAGCCGCTCGGTCGACGCGCGGTCGCTGACCTGCGCCGTCATCCTTCTCGCCGTCGCGGTCGTCGGGTTCGTCACCGCGTCGCTGCCCGCCGTCTCGTCCGGGGCGGCCGCCCGCGAGTTCCTCTCCCCGGTCGCGATGGTCGCCGTCTCATACGTCGTCGTCCTGTGCGCGCCCGGGGTCGCCCTGCGCAACCAGGCCACCTGGCTCGTCGCGCTCGCCGCCCTGCTCCTGCTCGGCTTCTCGACCGCGCTCGCGGGGCGCGGCCCCTGGGCGACTGCCGCCGCTCTGCTCGCGCTCGCGTTCCTCGTGGGCTGGCACGGGACGTTCGAGTCCCGCGGGATGTTCGAGAACCGGTTCCTCCCGGTCGCGCTCCTCGTGTACGCCCTGCTCGCCGTCGTGGTCCACGCGCTCGTCGGCGCCGTCGCGCTCGGCCTCTCGTCCGAGCCTCCCCTCGGGGTGGGTTCGGCGCTCTGGGCGGGACTCCAGTCGATCGTCGCGGTGCCGAGCCTCGAGGGCGTGGAGTTCTCCGCCGAGATGGTGCGGTTCTTCGTGGGCGTGCGCGTCACGGCGGCGGTGTTCACGGTCGCCATGGTGTCGATGATCTGCATCGTGACCGTGCGGCGCGTCGTCGACTGGCGCAGCCCGGCGCGGCGCGAGGAGCGCAGGGTCGCCAAGGAGGCGGCCGACGAGGCAGCCGCCGAGCGCAGGGCCGCGCGGAAGGCCGAGGCCGACGAGCGGAGGGCCGCCCAGAGGGACGCCGCCGCCGAGCGCCGCGCGCAGCGCCGCGCCCCCGCCGCGCCCCGCGGGTACGTGTACCGCAGCCGCCCGCGCGACGTCGACGAGGACGTCATCGAGTGCCCCGACGCGGTCGTGGGGTCGTGCGAACCCGGCGAGGGACCCTCCGACACGCGTGGCGATTCTCTATAGCGCCCTCGGCCGCGCTTGAACGCACTGAGCGCTCATGGTACATTTAATAAATCTGCTTCGAACGGGCGATTGGCGCAGCGGCTAGCGCAGGTGCCTTACACGCACAAGGTCGGGGGTTCGAATCCCTCATCGCCCACCATCCCCTCTCACAGAACAGCCGCCGCGCCGCCCGCCCGTATGGGAGGTCACCGTGCTCAAGAAACTGGGAAAGGCCCTCGTCGTCCTCCTGCTCGCGGGTGCGCTCGGCCTCGCGGTGTACGCGGCGGTCGCCTACGCGGTGCTGCCCGGGGCGCTGAGCCTCGCCTCCGCGGTCGCCGGGCTCCTCGGAGGGTCCGAACCCGAGCCCGAGCCCGAATCCGAGTCTGCCTCCGAGTCCGAGACCGTCGACGCCATCGGGCCATCCGAGTCCCCCGAGGCGTCTGAGGCTTCCGGGACATCCGATCCCTCCGATTCCGCCGAGTCCTCCGACCCGGCATCCTCCCCCTCCGCCTCGATCGTCGACGGTCTCTCCGAGACGCTCTCCGGCCTGCTCGCCGGCGCGACGGGCGGCGACCCCGATCCCGACGCAACTTCCGCCGCAGACGCCCAGGCCGAGGCGTTCGACCTCCTCTCGTCCGCCGCGCGCGTGTTCGAGGAGTCCGTCGAGGGTCTCGCTTCCCGCCGCATCACGGTGGCCGACCTCACGGCGGCATTCGACGAGGTGCTGCGGACCCCCGAACTCGACTACGTGGCGGGCGTCACCTACCGCTACCGCAACGACGCCTCGGACGAGGCCTCGTGCACGGTCACCTCGTTCGCCCTCACCTACCAGCTCTCTCCCGAGCAGCTCGCGTCCTACGAGCAGGACATGGACGCCGCCGTCGACCGGCTGCTCGAGGGCGTCGACCGCTCGTCGTCGGAGTTCGAGCTCGTCCTCGCCGCCCACGACGCCCTCGTCCGCTCCTGCACGTTCTCGAGCGACTCGTCCGCCGCGTACACCGCGTACGGCGCCCTCGTCGAGGGGCGCGCCTCGAACCGCGGGTACGCCGACGCGCTCTGCGCCCTGCTCGACGAGCTCGGCGTCGCGTGCGTCACGGTGCAGTCCTCCGAGACGGGCGTGCCGTGGAACATGGTGCGCGTCGACGGCTCGTGGTACCACGTCGACGTCGCGTGGGACGACCCCTCGCCCGACGGCGGGACCGAGGCCGACGTGAGCCGCAGGTACTGCCTCGTGGGCGACGCGACCATCGCGCGCGACCACGGCGCCTGGGAGACCGACCTCGAGGCCCCCCGCGACTACGCCGACGCGCTTTCGGGGACCACCGACGAGGAGCGCGTCGCGTTCGCGAAGGAGGCGTGGCGGCGGGCGATCGACGAGGGCGCCGAGCGCGTCGCCGGCTTCGAGGTCTACCGCGTGACCGTCGCCCAGGCGGTCGAGGCGGTCGAGGAGCTCCAGGCGGAGGAGCCCTGGTACGACTTCGCCCTCGCCTCGACCCGCTACTGCGTCGACGCCGACGACCCAGACGACTGCACGGTCTCCGCGCTCGTCCTCACCTACCGGCTCGACGAGGGGCAGGTCGCCTCGTACGCCGAGGACATGGAGGCCGCGCTCGCCGAGGCGGTCCTCGCCGCGGGCGACGCCTCGTCGGACTACGAGCGGGTGCTTGCCGTACACGACTACCTCGTGCGGGGCTGCGCGTTCGACTCCGGGGAGTCGCCGGCGCAGGCGTCGTTCACGGCGTACGGCGCGCTCGTCCTCGGGAGCGCGGTCTGCCAGGGGTACTCCGACGCGTTCGCGCTGGTCATGGAGCGGCTCGGCATCCCGTGCGTCGTGGTGGACAGCGAGGAGATGAGCCATGCGTGGAACATGGTGCTCGTCGACGGCGCGTGGTACCACGTCGACGTCACCTGGGACGACCCGTCCCCCGACGGCGGCCCCGATGCCGCGGTGTCCTACGTCTTCTTCCTGAGGGGCGACGAGGCGATGACACAGCTCGGGCACTACGGCTGGGAGGCCGCCCACGAGGCGCCCGAGGACTTCTGGTCGTAGGCCGCCCGCCCCGCGCCCGGCGTGGTGTTGCCGTGCAATCGCCGCCCGCCTGCCGCGCCCCCGCGTCACCGGCCGCCTCATCGGCGCTATACTCCATCCTGATAAAGTGAACCGCGCCGCACCGGCCGCCGTCGGTTGCCGTCCGCGCGCCCGCGGCACGCCCGCCGCACATCTCGAGAACGAGGGGTCCCATGGCAGAAGAGGGAGCAACGAACATCGAACCAGGGCTCGCCCAGCTGCTCGAGGCGCTCGTCGCCCTGAGCGACGTCCCCTCGGCGTACGCCCTCATGCAGGACCTCTGCACGCCGCGCGAGCTCGAGGACATGGCGCAGCGGCTCCAGGTCGCCCGCATGCTCGATGCCGGCGTGAGCTACGTGAGGATCCAGTCCGCCACGGGCGCCTCCGCCACGACGGTCGCCCGCGTCGCCCGCTGCCTCAAGTACGGCCCCGGCGGCTACCGCGGGGTTCTGGCCGGCCTTCCCCCGTACCGCGAGGAGCCGTCCGCCGGGGACGCCGCCGCCGTCTGAAGATGCGGTTCGATTTCGTCGGCCCCGCCGCGCCGCGCCGATTTCCCTCCCGCCCGCGTGCTAAGCTAAAGATAGAATAGCGAACACCTGTTCGCCTATGTGAGATTCCCCCGTCCGCCCCCTCGCGAGCCGCCCTCCGGCGGCTCACCCGCGGGGCGGCGCGGTTTCCCGGCCGGCGCGCGCCCGGCCCTTCCGCACGCTCCCCGAGGAGGATGCATGGCCTTCGTCCACCTGCACAACCACACCGAGTACTCGATGCTCGACGGCATCACCCGCCTCAAGGACATGGCGAAGCGCGCCTGGGAGCTCGGCATGCCCGCGTGCGCCATCACCGACCACGGCTACATGTACGGCTGCGCCCAGTGGTACCTCGACGCGCTCGTGGCCGGCAGCCCCGACGGGCGCAAGGGCGCGGAGTACGGCATCAAGCCCATCCTCGGCTGCGAGGTCTACTTCACGCCCGACTCGACGCTCGCGCGCGACCGCAAGCCCGACCTCTACCACATGATCCTGCTCGCGAAGGACAACGCGGGCTACGTCAACCTCATGAACATCGTGTCGCAGGCGGCCACGCGCGGGTTCTATTACAAGCCCCGCGTCACAATCGACATGCTGCGCGACCACCACGAGGGCATCGTCGCGACCTCCGCCTGCATCGCGGGCATCATCCCGCAGTGCATCGACCGCAACGACGAGACGGCCGCCATCGACTGGGCCGAGAAGTTCGCCGGCATCTTCGGCAAGGACGACTTCTACATCGAGCTCCAGAACCAGGGCGTCGAGACCGACTCGGGCATGACCCAGACCGAGCTCAACCGCCACCTCGACGCGCTCGCCAGGAGGCTCGGCCTCAAGACGGTCGCCACGAACGACTTCCACTACCTGCTGCGCGAGGACGCGGCCACGCAGGACGCCATGATGTGCATCGGCATGGGCAAGCAGATCGACGACCCCGCCCGCATGCGCTTCAAGAACGACCAGTTCTACATGAAGACCGAGGAGGAGATGCGCGAGGCCCTCGGCATCTACCAGGAGGCCTGCGACAACACGGTCGAGATCGCCGAGAAGTGCGGCGCCCGGCCCGACGGCGTCATCGACGAGCACACGGGCGTCTACCTCGACTTCGACCAGATCATCCTGCCCCGCTACCCTGGCCTCGACGAGGGCGAGACGCACGAGAGCCAGTTCCGCCGCGAGTGCGAGGACGGCCTCGCGAGGCGCTACGGCGCCGACTGGAAGACCGCCCGCCCCGACGTCGTCGAGCGCTTCGAGTACGAGTACAAGATCGTGTGCGACAAGGGCTTCGCGGCCTACTTCCTCATCGTGCAGGACTACGTGCGCTGGGCCAAGCAGAACGGCATCGGCGTCGGCCCCGGCCGTGGCTCGGCGGCGGGCGCCATCGTGGCGTACGCGATGGACATCACCACGTTCGACCCGCTCGAGAACGGCCTCATGTTCGAGCGCTTCCTGTCCCCCGAGCGCGTCGAGATGCCCGATATCGACATGGACTTCGACGATGAGCGGCGCCTCGAGGTGGTCGACTACGTCCGCCACCGCTACGGCGCCGACCACGTCACGCACGTCATCACCTACTCGGTGCTCAAGGCCAAGCAGGCGGTGAACGACGCGGCGCGCGTGCTCGGCTACCCCGTGTCGCTCTCGCAGCGCCTCTCGAAGATGATCTCCTCGGCGCCCGACACGACGCTCTCCGCGACCATGGGCGAGGACGCGAAGCACAAGGAGTACTTCTCCGCAGACTTCGTCCAGGCCTACAAGGAGAACCCCGACGCGAAGCGGATCATCGACCTCGCGCGCGCCATCGAGGGCCTGACCCGCGGCGAGGGCGTGCACGCGTGCGCGGTCCTCATCTGCCGCGACCCGGTGAACGAGCACGTCCCCACCAAGCTCGACACCAAGGGCGGCGTCGAGATCACCCAGTACGAAGGCCACATGGTCGCCGACATGGGCCTGCTCAAGATGGACTTCCTGGGCCTGCGCACCCTCACGGTCATCTCGCGCGCGAAGTACAACATCAAGATGACCTCGGGCATCGACATCGACGTGGACACCATCCCCTTCGACGACCCCAAGATCTACGAGCTCATGGGCTCGGGCCACACGGCGGGCGTCTTCCAGGTCGAGTCCGGCGGCATGACGGCCACCATCAAGAACATGAAGCCGCGCGAGTACAAGCACGTCGTCGCGCTCATCGCCCTCTACCGCCCCGGCCCCCTGGGCGCCGGCATGGTCGAGGACTACATCAACCGCATGAACGGCAAGACCGAGGTCGTCTTCTACGACGAGCGCCTCTCCGACATCCTGGGCGAGACCTACGGCACCATCGTGTACCAGGAACAGGTCATGCAGATCTCCATGAAGATGTCCGGCTTCTCCGCGGGCGAGTCCGACAAGGTCCGCAAGGCGGTGGCCAAGAAGAAGATCAAGCTCATGACCGAGACCATCCAGCACTGGGAGGACGGCAACGAGGAGACGATGCAGGACCACTGGATGAACGGCGCCGTGCGCAACGGCTTCCCGCTCGCCACGGCCCAGCGCATCTGGGAGGACGTCCTCAAGTTCGCGTCGTACGCCTTCAACAAGTCGCACTCCGCCGGCTACGCGATCCTCGTCATGCAGACCGCCTGGCTCAAGGCCCACTACCCCTCCGAGTACATGGCGGCGGTCCTCACCTCCTACACGGGCAAGACCGACAAGATCGTCCACTACATCTCGGCCTGCCGCTACGACGGCATCGCGGTCCTGCCGCCTGACGTCAACGAGTCGGGCAACGAGTTCACGCCCGTCCCCGAGGGCATCAGGTTCGGTCTCGCGGGCATCCGCGGCGTGGGCGAGGGCGTCTCGAACTTCATCGTCGAGGAGCGCGAGGCGAACGGCCCCTTCAGGGACATCTTCGACTTCGTCGAGCGCGTCGACACCTCCAAGGCGAACCGGCGCGTCATCGAGTCCCTCATCAAGGCAGGCGCGTTCGACTCGTCGGGCTACACCCGCAAGCAGCTGTGCCTGCTCGTCTCCAAGGAGAACCCCGAGAACATCCTCGACGCCGCGGTCCGCCGCCAGAAGAACGCCTCCGCCGGCCAGCTCTCGATGTTCGACCTGTTCGACGCCGAGGAGGACGCCGGCTCCGCGAACGACCGCGTCGAGCCCGACGGCGTGGAGTGGGACGACCGCACCAAGCTCGCGCAGGAGAAGGAGGTCCTCGGCATCTACGTCTCCGACCACCCCCTGCGTCCCTACGAGTACGCGCTCTCGCAGATCCGCGAGTTCGGCCTCGGCGAGATCGACGTGCTCGACGACGCGACGGGTGTCTACCGCGTCCCCGAGAAGAAGATATTCTCCTGGGCCGGCATGGTGAGCGCCGTCCAGAAGAAGCCGACCAAGAACGGCGACCAGATGGCCATCTTCACCCTCGCCGACATGGAGGGCGAGGTGACGTGCGTCTGCTTCCCCAAGCTGTTCGCCTCGAAGGGCATGCACCTCTTCGGCGAGGTCGACCCCGTCACGGGCGAGTCGGTGGGCGACGTCCTCGTCAAGATCAGGGGGAACCTCGAGCGGTCCGACCGCGGCAACCAGATCATCGTCATGGACATCGAGCCGCTCCACCTCGAGCTCGTCTCGAACCGGCCCCGCATGCTCGAGGTCCGCGCCATGAGCAGCGTGTTCAACCAGAACTTCATCGCCGGCCTCTCGCGGGTCTTCGGCCGCTACCCGGGGAAGGACAACGTCGACCTCCTCGTGGAGGACTCCTCGGGCCGCACCATCCGGGCCGAGATTCCCGTGCACGTGGACACGCGCAACCCCGCGCTCCTCATCGAGGTCGAGGACATCCTGCGCGGCCAGGGCACCGTCGTCGCCGTGTAGGCCCGCCCCCCGTGCCGCGCCCCGAAGTGTGGAGACACTGCGCTGAAGCCCCGCGATTCCCGTTGCACAGCGCTTTATC
>CAYMHQ010000020.1:0-5440 GCA_964390275.1 uncultured Coriobacteriaceae bacterium
ACGTTCATGAAGTCCGTATCCCCCGTCGACCCCGTGAGGTAGCTCACGCACGTCCCAAGGAAGAAGCTGTAGTACGCGAGCGCCCACAGCGAGGCGATCTGGCGGCGGGTCCGCGCGAACGGGAACCCGAACAGCAGGATGAGCATGAACGCGAGCTTCTGGGCCACGTTGAGCATAACGAGATAGGCGAACACATACCCGCTGGTCAGGAAGGTGCTCAGCCACAGGGCGACGAGCGCGACCGCCACCAGCAGCAGATGGAGGATGCTCTCGAACGCCCGGCCGCAGCGCATCTGCACAAACGCGAGCGCAAGGAACCCGCACAGCATCGAGCCCGTCGAGGCGCCCATCTGCACCCACATCCCCACCGACTCGCCGTCCTGCTGGCTCACCCAGGAGAAATGCACGCAGCCAAAGATGACCGCGTAGCACAGGAACGGCACGAGCTTGACGAGCGCAATTCCGGCCGCACGCGTCAGCGACATCCTCTCGGGAGCACCGTCCGAGCCGAGGCCGCACCCGCCGTCGCACCCGGCGACCGCCCGCAGCGCCGACCAGCGCGCCTCTTCGCGGCGCCCGCCGCCAGAGACCGGCGCGTCCTCAACGACCGGCACGACGACCATCGCGAGGAGCGCGGCCCCCGCGACCGGCAGCAGGATGACGAGCGCGACCGCGACCGGCCAGGCGAGAACCGCGGCGAGCATCGCGAGAAAGCCCAGCTCCACGGCCCCGATGCCGAACGACCTCAGCACGAACGTCCGCCCGAGCGGCGCGGCGCGGTGCATCCAGAGGAACAGCAGGACCGGCACCGCGAGCGAATGGAGCTGGTTGCCAACCCTGAGCGCGACATCCGCCGCGCCGTCCGCGTACTCGCTCAGGTAGATCATCGCGAGGCCCGCCGAGCAGACGAGCGACACCGCCACCGCCACGGCAGAGGGCACGCGGCGCCCCAGCGGCCTGTGGCACAGGAGCACGACGCACACCGTGAAGATCGCGATGGACACGTACGTCGTCAGGGGCGACAGGCTGCCAAACTCCTCGACGTGCGTCAGGGCCGCGAGCCGCTCGCTCTCCAGGGCGAGCATGAAGATGCCGAGGCTCAGCCCCGCCGCAATCGACGTCTTGGTGGACGCGGGTATCGGAATCGGGTTGCACGAAACGGCGGCGCCGGCGCCTCCCCCGGGCGTCACCGGTCCTCCCGGTGCTGTTTTCTCTGCCACGTTTGCCTCCAGTAGTTCCCTCCTGGGCGCATATTGTACGTCACGCCGCCCGCGCGCGCCCGCTCAAATGCCGCCTTGCGAAGCCCGTCCGCACGCCTCTACCACGCCGTTAGGTACGAAATTACCCAACGTTTCCGGCATGTCAGATTGATACCGAAGCCCGACCGATTCGCCCTGAACGCCCCTTCGCGCACAATCGGAGACGTTCCGGGCCGCCCGCCCGGGGCGCGCCGGTCCCGCACGGGTCCGCGTCGCGCCCGCTCGGGCCACGCCGACAGTCCCTCCTGGACAGGGGCGGGCGACCCGGCGCTCGGAAGCAAGTCGCACGTAGCAAGAGGAAAGTCGCACGTAGCAAGAGGCAACCAAGAGAGAGGGAGGAATCATTGTGGAACGCGCATTGAAGTGGTCGCTCGACACCGATGTGACGCGTCGCTCGTTCGTGGCGTTGGCCGCGGCGACGGGACTTGCGGTCGCAGGCGCCCATGTCGCGCCGGCGCTCGCCGAGACGCACAACTCCGGCTCCGTGCCCGCGAACGAGGGCACGACCAAGCGCATCCGCACCATGTGCCGCGGCTGCGGCAAGATGGAATGCGCCGTGTGGGTGACCGTTGAGAACGGCCGCGCGATCAAGGTGGAGGGCGACGAGTCGTCGATCGCCTCCTCCGGCAACTGCTGCTCCAAGAGCCAGGCGTCGCTGCAGGCCTGCTACCACCCCGACCGTCTGCGCTACCCGCTCAAGCGCACCAACCCCAAGGGCGAGGACGACCCGGGCTGGGTCCGCATCTCGTGGGACGAGGCGCTCCAGACCTCGGCCGAGAAGATCAACGAGATCAAGGAACAGCACGGCAGCAACGCAGGCCTCACCATGTGCGGCACGTCGCGCATCTACTGCATGGCGAGCGCCCTGGGCCTCACCGGCATCCTCGACACGGTGAACACCGACCAGGCCTACCAGATCTGCAAGGGCCCGCGCCACGTGGGCACGAGCCTGCAGTCGAACCGCGCCTACTCGTGGAACGCGACCGTCGACCGCGCGCCGGTGCTCGTGGTGTGGGGCGGCGGCGCCGAGCTCTCGAACTACGACGACTCGTGCCGCACCATGGTCGACGCCGCGTCCAAGTGCGAGAAGTTCATCATCGTCGACCCGCGCCTCACCAACCTGGGCAAGGAGGCCGACATCTGGCTGCCTCTGCGCCCCGGCACCGACGCCGCCATGGCGCTCGGCTGGCTCAACGTCATCGTGAACGACGGCCTCTACGACGAGATGTGGGTCAAGCGCTGGACCGACCTGCCCTATCTCGTGGTCGAGGACATGGAGCCCACCGAGACCTCGGCCGGCTCGCACTTTGACGGCACCCCGCTCAAGACCAAGCTCCTCAAGGAGAGCGACCTCATCGAGGGCGGCTCGAGCACCCGCTTCATGGTGCGCGACAAGATCAGCGGCGACCTGGTGTGGTGCGACGCCTCCACCGGCTACTGGCAGGGCGAGAAGCCGCTCGAGCTCAAGGAGAGCACGCGCGAGATGGAGGGCTTCGTGCCCGACCTGCCCAACGCGCCCGCCGGCGTCGACCGCGGCTACGTGGTCCAGAAGACGGACTTCTCCCGCTGCGACCCGCTCATCGACCCCGACTACCAGTGCGGCGAGATCGAGGTCACGCTCAAGGACGGCACCAAGGTCACCGCGAAGCCGGTCTGGGACTACTTCGTCGCGCACCTCGCCAACTACGACCCCGAGACCGTGGCCGAGATCACCGGCGTCGACAAGGACCTCATCATCGAGGCCGCCACGACCTACGCCACCCCGCTGCACCCCGAGACGGGCTACGGCAACGGCGGCATCCAGTACATGCTCGCCATCGAGCACTCGTGCAACTCCGTCCAGTGCTCCCGCGCCATCGACGCCATCGTGGGCCTGACCGGCAACTTCGACACCCCCGGCGGCAACCGCGGCCAGACCCAGGGCCCCATCGGCATGGAAGAGTTCGACATGGGCTTCGAGACGTCGATCTTCCCGATCCCGGGCACGGACGGCGCCGAGAAGTGGGCGAACGTGGCCGGCGTGAACGACATCCCCATGCTGCCCGACCTGGGCATCTGGGCCGACTCCACGGCGATCTGGGACTGCTGCAACCGCAGCGAGCGCGCGCAGTACCCCATCTACATGGGCATCTGCCAGTCGGGCGACGTCATGAACATGTCGAACGCGCTGTGGGCCTGGGAGGGCCTCAAGCAGCTCGACTTCTTCCTCGACCTCGACCTGTGGCACACCCCCACCTCGCAGCTCGCCGACATCCTGCTCCCCGTCCGCCACTGGCTCGAGGTCGACTGCCCGCGCACCTCGCAGGGCTCGGGCGGCCACGAGGGCTGCCACTGCAAGACGGTGGAGCCGCTCGGCGAGAGCTGGTTCGACGTCGACATCATCATCCAGCTCGCCAAGGCGTGCGGCATCCCGTGGCACCTGGGCATGGAGACCGACGAGGAGACCTGGCCCGACTCGATCAAGGACCTCGACTCTGCCGTGGCCAAGTACGAGCCGCTCATCGCGGACTACCCCGGCGACTCCCCCTGGGAGAAGTTCAAGAGCTACTTCCAGGAGCAGGGCATGCAGGACTGCAAGAAGCTGCAGCCTGACACCTGGGGCACCTACCGCCGCTACGAGACGGGCATCTCCGTGGGCTCTCAGACCATCGGCGGCGGCGGCGTGACGTTCGGCGCGCCCGGCCTGGGCACCCCCACCAAGAAGCAGGAGATCTGGTGCACCAAGCTCGAGGCCACGCACTCGGCCGAGCACCCCTTCTACGGCCAGGACATCGACCACTACTCGATGCCCGACTCCAAGAGCGGCGACCAGTTCGACAAGATCGGCCCGTTCACCCTGCCGACCTACACCGAGCCGCCCGAAGGCCCCGTCGCCAACCCCGAGTACTGCGAAGAGTACCCGTTCATCATGACCACCGGCCGCCGCATCCCGGTCTACTTCCACTCCGAGCACCGTCAGCTCCCCTGGTGCCGCGAGCAGTGGCCCGTCCCGCGCGTCGAGATCAACCCCGACGACGCGGCCGCGCTGGGCATCGAGCAGGGCGACTGGGTGTGGATCGAGAGCCCGCGCCACAAGATTCGCCAGGTTGCCGACCTCTACTACGGCATCCGCCCCGGCACCATCAACTGCGAGCACCAGTGGTGGATGCCCGAGTTCCACGGCGCCACGAAGGGCCTCGACCTCGTGAACGTGAACACGCTCGTGAACAAGGACCTGCGCGACCCCATCTGCGGCTCCAGCTACGCGCGCGCCTACAACGTGAACATCTACAAGGCGACGGCCGAGAACTCGCCCAACGGCAACCCCGTCCCCTGCGACGTCGACGGCACCGAGATGATCCACTCCTCCGACGACCCGCGCCTGAAGGAATGGCTGCCCGTGTACGACGACGAGGAGAGCCAGAAGAACTACGCTGAGAGGAACGGTGTGCAACTATGAGCCGCTATGCAATCGTCACCGATCTGAACCGATGCGTCGGCTGCCTTGCGTGCTCCGTGGCTTGCAAGGTTAAGAACGACGTGCCGATCGGCCACTACTGGAACAAGGTCGTCCGCATGGGGCCGGTGCCCAAGACCGAGGGCGGCCAGTTCCCCAACGTCGAGATGTACTTCCTGCCGCTCCAGTGCCAGCACTGCGAGAACCCCCAGTGCGTGCAGGTCTGCCCCACCGGCGCGACCTACAAGCGCGAGGACGGCATCATCTACATCGACAAGGACGTGTGCATCGGGTGCCAGGCGTGCGTGGGCGTGTGCCCCTACGGCGTGCGCTACCTCGACGAGGACCAGGGCGTGGTCCAGAAGTGCGACATGTGCGCCGACCGCGTCGACGAGGGTCTGCTCCCCAGCTGCGTCGCGCAGTGCGGCGGGCGCGCCCGCTACTTTGGCGACCTCGACGAGGGGATCGAGTCCTTCGAGGGCCCCGCGCCCATCGACGTGAGCTCGGGCGACGACTTCAAGAAGCTGAACCCGAACGACTACGACGCCAACTGCCACAGCCGCGCCAAGCTCGTCGACGCGATCAACGAGTACAGCGAGGACCAGGTGTACCACCTGAACGACTACGGCAACGAGCCGCACCTCGCCTACATCCTGCGCGGCGTGACCTGGCAGACCGAGCCGCAGTTCTTCTTCGACCCGACCCAGGCGACCAAGTCGCGCGAGGAGTCGCAGCCGAAGATCTA
>CAYMHQ010000020.1:5540-6959 GCA_964390275.1 uncultured Coriobacteriaceae bacterium
AGATGGCCTTTCCCGAGTGCCCCGGGCGCACCGCAAGGCGCGACCCGGGGCGCGGGCGGGGCCAAAGGCAGACGGGCAGGTGCGAGGTGGCAGGCGGCGCGGGGCGGCACGATGGAATCGCTTTTTGCGATTTTTGACCAAAAGGAGGGGTAAGTCAGTTTCCGAGTTGATATAACGTACGTAGAATTGGGGTCGCGAGCAGTATTACGCTCGCAGGTGTTTCGTATTACCGCAGGTAGATGCGTTGCGCCCCCAAGCGGGTCATCGACGAAACGCCCTTTGGCCCCTCCTTATATCAATCTAGAAACTGACTTACCCCGGTTTTTGGTCAAATTTTCGAAAAAGCGATTCCAGACGGCCCGCCAACCCGGGGCAACCCGGGGCGACCCAGGCAAGCATTCGACACGTGAGGACGTGAGGACGCCATGACCGAACGAACGACAGACGCGCTCGACGACGAGGAGCTCTTCGGCGCCGAATGCGATTACGACCCCCTCGAGGAGGTCGAGGAGAAGGACCTGGACGAGAAGGCCGAGACGTTCGGCTACAAGGCCACGCCCGAGGAGGTCGAGGCGCAGACTGAGGCTGCGGCTCAGGCCGAGAACGCAGCCGACGCAAAGCCGCAGGTACCCGCCCGCGAGCGCATCGAGCGCCTCTTCGAGGACATGGTCCCCTACAAGAGCTGGTTCCTCGCGATCCTCGACGCGTGTCGCGAGGCGCAGGACGCAGCGGGCGTGGGCAAGGTGGTCGAGGGGCTCCAGAGCCGTCGGCGCTGCGTGTACGCCACGGCCAACTTCCTCGCTATGCTCCAGGACGCCGGCGCGCTCGAGAAGCTCACCCGCGAGGGCGAGCCGTACGCCGAGGTCGAGCCGCAGCTCGTGGAGGTGGTCGAGGACGGCAAGACCTATCTGCGCCCCACCCCTCCCCCCGAGGCGATGTGGCGCACGACGCCCGACGGCCTCGAAGCGCTCGCCGACAACGACCCGCTCGGCACGCTCGTGGGCATCGTCCGGGAGCACGCGGCCTACACCGACGTTTTCCGCGAGATCCTGGAGCTCTGCGACGGCGACGGCTCGTCGATCGGCCACATCAAGGAGCAGGTGAACTCGAACCCGGTGCTCGAGTACCCCAAGAAGTCGGCGCAGTTCTTCATGGACTACCTCGACCGCAACGGCGCCATCGAGTGGGACGGCGCGTGGAAGATCACCGAGGTCGGCCGTCAGCTGCTCGCCAAGCTCGAGAATTGCTGAGCGGTATCGAGGGACAGCGGGACGGCGAGGCGCAAAGCATCGAGGTGCGTCCGGGCACGTCAAAGTGCAGCACGATTTTTCGTAACGCAGCGGAGTCATAGGGAGGATGACCACCATGCAGCAGATTGAGCAGGAAGTGGAGAAGACGGCCGAGGCGACCGAAGTGGCC
>CAYMHQ010000020.1:7059-10978 GCA_964390275.1 uncultured Coriobacteriaceae bacterium
CCGCCGTCTCGACCGTCCCCGTGATGACCTGCCGCGAGCTCGCCTGCGAGGTGGTCGCGCAACCGGAGACCGCATCTGCCTGCGACGTCGCGTTCACCGGCGGGCGGGCGCGACTCCTCGCCGCCTACGAGGTCGACTTTGTGACCGAGGACGTCAAGACGCTCGGCACGCGCCCGGGACGCCTTCGCGAGATGCTCAAGTTTCTCTACCGCGGCTGGACCGAGCTCTCCGACGAGGACCCCGAGTGGCTCTTCACCGTTGAGGAGATCGACACGTTCGCCTTCCTCAACGACGAGCTGCGCTACCTGGGCGCCGTCATGGAGCCGCAGGTCGCCAACCTCGCCACGAAGGCGCTGCGTCTCGACGCCGGCCTGCGCGGGCGGTTCGCGCGCCGCCGGGTGTTCGTGCTCGACTATCAGAACCTGAGCCGGGCCTCGCAGCTGATGTGCCAGCTCGTCGCCCTCGACGACCTGCAGGCCTTCGCCGACCCGACCACCTGCGCCGAGGTACACGAGAGCTACCCCTACCTCGAGGGCATCGCCGAGTTCACGCGCCTCAATCCCGCAGCTCAGACGGTCGATCTGGACACAACCGCCTGCTCCCCCACCGCCCTCGCCGCACCGGCGCGCCGCGAGCTCGTCTGGGAGACGCCGCAGGACGAGGTCGAGGGCGTCGCCGAGGAAATCGCCGCCGCGGTGGCGGGCGGGCGCGCCCCGGAGGACATTGCCGTCATGGCACCGCATCCCTGGTGGGCGCAGAGTGTGGGGCGCGCCCTCGAGCGGCGCGGCGTCGCGGCGAACGTCTGGTTCGCGCCGCTCAGGCTGCGCGGGGACATCCGCGAGCTCGACCGCTGCCTCGCCCTCCGCACGGTCACGCTGCTCCGCCTGCTCGCCGACCCGCACGACGGCGTGGCGTGGCGCAGCTGGTTCGGCTTCGGCGACTACCTCACCCGCAGCAACCTGTTCTGCTCGATGCGCCGCGACGTGGAACCTTCGGGCGAAATCTCGGACGACATCTCGGGCGACGTGCGCCGCGACCTCGAGGCGTTCGGGTACGACCTGGGGACCGACCTCGACCCGCTCTTTGCCGAGTGCCGCGACCTGCGGGGTCCCGAGCTGCTCGGATGCCTGGTCCGCACCCTCGCGGGCCCCGAGGCCGAGCTGCCCGGCGTGCTCCGACCCCTGTGCGCCCTGGGGATGGACGCCGACGCCGCCGCGATGGTCGCCGAGCTCGACCGCCGGCAGTTCTTCTCGGGCATCCCCCACCGGCCGGGCGTGACCGTCTCCTCGTTCAGCGCCCTCGCCGACCTCGACTTTCCGCAGGTGTACGCCGTGGGATTCGTGAACGGGCTCTTCCCGAGCGCCGCGTACTTCGACCTCACGCGCGTCTCCGTCAACAAGCAGGCCAAGATGGGCGAGCAGGACGCGCGCACCGCCCGCGCCATGGCGCGCCTGGCCCGCGAGACGCTCACCGTCTCCCGCTTCGAGCGCGCCGAGCACGCGTTCGCCGAGCGCACGGGCATCAAGCAGGAGCGCGTCTTCGCCGAGAGCGACGAGGGTGGCATGCTCGCGGAGGTTTCGGCGAGCATCTACACCGACGTCCTCATGGGCCGCGCGTAGACGACCGAGAGGCCAAGCGTCACAGCGTTCCCCACGCGAACCCCGCCTGCCAGCAAGATCCGGCCTCCCCGGGTCTTGTTGGGAGGCGGGGTTCGCCAGTTTCGCATGCGGGCGGCACCAATCCGAACAGGAAAGGAGTCGCTCATGATGCTAGACAACCTTCTGAGCTTGGCCACCAAGCTCGCGACGATAGGCGGCTTTCTCTGGATGATCGCCGCTGATCTCTATCGTCTGCACCGGGAGAGGAAAACGCGGCGAATGGCCCGGGAGGAGGGGAACGAGAACACCTCCGAAAACAAGTAAGGCTGGGGTTGCGCCCCCAGCCTTAACCTAACATCACCGTGCCGCCCGCACCACACTGCGGGTATCGCCGGACGCCCACATTATACCCCGCCCGTGGGTCTACGTAACACCCACGGGCGGATTCATGGGGCATGTTCCCGGCATCTGCATGAAAATCCCGAACGGCAGTAGGACCCATAAGTGCCTGTCATCCCGTTATTCGCGCAGCCTTGCCGCCGCATCGGCAAGGGGGACGGTGCTGCCATTTTGAGCCTGCTCGAGGCGTTCTGAAAGGAGGCGCGCGAGTTGGGCGTCGTCCATGGCGTCGACATCAATCGAGCGCGGAGCGCGCGGCAGCTGCGGGACAAACGGGATGCCGCCGGTCAAAGCGACCTGGCGCAGGAACATGGTGACCGCCGTCGACATAGAGATGCCCAGCTGCGACAGCACGCTTTCGGCCTCGGCTTTGACCTCCGGGCTCACGCGCAAGTTCAGTGTTGCAGTGCGTTCCATCATTACCTCGCTTTCAATTATAAACGTGGTGTAAATGTAACGCATTATGCCGCTCATTACTAGTCATATTTTGTTTTAACGCCTTCATGACTGTACGATTTCCTATGATTCTGAGCAGTTTTGTGTCATTATTCCTATGACTTTGCGCATAGTTGCGCTGAAATTCGTGCCAATCTCAGTAATGACAGGGGGAGCGCGATGAAGAGGGACATCACTGACAGGCTGCAGGAATGGAAGGACGACCCCGCGCGCAAACCGTTGGTGGTCACCGGCGTGCGCCAGTGTGGCAAGACCTACGCGATCAAAGCGTTCGGCCGGGATGCCTTCGACGACGTCGCCTACATCAACTTCGAAAAGGACAGTCTCGCCGCCTCCGTCTTCGACATCGACCTCGACCCGGCGAGAATCGTGTCCGCGCTCTCCGCCATCGTGTTCGGTCGGCCCGTTGTACCAGGCAAGACGCTGCTTTTCCTCGACGAGATTCAAGCTTGCCCCAATGCGCTGACCTCCCTCAAGTACTTCTGCGAAGACCTGCCGGAGCTCCATGTGGTGAGCGCCGGGTCGCTGCTCGGCGTCGCTCTCGCCCACGAGGGGGTGTCGTTCCCCGTGGGCAAGGTCGACCGGCTGACGATGTACCCGATGAGCTTCCGGGAGTTCCTCGCGGCGACAGGCGGTGCCGGCAAGCTCGCCCTGCTCGAATCCCTCCCGCCCGACAGGCCCGTTCCCGAGGCGCTCGCGAAATCCCTGGAGGCGAGCTACCGGGACTTCCTCATCGTTGGCGGGATGCCCGAGGCGGTCGCGAAATGGGTGGAGCAGGGCGACTATGCGTCTGCTGAGAAGGTTCAGACGACCATCCTCGCCGACTACGCGGCGGACTTCTCGAAGCACGCCCCGGCACGCGATGTCCCAAGGATCGGCTGGGTCTGGGAGTCCATCCCCAAGCAGCTCGCCAGGGAGAACAACAAGTTCGTCTTCAGCCACGTGAAGGCGGGCAAGCGTGCAAACGAGCTGGAAGACGCGCTGCAATGGCTGGTCGCGGCCGGGCTCGCCCACCGGGTCGAGCTTGTGGAGAACGTCGAACTACCGCTGAGCTTCAACGCCGACGCCACCTCGTTCAAGGTTTACGCGTCCGACGTGGGGCTGCTGCGCCGCATGTCGAACGTGCCCGCCCGCGCCATCCTGGAGCCCGAGGCCCCCTACGCGCGGTTCCGAGGCGCGCTCGCCGAGAACTACGTGCACAACGAGCTGCTCGTGCAGGGCATCCGGCCTTACTTCTGGCGGTCGGGCAACACGGCCGAGGTCGACTTCGTGTTCGAGACCGACGGGCGCGCCGTCCCCGTGGAGGTGAAGTCGGCCGACAACACCATGGCGAAAAGCTACCGGCTGTTCTGCAGGCGCTACGGCATCACGCGCGGGTTCAAGCTGTCCCTCAAGAACGCCGCCGTCAACACGGACGACGGCTGCGAGAACGTGAGCCTGCCGCTTTACGAGGCCTGGAGGCTCGC
>CAYMHQ010000020.1:11078-12805 GCA_964390275.1 uncultured Coriobacteriaceae bacterium
CTCGGGGCGCGGCCCGTCGCCGCTTACGCGCCGGCGACGACGTTCTTGCCGGCCACGTAGCCGTAGTAGACGCACAGGGAGTGGCTGATGCCGCGCAGGCAGATGGGGTACTCAACAGCGTAACGGCTGCCCTGGACGTTGCCGCAGACGTAGAGGCCGGGGATGACGTCGCGCGTGGGGCTCGTGAGCTGGTCGCCGGCCGTGAAGGTGTGGCAGTTCTCGTCGGACTCGAGGCCGCCCACGCACACGAGCATCGCGGTCGTGCCCCACTTGTTGGCGTAGAACGGCGGGTTCTCGAGGGCGAACATGCGCTTGGCAGGCTTGCCAAAGTCGTCGTCGTTGCCAGCCTTGGCCAGCTCGTTGTAGCGCTCGATGCTCGCCAGGGCCTTCTCGAGGTACTCGCCCTCGTAGCCGATGCTCTCGAGCAGCTCCTCGATCGTGTCGCCCTTGTACGCGTAGGCCTCGGCCTTGGCGGACGCCTTGGTGTACTGACGGTCCTGGTAGTTGGGGTTCGACTCGTCCTCGTCCTCGGGGATGATGTAGCACAGGCCGCCGTGGTTCGCGGGCATGAACGGAATCTGCTCGGGCCACGCGGCGTCGTAGATCTGGTACGAGGTGTGGTTGGGCTGGAGCTCGATCTGGTTCTCGAGCTGCTGGCCGGGGATGGACTCGTTCATGAAGCGCTCGCCGTGCTCGTTGAGCTGCAGGAACGGGGTGACGCCCATGCCGGAGCCCATGTGGTGCGTCATGGGAGCGTGGAAGTCCTGAACCTTCGCGCCCGCCCAGGCCCCCATGCGCAGGCCGTCGCCGGTGCTGATCGCGTTGCCCTCGACGTCGACGCCCATCATCGGGCCCATCCTCATGATGCCCTTCTCGATGACCTCGGGGCAGAAGTGCTTCATGATCGCGTCGTCGGCGCCGTTGTCACCGGTGGCGAGGATGACGCCCATGGCGGCGTTGAGCTGGAAGTACTCGCTGCCGTTGTTCGCGTCGCGCACGATCACGCCGGTCACGCGGCCCGACTCGTCCTTGAGCAGCTTGGTGCCAAAGCACCCGAAGAAGGTCTGCGCGCCGTTGGCGATGGCGTCGTTGAGCTGGGCCTCGACCATGAAGCCCTGCTGGTCCATGCGGCTGGAGCGGAACTCCATCGAGGTGGGGAAGGTGGGGAACTCCTCCTCGCGGTAGTCGTAGTTCTCGGGCTGCGGCCAGGCGAGCGGCACCAGGATGCCCTTGTCGAACTGCTCCTGCGTCACGACCTCGCGCGTGGTGTCGCAGATGGTGAGGTCGGGGTACGCGGCGATGTACCAGTCGAAGACCTCGTGGGCGTGCTCGGCCCACTTCTTGATGATGGCGCGCTTGTTGCGGTAGGTGCACTCGCGGGCGAGGCGGTTGACGACCGTGTCGACATCGACGATGCCCTCGCGGCCCCAGCGCTGGTTGAGCGTGCCGTTGAGCAGGGCGTACTCGCCGGAGCGGCAGTTGAACGAGCTGGACTTCTCGACGATGGCGACCTTGGCGCCCTCCTCCGCCGCGGCGCGAGCGGCGACGATGCCCGAGAGGCCCGCGCCCACGATGACGACGTCGAAGTCCTCGACCCGGGCGATGTCGGCCTCGGCGATCTGGGGCTCCTCGCCGAGCCAGTCGGCGTTGGCCTCGAGCTGGCTCATGGCCGCGCCGTCGGAGCCGCCCCCGGGGCCGCCCATGCCGCCGCCGGGACCACCGGCGCC
>CAYMHQ010000020.1:12905-15947 GCA_964390275.1 uncultured Coriobacteriaceae bacterium
GGCGCCGCCCTCGCCTGCGGGAGCACCCTCACCGGCGGGCGCGTCGGCGAACGCGACCCCCGCGGCGACCGTGGCAGCGCCCGCTGCGGCGCCGGCGGCCAGGAACGAGCGACGAGACAGATTGTTGGTGATCGAACTCATACGTTCCCCCTTCTAACGTGCGGACTGGAAATGCGCTGGAAGCGCGTGCAGTGCATGTGGTGCATGCCGAGCCAGTGGTGCATGTGGTGCGGGAAGAGCGGGACGAGCAGGTGCGTGCGCGCGATCACGTACAAGGGAGGGGCCCGAGGGCCACGCGAGGGCGTGCACGCAATCTACACAATAGCGCATTCGACTACGGAAGTCACGCGGCGATGGGGGAATGGAGGGCGCGGGGTGGGAGTGGGGGGCGGGGCTTTTGCGCCTTTGGCTCCGGCGCATTCGCCAGACAAACCCCTTGCGCTATCATGAACTCATGCTTCGGCACTAGCGCGGAAAGGCGATGAAGACGATGGGCGAGTATCTCAACCCCGGGCCTGCGATGTTCCATAGGGCACGCGCCTCAAAGATATACGTCGACAAGAGCGGACTCATCGGCTATCTCAACGATGTCATCAACACCGAGCGTCTCTATGTCTGCGTGAGCCGTCCGCGCCGCTTCGGCAAGTCCATGGCGGCAAACATGGTCTCCGCCTTCTATGACCGCACGGTCGACGGAGCCGCAGAGTTCACGGGGCTCGCCATCACCGAGGACCCGTCGTTCAACGCGCAGCGCAACCGCTACGACGTTCTCAAGGTGAACATCCAGTACTTCCTGAGCGTGGGACGCAGCGCCGAAGGCCTCATCGACTTCCTGGAACGGGAGGTCTGCCCCGAGATCGTCGAGGCCTACCCGAACGTCCGCTTTCGCGAGGGCGACGGCATTGTCCAGGCCATGGGACGGGTCTACAGCCAGACGGGACGGCAGTTCGTCGTGGTCATCGACGAGTGGGATTGCCCCATGCGCGAGATGGCGAGCGACCACGAGGGCCAGCTCCGCTATCTCGACTTTCTGCGGGCGTGGCTCAAGGACAAGCCGTACGTCGCCCTCGCCTACATGACGGGAATTCTCCCCATCAAGAAGTACGGCAGCCATTCGGCGCTCAACATGTTCGACGAGTTCAGCATGCTCGCCCCCGGCAGGATGGCTCCCTACATGGGCTTCACCGAGGCCGAGGTTCGCGACCTCTGCGCCAAATGGGGACGTGACATGTCCGAGTGCAAGGCCTGGTACGACGGCTATCTGCTCCCGGGGGTCGGCGAGGTTTACGCGCCGCGCTCGGTGGTGTGCGCCGTCGAGGACGGGGTTTTCGGCAGCTACTGGACCCAGACGGAGACGTTCGAGGCGCTGCGCAAATACATCGACATGGACTTCGACGGGCTGCACGGCAAGGTGGTCGAACTCATGGGCGGCGCGCGCGTGCCCGTGAACACGGCAACGTACAGCAACGACATGACCACGCTCGGATGCGCCGACGACGTGCTGACCCTGCTCGTCCACCTGGGCTATCTCGCCTACGACGCCGAGTCGGGCGAGGTCTTCATCCCCAACCGCGAGGTGGCGGGGGAATATCAGGCGGCCGTCTCGGTGGGCGGGAACTGGGTCGAGGTCGCCCGCAGCATCGCTGCTTCGGAAAAGCTGCTCGACGCGCTCCTTGCCGGCGATGCCGAGACGGTGGCGGCGGGCGTTGAGCAGGCGCACGAGGACGCCGCAAGCATCATCGCCTACAACCGGGAGGAGGACCTCGCCTGCACACTGCGCCTGGCGTTCTTCTCGGCGGTGCGGCGCTACCGCCTCGTTCGCGAGGCGCCCTCGGGGAAGGGCTACGCCGACCTGCTCATGGTGCCGCTGGCGAGCTCAGGACGCATCCCCGGCGTGGTGGTCGAGCTCAAGTGGGGCGTCTCCCCCGAGGAGGCCGTCTCGCAGATCCGCGAGCGCGGTTACGCCGACGCCTTCCGCGGGACGTCGGCCGAGGGGAACGTCGTGCTGGCGGGCATCGCGTACGACAAGGCGACCAAGCGTCACAGCTGTGCGATCGAGCGCGGGTAGCCCAAAGCACCGACGAACTGCGCGGCCGGACTACCCCCTCGTCCGCCACTGCCGCCGTCCCGTTGGGCTATCATCCTCCTAGCCGTCCGCTACGACCGTCCTGCCCGGACGGCTGTTCCCGCCGGGTGCCGCGACCGAGCGGCGCTTCGGCCGCCCGTGTCACCACCAACAACGCGACGAGGGGGCGCTTCGCATGCACGACGCGCGCGCGATCACATCCTATCTGCCCAGGCGCTGGGGGCTCTTCGTGGGCAACTCGGCGTTGTTCGCATGGACAACGGCCCTGTTCAGCAGCCCAATCCTCTCGGGCGGGGTCTCGTACATGCGCGTCCACGTGTGGGCTATGCTCGCCGTGGTCGTGTTCGCGCTGGGGCTGGCGGCCATCGCGTCGCGCAAGTTCAGCCTGCGCGCGCAGGCGCTGGGGGCCGTCGCCTTCGCCGTCTGCGGGACGGTCTCGACCTGGCTCATCGTCCTCGAGTCGGCCGGGGGACGGGAGGGCGGTGCGCTCGTCGTGCTCGCGTTCCTCCTCGCCGCCGCCGTCTCCACGTGGGCAACCGTGGCATGGCAGGTTCTCATGGCGCGCGGAGGAATCCGCTCGGCGGTGCTGCTCCTCGTGGGGTCGAGCGCCTTCGGATTCGTCGTCTATCTGCTGCTCATGGGCCTGCCCGAGGCCGCGGGCCGCGCCGTCGCCGCGCTGCTTCCGCTCACGGCGTGCCTCCTCGTGCCGGTCGCGTCGCGGGTGTGCCGCCGGACGCCGGTCGAGACCTCGGTCCCCGGCGCCTCCTCGCCCGAGGACATTCTTGAGGAGACTGCCGAGGGGTCTGACGGCGACGGTGCCTCGCCCGAGGCTGCGCCCGACCTCGAGACGGTCGCCGGGACCACCGAGCGCCTGGGCCATACGGGGGACGCCCCGCTCAGCTGGCTCCCCACCGCGCCCTTCCGCCTGCTCGCCATTGTCGCCGTCCTCTCCCTCG
>CAYMHQ010000020.1:16047-22897 GCA_964390275.1 uncultured Coriobacteriaceae bacterium
CGCACCTGCAGGAGGAGCTCGGCATCACCAAGAACACGCTCAAGACGCACCTCGTCCACATCTACGAAAAGACGGGCGCGACGAACCGCGAAGAGCTGATTGCCCTGGTAGAACGCTCGTAACACCGCGCATCACCCCACCGCTGCGATACCGGCTGAGGCTGCTCGGCAGAGTCTCCCCGCGCCGCATCGCAGCGCCGGGGCGATGCGGGGCCGCGGCGGGCGGGGACATACTGCCTCTCGTACAGCGCGTCGGCGGCGCAAGGGACGCCGCCCCGGGCACGGACGCCCGGCGCGCAGGGATCACCCGCACGGGACAACCCATACGAGAAAGGCAAGGCAACGAACATGACGAACTCCATCACGCGTCGCGCCCTCGTGGCAACCTCCGGCACCGCCGCCCTCGGCATCGCGGCCGCTTCCGCGGTGACCGCCGCGACCGTCACCGCCCCCGCGTTCGCCGGCGAGGCCTCCTCCGACGCCGCCGAGACCGCCGGCGCCACCCCCGAGAACCGCTGGCAGTCGCAGGCCGCGGCCGACTGGCGTGTGAAGCCCGAGCCCGTCGCCGAAGATAAGATCGTCGACGGCGGCACGTTCGACATCGTCGTGGTGGGCGGCGGCCAGTCGGGCACGTGGACCGCGCGCTTCGCCACCAACGAGGGCGCCTCGGTCGCGGTGCTCGAGACCACCGAGGAGGACTCGTTCATGTACATCGGCGGCGAGGTCGCGTGCATCAACTGCGCGTGGGCCCTCGCCAAGGGCGCCGACCAGATCGACAAGTCCGACTTCATGAGCGAGTGGCTGCGTCGCTGCGCCTGCCGCTCCAACCAGAAGCTCATCCGCAACTTCTGCGACTACTCGGGCGCCATCATGGACTGGAACATCGCCGAGCTCGACGCGATCGACCCCGACTTCTACGGCAACACCGACAACGTGAACATCTACGACGCCGAGTCCGACGAGCGCCTCGTCCCCGACCCCTCGGGCTACAAGTTCTACAAGTCGACCGTCGTGCACCGTCCCGTCGACGGCGGCGGCGCGGGCTGGAACTGGGGTCCCACGGTCATGACGCACCACCGTCAGGTCGCCATCGAGCAGGGCGCGAACTGGAACTTCGGCACGCACGCCGAGTACCTCGAGCAGGACGCCGAGGGTCGCGTGACCGGCGTGGTCGCCTACGTGGAGAGCGCCGACCAGTACGTGCGCTTCACCGCCACCAAGGGCGTGGTGCTCGCGGCCGGCGACTTCATGGGCAACGAGGACATGATCCGCGACATCAACGACGAGTACCGCCACCTGGCCGAGGCATACGGCGACATCAACCTGTGCTCCTCCTCCAACATGATGACCTGCCGCGACGGCTCGAGCATCAAGCTCGGCGTCTGGGCCGGCGGCCACGTCGAGGTGGGCCCGCGCACCGGCATGAACACCGGCCAGTCGGGCACCATCGAGACCATGCCCTGGGGCCCCGGCTTCATCGTCCTCAACCAGCGCGGCCTGCGCTTCTGCAACGAGTGCGCCGGCGGCACCGAGGGCTCGGGCTACCAGTCGAGCCGCCAGCCCCGCGGCGCCATCGTTTCCATCTGCGACGCCAACTACCTCGACACCGTCTACTGCATGCCCCCGGCGCACGGCGCGATCAACCTCACGAGCCGCGTGACCTTTAACGGCGTCGACGTGCTCAAGGCCAACATGGCCGCCGCCGACCCCACCCTCGATGGCGCCGACGACAACGGCATCTACTGCGCCGACACGCTGGAGGGGCTGCTCGACAAGCTGGGCTGCTACTCCGACGAGCAGAAGGCCGCGGCCCTCGCCGAGATCGAGAAGTGGAACCAGTACTGCGAGGCCGGCATGGACGAGGACTTCGCTATGGACCCGCGCATCATGCACCCCATCAAGGAGGCCCCGTTCTACGCCGCCATGGGTCAGTCGGACGAGCTCTACCTGGGCCTTTGCCAGACCACCGGCCTCGACACCGACTTTAACGGCAGCGTGCTCGACTCCGACCTCATGCCCATCCCTGGCCTCTACGCCGTGGGCAATAACTCGGGCAACCGCTACATCGTGAACTACTGCACCCCCATCTCCGGCATGAGCCTGGGCCTGTGCATGGTCGAGGGCGTGCTCATGGGCACCCGTCTCGCCAAGGGCGACTTCGAGGCCGCGCCGGCGCTGTAACGAGTGCGACCGAGTTAAGGGCGCCATCGAGTAAGGGGCGCGACCGGGCGCGAGCGAGCTGGTAGAACGTGCGAGAAGAGGGGCGGGCTGGAGGCGCGCGAGAATGCGAGCCGCTGGCCTGCCCCTTTTGGGTGCGAGCGAGAAGGTGACGGCTGTTCTATTTTACGGTTGATATAAAACGCCCCGCTCCGCCATTCGCCCCCCACTCAACCATCCGCGCCCTCCGCAAAATTCCTCCGCCCAATCTACCAGCAGGAACACCAACCTAACCCATAACCAGTGAGGTTTGCGGGCGCGAAATGGCGTATAGTCTCTCCCCAGAAGGCGAGCCGGCCACCTCGTGGGGATACGGGCGCGCCGGACCGCCAACCGTGCGGCGTACGTCGCGTGCCGCACGCAGCACGTCGCACGTTGCCAGTTGCCAGTTGCCAGATCAGTCTCGCAAGGAAAGGAACCATCATGGAACTCACCCGCAGGGACCTCGTCAAGTTCGGTGGCGGAGCTTGCCTCGTCGCGAGCAGCGCCGCACTCGCAGCACCCGTCGCCGCCATGGCCGAGGAGGCCGCGGCAGGGCACGTCGTCGGGTCGGCCGAGGTCGCGTTCTCCCAGGAGGCCGACATCCTCATCATCGGCACGGGCATCGCGGGCCTCGCGGCCGGCATGGAGCCCGCGCTCGCCGGCAAGAAGGTCATCTTCGCCGAGAAGAAGGGGTCGTTCGGCGGCGACAGCGCGTCGTCGTGCTGGTTCATGTTCGCCAGCGGCTCGAAGCCGCAGCTCGACGCCGGCCTCACCACCACCATCGACCAGGCCTGGGAGGCGGTCGCCGAGAAGCAGACCGCCGGGTTCGACCAGTACGAGTGGTACCCCGAGTGGGCCAAGGGCAAGTACTACGCCAACACCAAGTTCGTCGACTGCGCCATCGAGAACTTCGGCTGCCAGATCCAGGAGCCCGCGACCGCCGACGAGCTGCCTCGCCTTTCCGCGAGCGTCATCCTGCCGGCCGAGGGCATCGGCACCGGGTACACCTACATCCTCTCGCCGATCCAGGCCAAGCTCGAGGAGCTCGGCTGCGAGTTCGAGTACGAGATGCGCGCCGTGGCCCTCATCAAGGACGCACCCGAGGGCGCGGTGATCGGCTGCCGGTTCGAGGACGCCGAGGGCGCGTACGTCGACATCAAGGCGGGCGCCGTCGTGCTCGCGACCGGCGGCTTTATCGACAACGGCGAGATGGTCACCAAGTACCTGCCCGAGTGGGCCAACATGGGCGTGCTCGTGCACGGCTCGATGGGCGAGGGCCACAGGATGGCCGCGGCCGCCGGCGCGCAGGTCGCCAACATGGACTCGTCGTTCACCTACTGCAACCTGATGGGCGACATCCCCAACGCGACTACCTGGGGTTATTGGGCGCCGCTCGTGCTCGTGCTGCCGAACGGCAAGCGCTTCATCCAGGAGGGCCAGTCCCACGACGCCGCCGCGGCCGCCATCGAGGCCGGGTACCGCGAGTGGTGGGTCATCTTCGACCAGCAGGCGTTCGACGCGCGCTGCATCGCCAAGTCGGTCGAGAACAACATCAACGTGCACGCAGACGCCTACCGCACCGCCGACACGATCGCCGACCTGGCCGTGGCGATGGACGTGCCCGCCGACGTGCTGACCGCGACGTTCGAGGAGTACGACGGCTACGTGGCCGCCGGCGAGGACGCCGCCTTTGGGAAGACCTCGTGGCTGAAGTCGCTCTCGGCCCCGTTCCACGCGCTCAAGCTCAACGCCGTGCGCTACAAGACCTCCGGCGGCCTCATGGTTGGCCCCAACAACCAGGTGCTCGACAACGACGGCCAGGAGATCGAGGGCCTCTACGCGTGCGGCGCCGTCACCACCCTCTCCTACGCCAGCTGCTCCACCGTCGCGGCGACCGGCTACTTCGTGGGCGAGACCCTCGCGGCAAAGTAGGGCGAGATCGAGCAAGGCGGGCCTGCGGGCCAAGCGGGCCGAGCGTGCCAGCAGGAAGCGCCGGCTGACGAGGCCGGCGGGATAGCGATAGCGTGATGGGAGCGCCCCGGGGACCGCAATGGGACCCGGGGCGCTCTTTGGTGAGAATGTTTGTCGCGACCGCCCGCTCGCTGGAGCTACCCGACCAGCAAACGGCCCGGCTCAGCAGGGTGCTCCCCCGCCGAGCCGGGCCGTCATCGCAGGTCAGAGAGCCAGTTTTGCTCGGCTACGCCTCGACCGCCGCGGGCGTCTCCGCCGCCACGCCAGCCGAAGCAGCCGGCGACTCGACCTCCGCCTCGGGCTCGGCTGCAGTCTCCCCCTTCGGCTTCCCCGCCCCCTTGACCTCGATGCGGTCGATGCGGAACTCCATGCCCGAGTGCATACGGTAGTCGCGGACGGCGCCGCAGGAGGGGCACTTCCACGAGGACTCGTCGAACACGTTGATCGGGAAGACGGTGGCGCAGCGGTTGCAGCTCACCGCGAACGGCGTGCGGCGGATGGCGATCTCGGCGTGCTCGGCCTTGGTGCCGCGCGCGAGGAACTGGAAGAGCCCCTGGAAGTAGTCGACCACGATGTCGCGCCCCTCGCCGATGGTGAGGTGGACCGCCACCACCTCGGCGACGTCGTCCCTGTTCGCGTACTCGTTCACCACGTCCACCACGTTGCGGACGTACGCCATCTCGTGCATCTGCGTTCCTCTCCTTTTGAGTCGCGAGCGGCAGGTTGAACCAGACCGCGAATAGCTCGAAGCGGACATCGCCGCGAAAATATGACCACCGTGGAACCGCCGTACCTAAAGTCGGAGGTGATTATACAGCCCGCGGCGTCGCCCGGTTATCGCAAGGCCGTCGACTCGCGGGACAAATTGCGATGATGGCTAAGCACGGAATCGGGGCAGGGCCGTTCGGGCAATCCCATCCCATCGACACCCAAATGCATAGGTTTTCATCCATGGCTGTAGTTTATATGTGACACTCGTAGTTTTGACATCGACACATTATTTCTGACTAATTTAATGTGTTATTGTCAATTCAATTCCGATGCGGTTTAGGAGAAGACGCGCGCGAGGGAGGTGGAAACCATGAAAAGCAAGCAATCTCGGAGCGATATAGATACTCTGCTCTGCGCCTCGCCGGACGGCACTATCACCACGGCGCAGGTAACGAGCGCCGGGATACACCGCGGCATGCTGCAGGAACTTGTGAGAGAGGGTGCGGTATACCGCTACAGTCGCGGGATTTACATGCGCAGCGACGCGTGGGAGGACGATTTCCTCCTCCATCAGCGCCGCTATAGCCGCGGTATCTACTCTCACGATACCGCGCTCTACCTGCTGGGATATTCGGACCGCACACCCGCAAGATACACGATGACGTTCCCTAAGGGGTACAACGCCCCGTCCCTTAAGGAAGAGAACCTACTCGTGAAACGTACCGTCCCGGAGAACTACAGCCTCGGCATCATCGAGATCGACTCACCGTGCGGCAACCCAATACGCGTGTACGACCTCGAGCGGACGCTGTGCGACATCCTGCGCGGCAACGGGAGCGACGTTCAGGTGGTCGTCGACGCCATGAGGCGCTACGCCGCATATCGCGGGAGAAACATCCACAAGCTGATGCAGTATGCCGACCAGCTTCGCGTGAAACCCAAGGTGCTTCGATACATGGAGGTGCTGCTGTGATTACGAAAAACCCGATGCAACTCAAAGCAATCATCAAGAACAAGGCAGCGGAAAAGCACATCTCGGCGCAACTTGTCATGCAAAACTACATGTTGGAACGGCTGCTCGAACGAATCTCGCTTTCGCCCTATCGACGCAACTTCATCCTCAAAGGCGGTTTCTTGATCTCCGCCATCGTCGGTCTGGATACGCGGGCGACGATGGACCTCGACACCACAGTCAAGGGTTTCACGCTGACGCACGAATCGGTTTCGTCGATATTCCAAGAGATATGCGACGTCCCGGTTGACGACGACGTGCGATTCGACATCGTTGGCGTTTCGGACATACGCGAGGGCGACGACTATCCCGGAATACGCGTTTCACTGAAGGCGAACTACCCTCCGATTAGCGTTCCCCTGACTGTAGACGTAACCACCGGCGACGTTATTACACCGCATGAGATTGTGCGCACGCTCCCCCTGCTGTTCGACGACCGCACCATCAGCATTCCAACGTACAGCCTCGAAACCGTGCTGGCGGAAAAGCTGGAGACCGTGCTGTCTCGCAGCACCGCCACTACCCGCCCGAGGGACTACTACGATATATTCATCCTGTACGCCATGCGCGGCGCGGGATGCGACAAAACGGTTCTGTTGCAGGCGTTGGAGCGCACGACTCAGAAACGCGGTAGCGGCTACATATTGGAGCAATACCCGGATATTTTGATCGACATCCGCACCAGCGAAACGCTTCGCAGCCAATGGAGCAAGTACAGCAGGGAATTCGACTACGCCAAGAACATCACCTTTGACGAGACCTGCGATTCCGTTCAGATGATCATGGACGCAATCATCGGCAGAGATAAAACCTCTACAGCCGCGACGGCCGCGGCGCCGAAATAGCGGACGAATCAGACGCCGTCCGGTACCTCAGCCCAGCGAAGCGAATCGCGTAGCACGGCCGACGGAAAGATCGTCTGGCTTGAGACTGGGAAGGGAGGCGAAAGGGGCAGCGG
>CAYMHQ010000021.1:0-22877 GCA_964390275.1 uncultured Coriobacteriaceae bacterium
ATCTTCGTCTCGTCGATGTTCATCGTGTCGGGGCGGATGTCCACGAAGACGAGCTTCGCGCCGGCGAGCACGAAGGCGTTCGCCGTCGAGGAGAACGTGTAGCTGGGGAGGATGACCTCGTCGCCGCGCTCGAGGCCGCACAGGAGCGCGGCCATCTCGAGGGAGGTGGTGCCGCTCGTGGTGAGCAGGCACTTCCTGGTGCCAAAGCGGTTCTCGATCCACGCGTTGCAGAGCTTGGTGAACTTTCCGTCGCCGGAGATCTTGCCGCCGATGACGGCCTGGGCCACGTAGTCGAGCTCGGTGCCGAAGCGTGGGGGAACGTTGAAGGGGATCATGGTGGCCTCGGTCTCTCACTGTCCGATGGGATGTATGTATGGATGGTCCGCGGCCGCTGGGAGGCTGCGTGCGCGCCCCGCTTCGCGCCGGCGGCGCCCGGTTGCGGTTTTTCGAGCAGCGGGCGGCGGCGGTCCGGGGGCGGACGTTCGTCGCCTATAATACATCCTTTATGGACCGTTGACGTTTCCTTCATTGTTTCGGTACGCAGTGCACACGTCGGCGCGCATCGGCGCGGGAGGCCGCTCGCACGTGGCCGGCCCGCCTCCCCGCGAGGGGTGCGGCGCCTTAAGGACGGGGGTTTGATCCTATGGCCGAGTCTGTGGCCGATCCCATGGCAGGGTCCGTGGCGGCGTCCGCCGCCGAGTCCGCGGCGGCGTCCGCGGGGCGCGTCCGCGGCGGCGGGGTCTCGCGCCTGCTCGAGGGCAGGCTCGGGTACGCGCTCGCGCTCCTCGCGCTCTACCTCGCCGTGTGGGCGGCGCCCCTCGCGGTGCTCGCCGCGACCGGCAAGTCGTTCATCTGGGTGGCCGACTACCTCTCCCAGCAGTACGTCTGGTTCGTCTACACGGGCCAGTGGCTGCGCGAGGTCGCGACGAGCATATTCGTCGACCACACGTTCGAGATCCCCCTCTGGACGATGGACTCGGGCTTCGGCACCGACACGGTCCAGGCGCTCGTCTGCACGGTCGTGAACCCGTTCTACGCCGTTTCCGTCTTTGTTCCCGAGGAGTGGGCCGAGGTCGCGTTCGAGGTCTCCATGCTCGCGTGCCTCTACTGCGCCGGCCTCGCGTTCTCCCTGTGGGCCGTGGCGCGCGGGGCCGAGCGCCGCTTCGCCCTCGTGGGCGCCGTCGTCTACATGTTCTCGGGCTACTCGCTTGCGATCTTCTCCCAGCCGGGCTTCCTCTTCCCGCTCCTCGCGTTCCCGCTCGCCCTGCGCGCGGCCGACCGCGTGTTCGCGCACGGGAGCCCCCTGCCCTTCGTCGCCGTGCTCGCGTGGGTCTTCGCCTTCTCGTTCTACGACGCGTACATGATGTGCATCATCCTCGTGCTGTACTGCGCGCTCATGTTCTTTGGCGTGCTCGAGCGGGGGAGGGAGCGTCGCGGCAGGGCCGTGCGGTTCCTGCGGTGGGTCGGCGTCTTCGCGGGCCTCGTGCTGCTCGCCTGCGCGGTCTCGTGCGCGCTCTTTCTCCCGCAGGCGATGTCGCTCATGGGGTCGGGGCGCCTCGAGCTCGAGCGGTCGAACGCCCTCGTCTACGGCCTGTCGTTCTACGCGAACTTCCTCATCGGCTTCACGAGCTACAGCATGTCGTGCCTCGACGCCTACACCGGGTTCAACGCCGTCGCCCTGCCGGTGCTGTTCCTGCTCGTCTCGCGGCGCCGCGAGCACCCCGCGCTCCTCGCCGCCGCCTGCGTTCTGTTCGCGATGCTCTTCCTGCCGTTCTGCGGGCGCGTCATGAACGCGATGGAGTACCCCACCAACCGCTGGGACTGGGCGCTCGCCCTGTGCATGGCCTACGCCGTCGCCCGCCTCGCCCCCGCCCTGCTCGCGATGCGCCGTCGCGAAGCCGTCGTCGTCGCGGCGCTCACCGCGGTCTACGCGCTCGCGTGCCTCGTCCTGCCGTTCCCGCTGCGCGTCCCGCTCGAGTGCGCGGTCGTGGTCGCGGCGGTCGCGCTCGGCCTCCTCTGCCGCCGCGGTCTGCTCGCGCGCGCCGCGTGCCCGCTGCTCGCGGCCCTCGTGTGCGTCTCGGCCTCGGCGGGCTTCGTCTGCTACCTGCTGCCCGGCCAGGGCGACCGCGTTGCCGTCAACGTCGACGCGGGCAAGGCGCTCGCGTACCACACCGACTACGGCGCGTCGTCGCTGGTGGAGGCCGCGCGCGAGGACGGCGTCTACGACGAGACCTGCCGCGTGGACCGCACGAGCGCCCAGGGGACCTCGATCTACAACTCGAACCTCGTGGGCGGCTACATGGCGCCCAACTTCTACAACAGCATCTACAACGACGGCATCGACCGCCTGTGGCAGAGCCTCGGCCTGGCCGACGTCGAGGGCACCAACAACCACTACGGCGCGCTCAACTCCCGCTCGATGCTCGAGGCGCTCACGGGCGCGCGCTACTTCTGGGTGGGCGAGGGCGAGACGTCGCTGCTGCCCTACCTCTACCGCGACGGCGAGGTCGTCGAGTCCGACGGCTCGCATCACCTCTACGAGACGGAGCACGTCGCGCCGCTCGCGTTCCTCCAGACCTCGTACATCACTGAGGACGAGTACATGGCGCTCGACATGGTCGACCGTCAGAACGCCCTGCTCCAGGCTGTCGTCCTCGACGACGACGAGGCGGAGGAGGCAGAGTCGCTCGGCCTCGAGAGCGTCGTGGGGTCGCTCGAGCTGAACAACGTCGAGGTCCCCTTCACCGTCGCGGAGGCCGAGGGCTGCGAGGTCTCCGAGGGCAGGGTCGTCGCCTACGAGGCGGGGGCCACCCTCACGCTCGAGTTCTCCGGCGTGGCCGATGCCGAGACCTACCTCCACCTCGCGGGCGTCCACTACAGCACCGACGTCTCGGGCGCCTCCGCGGGCGACTCCGAGGGGCAGGGTCAGAGCCTGCTCGGCAGCCTGCGCGCGGCGGTCACAGGCAGCGAGGGCGACTCCCAGTCGTACGGGCAGTTCGTGGTCCTCTCCCAGGACGGGGTGTGGGCCGACAGCGTCCTGTGCATCGAGTCGGGCCACCCGCTCTACAGCGGCAAGCACGAGTGGCTCTGCAACCTGGGCTACAGCGAGGAGGGCCTCACGCGGGTCACGGTGCAGTTCCGGGCCGCGGGCACGTACTCGTTCGAGACGGCCGAGCTGCTCGCGCAGCCGATGGAGGGGGTCGACGAGGCGGCCGACGCCCTCGCCGCCGCGGGCGCCGACGACATCGAGATCGCGACGAACGAGATCTCGTGCACGGTCGACAGCCCCTCCGACGCGCTCCTCTTCCTCACCGTTGGCTACTCCGAGGGCTGGACCGCCGAGGTCGACGGCGAGGAGGTCGACGTCGTGAGGGCCGACATGGGCTTCATGGCGGTCCCGGTTTCGGCGGGCGAGCACAGTGTGGTCCTGCGCTACCGGACTCCCTATCTCACCGAGGGGATCGCGCTCACGGCGCTCGGCCTCGCGGGGACGGCCGCCGTGCTCCTCGTGCGCCGTGCGCGCCGTCGTCGCCTTGCCGCGGGCGCCCTCGCGGACGCTTCCGCAGACGCCCCCGATGCGGCGTGACGCCCGCGGGACTTGTGCGCGGCTCATGGGGACTATGTTACAGATATGAATAAAAACGCCGTTTAATCAACGCACATTGCATGAACGGCCTGATAATAGAATAATGCGGCACATAGGTCGCCATGCGGCGGCCTGGGCGCTTCGCCATCCGAGTGGGCGGTCCCGCACGTTCGCGGCGGCCGTCCATTTTTACTCAACAGCGTTTTCGAAGGAGGACCTGTGAAGAACACCCTCGCCGGGCGCGACCTTCTGCGCCTACTCGACTTCACCCCGTCCGAGGTCGCCCTCGTGCTCGAGACGGCTGCCCGCCAGAAGGCCGCCTGGGACGCCGGCGACCACAGCGCGCCCCTCGCGGGCAAGGCGGTCGCCATCATCATGGAGAAGCCGTCGCTTCGCACGCGCAACTCGTTCGAGATCGGCGCGTACCGCCTCGGCGCCCACCCCGGCGTCATGGCCGACAGCTGCTCGGCGTTCTCCCGCGGCGAGACGGTCCAGGACACGGTCAAGGTGCTCCAGAGGTTCTACGACTGCATCGTCCTGCGCACGTTCGCCCAGGCCAAGATCGAGGAGGTCGCCCTGCAGGCCGACATCCCGGTCATCAACGCCCTCACCGACGCGTTCCACCCCTGCCAGATTCTCGCCGACCTGCTCACGATCCGCGAGCACCTGGGCTGCGAGCGCGGCCTCACGATGGCCTACGTGGGCGACGGCAACAACATGGCGAACACCTACCTCGAGGCGGGTGCCCTCACCGGCATGAACGTGCGCGTCGCGTCGCCCAAGGGCTACGAGGTCGACCCGGCCGTGCTCGCCGAGTGCCTCGCCGCGCGCGACCGCTACGGCACCGGCGCCGAACTCTCCCTCACGAACGACCCCGCCGCGGCGGTGGCGGGCGCCGACGTCGTGGTGACCGACACGTGGACCTCCATGGGCGACGAGGCCGAGCACGACGTGCGCCTGGCCGCCTTCCAGGGCTTCCAGGTCAACCCCGCGCTCATGGCCCTCGCGAAGGAGGGCGCGATCTTCATGCACTGCCTGCCCGCCCACCGCGGCGAGGAGGTCGTCGACGACGTGATCGACGCCCCGTACTCGGTCGTCTACGACGAGGCCGGCAACCGCCTCCACGCCCAGAAGGCCGTCATGTCCCTGCTCATGGGCGTCCCCGCGCCCGAGGGCGCCGTCGAGGCCGCGACCGCGGCATGGGGGGAGTGAGGCTGAGGTGAAGGAGCGCAACGACCGACAGTCCGTCATCCGCGACATCGTCCGCAACGAGGGGGTCCGCACGCAGAGGACGCTCGTCGAGCGCCTCCGCGAGGAGGGGTTCAGCTGCACGCAGGCGACCGTCTCGCGCGACGTGGGCGAGATGGGGCTGCAGAAGCTCCCCGAGGGCACGTACGTGCTCGCCGAGGACCTGCACCTGCAGCGCATGGTGCACGACCTCGTCCGGGAGGTGCGGCGCGCCGGCAACCTCGTCGTCATCAAGGCGTCGAGCGGCACCGCCCAGGGCGTGGCGGCGGCCCTCGACTCGGCCGACCTGCCCGACATCCTCGGCTCCGTCGCCGGTGACGACACCATCATCGTCGTCGCCGCGAACGAGGAGGACGGCGCGGCGTTCGAGGGCATGATCAACCGGCTCAAGCGCTCGGAGTAGCGCGTCAGCCGGAACAGCTCTTCTACCTGCAAGAACGGCTCGGCATCCCTATACGGTAATCACGGTAATCACACGGGTCGGCGCATTGGCGCCGCTGTGAAAGGAGATATGCGAGATGGCACGCGAGAAAGTTGTCCTCGCCTATTCGGGCGGCCTCGACACCTCATGCTGCATTCAGTGGCTCATCAAGGAGAAGGACCTCGACGTCATCACCCTGCTCGTCGACGTGGGCCAGGACTGCGACGACCTCGAGTTCTCCCGCAAGAAGGCGCTCGACTGCGGCGCGATCGAGTCCATCGTCCTCGACGTGCGCGACGAGTTCGCCGACGACATGTGCTCCAAGTCGATCGCGGCCAACGGTCTCTACGAGAACAAGTACCCGCTCCTGTCGGCGCTCTCGCGCCCGCTCATCTCGAAGCACCTCGTCGAGGTCGCCCACCAGCACGGCGCGACCTACGTGGCCCACGGCTGCACCGGCAAGGGCAACGACCAGGTCCGCTTCGAGGTCAGCGTGCAGGCGCTCGACCCGTCCCTCAAGGTGATCGCCCCCGTCCGCGAGTGGGATCTCCTCACCCGCCCGCAGGAGATCGCGTTCGCCGAGGCCCACGGCATCCCGGTGGGCGCCAAGAAGGGCAAGCCCTACTCGATCGATGACAACCTCTGGGGCCGCGCCATCGAGTGCGGCGTCCTCGAGGACCCGTGGAACGAGCCGCCGGCGGACATCTGGGAGACCACCAAGGACCCCGAGAGCTGCCCCGACACCCCCGAGGACGTCGTGGTGGGCTTCGAGGCCGGCAAGCCCTGCTCGCTCGACGGCGAGAAGATGAGCGTGCGCGAGGTCATCGAGAAGCTCGACGTCATCGCCGGCCGCAACGGCTACGGCCGCCTCGACCAGATCGAGAACCGCCTTGTGGGCATCAAGTCGCGCGAGTGCTACGAGGTCCCCGGCGGCCTCGCCCTCATCACCGCGCACAAGGCCCTCGAGGACCTCTGCCTCGAGCGCGAGCTGCTCCACTACAAGCTCGGTCTCGAGCACAAGTGGGCCGAGCTCGTCTACTACGGCCTGTGGTACTCGCCGCTCAAGATCGCCCTCGACGCGTTCTTCGCCGCGACCCAGCAGTCGGTCACCGGCGAGGTGCGCCTGCGCTTCTTCAAGGGCACCTGCACGGTCACCGGCCGCCGCAGCCCCAACTCGCTCTACGACTACAGCCTCGCGACCTACGACGAGGGCGACACCTTCAACCGCGACTCCGCCGCCGGCTTCATCGAGCAGTGGGGCCTGCCGAGCAAGGTGTGGGCGCGTCAGCGCAAGCAGGCGGGCGTCGAGGGGCAGATCTAAATGCTCGCGATGACGCTCCTGCTGCTCGACTTCATCCTGCTGCCGGTCTCGGCGGTGGCGCTGATAGTCCTGCTGGTCGTCTACCGCAGGCGCGAGCTGGCGTCGCGCCGGTAGCGCGCCCGCTGCGGGGCGGCCCGCGGCGGTCTGACGTTCGATCATTGGAATGACACGGGAGGGCGACGGACGCTTGGGTGACCGCCGCCCTCTCTTTTAGCGTTTACGACAAGGGAACTGCGACGAAGGAAGGTGTGGATCGGCATGTCGACATGTGATGAGGCTCAGGCCTCGCAGGATACGGGCGCGCAGGATCAGGCTCAGGCCCAGGCACAGGGCGGCGCCCCGGCGGCGGCCTCGGGCAACGGGGCCCTGTGGGGCGGCAGGTTCGAGGGGCGTCCGGCGGAGTTCCTCCAGCGCTACGGCGCGTCGCTCCCGTTCGACAAGCGCATGTGGGCCGAGGACATCCAGGGCTCCAAGGCGCACGCCGCCATGCTCGCGCACGTGGGCGTGATCTCGCAGGAGGACGCCCGTGCCATCCGCGCAGGGCTCGACGAGGTGGGGGCCGACATCGCGGCCGGCAACTTCACGTTCGACATCAACGACGAGGACATCCACATGTCGGTGGAGAAGTCCCTCACCGAGCGCATCGGCGCGGCGGGCGGGCGCCTGCACACCGGCAGGTCGCGCAACGACCAGGTCGCCCTCGACGACCGCCTCGTCGCGCGCCGCTTCGCCCGCGAGCTCCACGCCAAGCTGCTCGAGCTCCGCGCCGCGCTGCTCGACCGCGCGGAGGGCGAGTTCGGCGTCGTGATGCCCGGCTACACGCACATGCAGAAGGCGCAGCCGGTCCTCTTCTCCCACCACATGCTGGCCTACTACTGGATGTTCACGCGCGACTCGAAGCGCATGCGCGACGCCTATGACGCGGCGGACGTCTGCCCGCTCGGGTCGGCGGCGCTCGCGGGCACGACCTACCCCCTCGACCGCGCCATGACGGCCGCCGAGCTGGGCTTCTCCGCCGTCTCGCCCAACTCGATGGACTCGGTGAGCGACCGCGACTTCTTCTGCGACCTCGTCTACGCGTGCGCCATGGCGCAGATGCACCTCTCGCGCCTGTGCGAGGAGCTCGTGTGGTGGTCGAGCGACGAGTTCCGCTTCGTGACGATGGACGACACCTACTCCACCGGCTCGTCGATCATGCCGCAGAAGAAGAACCCCGACTTCGCCGAGCTCACGCGCGGCAAGACGGGCCGCGTCTACGGCGACCTCGTGAGCCTGCTCACGATGCTCAAGGGTCTGCCGCTCGCCTACAACAAGGACATGCAGGAGGACAAGGAGCCCGTCTTCGACGCGGTCGACACGGTTGCCGACGCGCTCCACGTGGTCGCGGGGATGGTGTCCACGATGCGCGTGAACGCCGACGCGATGCGCGCGGGGAGCCACGGCGGCTTCATGGCGGCGACCGACCTCGCCGACTACCTCGTGGGCAAGGGCCTGCCCTTCCGCCAGGCGCACGCCGTGGTGGGGCACATGGTGCTCGAGTGCGAGAAGCAGGGGCGCACGCTGCAGTCGCTCACCCTCGACGAGCTGCGAGCCTTCAGCGACCTCTTCGACGAGGGGGCGTTCGGCGCGGTCGACATCGACCAGATCGTCGCGCGCCGCACCACGGCCGGCGGCACGGGTCATGAGCCCGTCCGCGCCCAGCTCGAGGCCGCGAAGGAAGGCCTCGCCCGCGACCGCGCCTGGACGCCGGGGGAGTAGCGGGCCGGCGGCGGGGGTCTGGCGCCGAGGTCCGAGAGTTACGAAAAGGGAGGCGTCGGGCGAGCTGCCCGGCGCCTCCCTTTCATGTGCGGTCTGTCTGCCGGCCGCGACGCCCGCCTGCGACTATCCGCGTCTACCTGCGGCGACGCCTTCCCGCTACGCGGCCGCGTCGGTCGTGGTGTACCCGGGGTCGACGTACTCGGTGGTCTCCGGCGACGTGGTCGTGGTGGTGCCCGTGCCGTCCTCCGTGGTCTCCTCGGTCGTCTCCTCGGCCTCCTCGGTGTAGGTGCCCATCGAGAAGCTCCAGACGCTGTTGTCCTGGTACACGGGCGACGGGGCCCACGTGAACTCCTCGCGCGGCAGGCCTGCGAGCGCCGCGGTCATGAAGCGGCTGAAGATGGGGTTGGGCAGGGTGTGCGTGGTGCCCCTCGAGCCGAGGTAGTAGATGGTCGCCTCCACGCGGTAGCCCACCCACACGGCGCAGGAGAGCTGCGGGGTGTAGCCGCAGAACCACAGGTCGCGCACCTGCTCGGTCGTGCCGGTCTTGCCGGCGACCGGCTGGTCGACGTCGGGCACGGCCTCGATGCCCGTGCCGCTGCCGGTGAGGACGCCCTCGAGGACCTCGGTGGCGGCGTAGGCGACCTCGGTGGAGATGACCTGCTCGCCCACGGGCTCGTGCTGGTAGAGGACGTTGCCGTTGCGGTCGAGGACCTGGGTGATGACCGTGGGCTCGTAGTAGACGCCGCCGGTCGCGAGCGTGCCGTAGGCCGACGCCATCTCGAGCACGCTGCAGCCGCTCGTGCCGAGCGTGAGGTTGTTGTAGACGTCGAGGTCGGAGGTGATGCCCATCGCGTGGGCCGTGTCGGCGACGGTCTGCGCCCCGATCTCGTCGATGACCTGCGCGTACGCCGTGTTGGACGACCACGCCGTCGCCTGCGCCAGGCTGATGATGCCGTAGCTCTCGTAGTCGTTGTTCGCGACCGTCCAGTCGCCGATGGTGATGGGCGAGTTCGCGTTGATGAGGACGGTGGGGTTCACGCCCGCCTGGATCGCCGCCACGAGCGTGAACGCCTTGAACGACGAGCCGGGCTGCCGTCGCGCCATCGTGGCGAGGTTGAACTGGTCGGTGTTGTAGTCCCAGCCGCCCACCATCGCCTTCACGTAGCCCGTGTTGGGGTCGATCGCGACGAGGGCCGCCTCGAGGTCGTCCCACGCGAGGCCGATGACGCTGTTCACGGCGTCCTCCGCCTGCTGCTGCATGGTGGGGTCGAGCGTCGTCACGATGGTGAGGCCGCCCTTATATATGATGTCCGACGAGAACTGCTGGAGGAGCTGCGAGCGCACGTAGTCGACGAAGTACGGGTAGTTGCTCGTGCCCGACTGCGTGCGGTAGGTGACGTTGAGCACGAGCGGCTCGGCGACGGTGGTGTCGTACTCCTCCTGCGTGATGTCGCCGTTGGCGAGCATGCGCGCGAGAACCGCGTTGCGGCGCTCGATGGCCGCGTTGGGGTTCGTGGTGGGCTGGTAGGACGAGGGCGACTGGGGCAGGCCGGCCAGGGTCGCTGCCTCGGCGAGCGTGAGGTCCTTGCAGCTCTTGCCGAAGTACGTCTGCGACGCCGCCTCGATGCCGTAGCACCCCGCCCCGTAGTAGATGGAGTTGAGGTACATCATGAGGATCTCGTCCTTGGTGAAGACCTTCTCGAGCTCGAGCGAGATGTAGGCCTCGCGCACCTTTCGGGAGAGCGTCTTCTCGAACTGCTCGTCCTTGAGGACCGTGTTGCGCACGAGCTGCTGCGTGATGGTCGACGCGCCCTCGCTGCCGCCCAGGAGCTGCACGACCACGGCGCGCGCGATGCCCTTGATGTCGATGCCGTTGTGCTCGTAGAAGCGCTCGTCCTCGATGTCGACCGTCGCCTTGAGGATGTAGGGCGAGCACTCGTCGATGGTGATGGGGGTGCGGTTCTCGGCGTAGAACTGCGTGATCACGTTGCCGTCGGCGTCGAGGATTGTCGAGGGCTCGGCCACCAGGTACGAGTCGGCGTCGGAGTAGTCGGGCAGGTCCTCGAGCCACGACAGCATGAGGTTGACGCCGGCGACCACGAGCGCCACCATCATCGTGACGGCGGTGATGAGAAACATGATTGCGATGTATTTGCCCGCCCGGGGCTTGGCCGACTGGCGGGTTTTGCGTGTACGTGCGGTCATATATACATCCCTCCGCATGGCGACAATGCTCCCTATTATCGCCCAACGGTCGGGCGAGCGGCGTGTTTCGCCTGCCTGAGGGCGGTTTCTCCACCAAGGGGCTAAAAGCCTGATGGGGTTGTGTCCCATTTTGGGACGCTTTGGCCGATGACTGGCCGAGGGGGACGACCTTTGCGTATACTGTCGTGTTGCGCCTGCGGCGGCCTGCGTCGCGACGGAAACGCGCGGCCCGGACGCTGCGGCTGTAGCCCCGGCTGTATGGCGCACGACCTTGCTGGGGGAGCGCCAGCGGTATCGGCATAGAAAGGAACGTTGCGTTGAAAGTCTCCGTCGAAGAGCAGCTCCGCATCATCGCCTCGGGCACCGAGAAGATCGTGCCCATCGAAGACCTCAAGAAGAAGCTCGAGGAGGACCGCCCGCTCAACATCAAGCTGGGCGTCGACCCCACGAGCCCCGACCTGCACCTCGGCCACGCGGTGCCGCTCCAGAAGATGCGCCAGTTCCAGGACCTCGGCCACAAGGTGACGCTCATCATCGGCAACGGCACGGCGCTCATCGGCGACCCCTCGGGCAAGAACACCACGCGCCCGCAGCTCACCCAGGAGCAGGTCGAGGCCAACGCGAAGACGTATGTCGAGCAGGCCATGAAGGTGCTCGACCCCGAGAAGACGACCATCGTCCGCAACGGCGACTGGATCCTGTCGCTCGACCTCAAGGGCCTGCTCGAGCTGTGCAGCAAGTTCACCGTGGCGCGCATCCTCGAGCGCGACGACTTCACCAAGCGCTACCAGGGTCACACCCCCATCGCGCTGCACGAGTTCCTCTACCCGGTCATGCAGGCCTACGACTCGGTCATGATCAAGGCCGACGTCGAGATGGGCGGCAGCGACCAGCTGTTCAACCTGCTCGCGGGCCGCGAGCTCATGGAGAAGATGGGCATGGAGCCGCAGGTCGCGCTCTGCATGCCCCTGCTCGAGGGCACCGACGGCGTGCGCAAGATGTCCAAGAGCTACGGCAACTACGTGGGCCTCACCGACACCCCGGCCGACATGTTCGGCAAGGTCATGAGCATCCCGGACAACATGATCGTGCGCTACTACCGCCTCGCGACGCGCGTCCCCGTGGCCGAGATCGACGAGATCGAGGCGTCCCTCGCGAGCGGCGAGGGCGACCCCAACCAGCTCAAGCGCCGTCTCGCCCGCCTCATCATCGACAACTACCACGGCGCGGGCCAGGGCGACGAGGCCGAGGCCGCCTTCAACGCGGTGTTCAAGGACCATGCGATCCCCGACGACGTGGAGGAGCATGCGGTCGACCTCACGGGCGACGTGTACCTGCCCGGCCTGCTCAACGAGGTCGGCTTCGCCCCGAGCGGCGCCGAGGGCAGGCGCCTCATCGACGGCGGCGGCGTGAGGGTCGACGGCGAGCCCGTCCCCGCGAAGGCCTACAGCATCCCCGGCCCCCAGCTCGACGGCAAGATCCTGCAGGCAGGCAAGCGCCGCTTCGTGCGCATCGTCGCCGCGAAGTAGCCGCGCGGCGGCCGGCGACGTCGGCCCGACATACTGGCAAGAGAAGCGAACCCGTCCGTGCGCCCCGTGCGTGCGGGCGGGTTTTTGCGTGCGCCCCGATTGCGTCTCGCGTGCGTCTGGGGCGCTCCCGATTGCGTCCCGTGTGCGTCTGCGTGCGTTTGGCGTGCGTCAGCGCGGTTTTCCTGTCCCACATGTGTCGCAGACCACTGCGAGCGGTGTCCCTTAGCCGTTCCATGTGGAAAACCAGTGGAAAAACGGTGAAGATTAGTTGTCTCAAACAAAATAACAAAAGAACAGAAAAGTGGCTTTAACCTTTGGAAAGTTGAAAACTCGTTCGAGCATTGTTAGAACCGATTGCGCCCTCAAACAAATTGTGTGACTTTCGAAAAATCGGGCGGTGCTATCTTTCAGGAAGCTTTAAGAGAAGAAGAGGGGCCGTTCGGGGGGTCGGCCCGTGGCGCGAGTAGATGGAAGGTGACCGGTCATGTCAACCAATCGCGGGTTCATCGCCGTTCGGGACAAGGCGAACCACACCCATGTCGAGCGCACAGGTCTCCTCGGCGAGATCGACGCGGAGCTCGCGCGTTCGGGGGTCGTGGTCGTGCGCGCGCCCTGGGGGTACGGGAAGTCGGAGCTGCTGCGCGACTACGCCCGCATCGCCCACGTGCGCCAGCCCCAGCGGCCGATCGCCCGCATCGACCTCGACAGCTTCGAGTCGAAGTCCTTCGTCGCGGGCGACCGCGCCCCGCTCGACGACCTGTTCGCGCGCCGGAGCCGCAAAAGCCCGCCGCGGGAGGCGAAGAAGGCCGCCGACGGGCGTCGCAAGCCGCGCGGGCTCCCCGACCGCGTCTCGAACTCCGTGACGCAGTGCGTGTACGCCCACATGCGCGCCGCCTCCCCGGGCTGGTGCGAGGCGTACGAGAAGGGGGTCCCGTCGGAGGATCACGACTTCGCCGAGCTCCCCCTCGTCACCGTCGACAACCTCCCCCAGATGGACCCCAAGACCATGGGGGAGTTCGCCGAGGCGCTCTCGGACTGGGGCAAGGCGGGCGCCCGGCTCCTCATCGCGTGCCGGCCCTCCACCGTCATGGCGCGCCATCTGCTCCCCACGGCGTACTCCGTGGACGCAGGCATGCTCGCCGTCGCGGAGGAAGAGATGCGCCTCTGGGCGAAGTACCTGTGCCTTCCCCAGGACCACGAGGTCTACCGGGCGACGTGCGGCGTGCCGCTCCTCATCGCGGCGACCCGGGGCGTGTGCAAGGGGGAGGCCCGCTTCAACGAGGCCTTCCTGCGCGCCTCCGACCGCGTGGTCGCGGAGTGCCTGAGCGAGCCCATGTGCGCCTCGGCCGAGCGGATGCGCTGGGCGATGGTTATGCTGGGGAGCGGGACGTTCGACGACCTCTACTTTGTCGGGGCCCTGCCGCGCGAGGACGAGATGGCGATCGTCGCGCAGTCGTACCCGTTCTTCAGCATCGACCGGTCGCGCGGCACGTTCACGTGCCTCCCGGTGAGGACCGAGTGCGACGCGATGGCGCTGGGGCTCGCCGTGGCGGGGGACGAGATGCTCGCCGAGCGCTGCGTGGGCCTGCTCGTGGACCGCGGCCGCCGGGTTCGCGCGACCGCGGTCGCCTCGTTCGCATCGGGAGGGGCCCGCCTCAGGCTCCTGGGGCGCCACCCCGACGCGTTCGCCGACGTCGCCAACGACGGGCTCGTCGGCCGGGGCACCAAGGCGTTCCTCGTGGGGGACGCCGCCGAGGGGACGGTCCACTCCGGGCTCGCGCGCCTCGTGCGCCTGTGCGCCGTCGCCCACGACACCTCGGCGCGACTGCTGCCCGAGAGCGTCCTCGCGGCGTCCGTCGGCCCGGCAACGGGCGCCCTGCGCGCGGTCCGCAGCGTGACGGACTTCTGGAACACGTACTGCGGGAGCGACTCCGGTCTCGTCGCGCCCGGGGAGGCCGGCACCGTCGAGGCGACCGTGTCCGCGATGGGGGCCGCCGCGCTCTCCGGGGACGCCGTCGGGTACGAGAGGCTCCTGAGGGAGCTCGACTCCGCCGTGTGCCTCTCGGGGGGAGGGCTCGCGTCCGCGGTGTACGCCTCCCACGCCGCCGTCTGCGGCCTGCTGTGCGACAGGGCCGAGGCGGTGCTGCCGTGGCTCGAGCCGCTCGCGCGGTCCGCCGCCGACCCCGACTCGCCGCCGGGCTGCGTCTCCACGGTGTCGGAGGGGCTGCTCAAGGGGCTGCTCGCCGCGGCGCGCTTCCTCGTCGAGAAGCCCTCGTCCTCCAAGAGCGCCGCCGAGTCGTTCGAGGCGATCAGACGGTCGAAGAGGTTCTTCGAGGAGCGCGGCATCAGGCCCTGCGCGACGCTGCTTGGCTACCTCGAGGCGCTGTGCCTCATCCTGAGCGGCAACGAGATGCGCGCCCCGGGCCTTCTGGAGCGGTGCCAGTCGCGGTGGGGCGTGCAGGGCTCGATGGCGGGCCAGATGCTCGTGAGCCTCGCCCTCTGCGCGATCGACTTCGCCCAGGACGCCACGAACCAGGCGGCCGTGCACGCCCACACCGCCCTGATGATGGCCCAGCGCCTGGGCGCGCGGTCCGTCGCGCGGGTCGCCCAGCTCATGGGGTCGCTCTCCGCCGTTCGCGGCGGGAACCTCCCCGAGGTCAGCCGCCGCCTCCTCAAGGCGACCATCGACGTGAACGCGCTCTACCCGTGCCAGTCGGGCGCCCTCCAGGTCGAGCTCACCATGCTGTACGCGGCGAGCGGCGACAGGGAGCGGGCGAAGGAGGCGGCGAGCGCCGTGGGTGCGTCCGGCAGGCTCTGGGGGCTGCGGCTGATGATCGCCGCCGTCCGCGCCCTGGGGAAGTGCCGCATGGGCGTCCTCGACCTGTTCCCCCGCACGTTGCGGGCGGAGTACGAGAGCGTGCGTCCCTCCGCGCTCACCCGGGTCGCCCTCGAGAGCGGGGGAGGGCCCAAGGCGGCCGTGCCCGGGCTGCTGTCGCCCGCGGGATCCGGCCAGGACCTCGCGATCAACCTGCTCGGCGGCTTCAGGGTGCGCCTCAACGGGTTCGGCATGGGCGCCCACGAATGGCGGCGCAAGAAGTCGCGCCAGGTCCTCGAGGTCCTCGCCCTGTTCCCCGACGAGGCTGTCCCGCGCGACGACGTGGCGAACTGTCTGTGGCCGGGCGACATGGTCACGGCGTCGATGAAGAACAACCTCAACACCATCCTGTCGAACCTCCGGGGGATGCTGGGCCAGAGGAGCGACGGCCCCAAGTACTTCATCACCCAGGGCGACACGCTCAGCCTCAACCTCGAGGTCGTCGACGTTGACGTCCTGCGGTTCGAGCGCCTGGCACGCACGCTGCTCGACCGCAGGGACACGGCGATCCCGAGCGAGGTCGTCGAGGTCTGCAGCATTCTGGAGCAGATCTTCCAGTCGGGGTTCGGGCCCGAGTTCGAGGGGAGCACGCAGAAGGTCCGCGCCCGCGTCGACGAGCTGACGTCGCTCTTCGTCGACTGCATGGTCCTCGGCTCGCGCGTCGCGTGCGACCAGGAGGACTACCAGCTCGCGTCCTGGTTCATCCGCGCCGCCGAGCGGTTCGACTGCTGCCGCGAGGACGTGCGCCGTCAGGTCGACGCCGTGCTCGCCGAGACCGGGGGCCTTGAGGACGAGCAGGTGCCGGACGGCGCCGGGGAGCTCCTGGGCGGCGGCTCGACGGCAGGCGAGGGAGAAGGCCGGTCCTCGAGGGCGCTGCCCGCGGTCCCCGCGGCCAAGTCGGCGAAGGGGACCAATGCGGCGAAAGGGGCCAAGGTGACGAAAGGGGCCAAGGCGGCGGGGCCCAAGGTGACGAAGGGCGCGAAAGGCGGCGGGACGAAGGGGACCAAGGCGCAGGGGGCAAAGGCGCAGGGGGCGTCGCGTCCGAGCAGCTAGGGGCGCCGCCCGGGGCCACCCGGACGCTCGGACGGGTCGGGCGGTTCGATCTCTCCGGAAGGAACGGTCGGGCCAGCCTGGTCCGCCCGCCCGTCTCCGCCCGCGAGCGCCTCGGCGACGCGGCGCGCGACCTCCCCGCGACGGTATTTGCCACTCGCGGTGACGGGAAGGGCGTCGACCCACAGGGTGCGGCGCGGGCACTTGTACGCCGCGAGATACGGGCGGCAGAACGCCCGCATCTCCTCGTCGCCGGGAAGCGCGGGGTCGCGCGGGTCGCGGCCGTCCGCGGGGACGCACACGGCGACGGGGACGGCGCCCCACACGGGGTCGTCGGCGCCCACGGCCACCGCGGCCCCCACGGCCGGGTGGCGAAGGACCGCCGCCTCAACCTCGGCGGGGTAGACGTTCTCGCCGCCGGTAACGATGAGCTCGCTCAGACGCCCGCGGACGGTCAGGAACCCCTCGCCGTCGAGGACCCCGAGGTCGCCGGTGTCGAACCACCCGCCGGGCGTGAAGCTCGCCGCGAAACGCTCGGGCTGGTTGAGGTAGCCCACGGTGAGCGTGGGGCTCTTGAGAAGGATGCGCCCCTCCTCACCTGCGGGAAGAGGGGCGTCCCCGCCCCCGCCGCACGCCGCGACGCGCACCTCGACGTCTCTCGACGGGCGTCCCGCCGTGCCGGGCCTGAGGGCCGCGCCCCCCGGCGTGTGCGAGACGACCTGCGAGGCGGTCTCGGTCATGCCGTACGAGGGGACGACCCTCATCCCGTGCGCGAGGCACCTGTCGAGCGCGGCGCGGGGGAGCGGCCCCCCGCCCTGGAGGACGAAGCGCAGGCTCTCGGGGTAGACCGCACCCCGCCCGCCGCGTCGGGGGTCGAGCTCGAGGTCGTCGAGCAGGCGTTCGAGCTGGTAGGTGACCGCGGAGAGGCAGGTGATGCGCCCGTCGAAGATGTCGTCGTTCAGGAGCCGCGCGTCGAAGCGCCCGTAGAGGCGCGCGCAGACCCCGCAGACGGCCATTCGCATGACGATGGAGAAGCCGCTTGCGTGGAAGAGCGGCGTCGGGCAGCCCCAGACGTCGCCCGCCGCGAACCCGAGGTTCGCCTGGCAGCCGAGCGCCGAGCTCCGGTGGTTCGCGAGGGTCTGGAGGACGCCCTTGGGCGCGCCCGTCGACCCGGAGGTGTACATGGCGTCGCAGGGCTCGTCGGGGGCGAAGCCCGCGTGGGGTCTGGGCGCCGCCGTGCCGCGGGCCCCGAGCCTCCCGAGCGCGTCCTCGAACGTGAGCGCCTCGGTCGCGCCGCCGTCCTTGCGTCTCGCCTCGGCTGCGGCGCGTGCCGCGGGGAGGTCCCGCTCGTCGCAGAGCAGGAGGAACGGGTCGCAGTCGGCCACCTGGGCGCCGAGCTCGGGGGCGGAGAGGCGTGTGTTGAGCGGCACCGCGAGCACTTTCGCCGTCTGCGCCGCGAGGAGCCAGAGGACGTACTCGACGCAGTTGCCCGAGAGGAACGCGACCCGGGGCGGCCTCCCCGCGCACGACTCCGCGGCAGCTGCGGCGAGCGCCGCGGCACGCGCGTCGACGAGGGCGAGCGTCTCCGAGAACGAGAGCGCCGCGTCCCCGCAGGCGATCGCCGGCAGGTCGGGCGTCGCCGCGGCGCGGCGTGCGAGCAGGTCGCGCAGGGTCAGCCGCGAGGCGTCGGCCCGAGCGCCGTCATGGTCGTGGAAGGGAGGGTTCGTTTGTCTGGAGGCGTCTCGACCGCCGTCGCGCGTCATGGGGCGGGCGGCTTACGGGAACTTGGGGAACCGGTCGAAGTCGGGGGCGCGCTTCTCGAGGAAGGCGTCGCGGCCTTCCTTCGCCTCGTCGGTCGTGTAGTACAGCAGGGTGCAGTCGCCCGCGAGCTGCTGCAGGCCGGCCATGCCGTCGGTCGACGCGTTGAAGGCCGACTTGAGGAAGCGCAGCGCGGTGGGGGACTTGGCGAGCATCTCGTCGCACCACTCGAGCGTGACGCGCTCGACGTCCTCGAGCGGGACCACGGCGTTCACGAGGCCCATGCGCAGGGCCTCCTGGGCGTCGTACTGCCGGCAGAGGAACCAGATCTCCTTCGCGCGCTTCTGCCCCACCACGTCGGCGAGGTAGCCGGCGCCGTACCCGGCGTCGAACGACCCCACCTTGGGGCCGGTCTGCCCGAAGCGCGCGTTGTCGGCCGCGATCGTGAGGTCGCACACGAGCTGGAGCACGTTGCCGCCGCCGATGGACCATCCCTTCACCATCGCGACCACGGGCTTGGGGATGACGCGGATGAGGCGCTGCAGGTCGAGCACGTTGAGCCTGGGGATCCCGTCGCCGCCCACGTACCCGCCGTTGCCGCGCCGTCCCTGGTCGCCGCCGGAGCAGAACGCCCTGTCGCCCGCGCCGGTGAGGATGATGACGCCGATCGTCGCGTCGTCGCGGCAGATCCCGAAGGCGTCGATCATCTCCTTCACGGTGAGCGGCGTGAACGCGTTGTGCACGCGCGGCCGGTTGATGGTGATCCGCGCGATGCCGCCGGTGCGGTCGAACAGGATCTCCTCGTACTCTTTGACGGTGGTCCACGTGCGGGGATAGGCTTCCACAGGGTCCCTTTCGCCGGGTTTCGCGGAGGCGCGCACGCTGCGGGGGCGCCTCCGTCCTTCGATGACCTAGGCACTATAGCACGCCCCGCGAGGGCGTCTGTGGGAACCCGGTGTAGACCCCCGAACGGGGGCGCGACCGCCCACAGGGGGCCTTTCGGCCTGCACCTGTGCTTATCCTGGGACTGTCGTCGCAGCGGTATTAGCGGCGCGCGGCGTGTGGTACATTGACTCCATATCCTGATTATCCGCCGTGCGGGTCCGGGCCGTCTCCTCTCGTCTCAGCCGTCCCGGGCCGGCGCGCCTTTTCGTGAATAGGAACGCAATGGCCGGTTTTCTTTCAAAGCTGCTCAACATCGGCGCAGACAAGGACCTCAAGCGCTTTGAGCGGACCACCGTCCGCGTCAACGAGATAGAGCCCACCTACACCGCCATGTCCGACGAGGAGCTGGCGGCGTGCACCCCGGCGTTCAAGGAGCGCGTCGCGAACGGCGAGCCGCTCGACGACATCCTGCCCGAGGCGTTCGCCGTCATGCGCGAGGCGTCGCGGCGCGTCCTGGGCATGCGCCACTTCGACGTGCAGGTCATGGGCGCCATCGCCCTGCACGAGGGCATGATCGCCGAGATGAAGACGGGCGAGGGCAAGACGCTCGTCGCCAACCTCGCCGGCTACCTCAACGCGCTCTCGGGCAAGGGCGTGCACGTCGTCACCGTCAACGACTACCTCGCCCGCCGCGACGGCGAGCAGATGGGCCGCGTGTACGGCTTCCTCGGCATGAAGGTGGGCCTGCTCCAGAACGGCATGCGCCTCAACCAGAAGCGCCCCTCCTACGAGGCCGACGTCACGTACGGCACCAACACCGAGTTCGGTTTCGACTACCTGCGCGACAACATGGTCGCCCGCGCCGAGGACCGCGTCCAGCGCGGCCACAGCTACGCGATCGTGGACGAGGTCGACTCGATCCTCATCGACGAGGCGCGAACCCCGCTCATCATCTCCGGAGCCGGCACGCGCTCGAGCGACACCTATATGAAGTTCGCGCGCGCGGTGCGCGGCCTGCACCCCGGGACGGACTTCGAGATGGACGAGGCCAAGCACACCATCGCCACCAGCGAGGCCGGCCTGCGCAAGGTCGAGGCGCTGCTCGGCATCGACGACATCTACGGCGACCTCTCGGGCCAGCTCGTGAACCACCTCCAGCAGGCGCTCAAGGCCCAGTTCATGTACCACCGCGACAAGGACTACGTGGTCGTCGACGGCGAGGTCAAGATCGTCGACGAGTTCACCGGCCGCATCATGGAGGGCCGCCGCTGGTCCGAGGGCCTGCACCAGGCCGTCGAGGCCAAAGAGGGCGTGCTCGTGCGCGAGGAGAACCAGACGCTCGCGACCATCACGCTCCAGAACTACTTCCGCCTCTACGACAAGCTCGCCGGCATGACGGGCACCGCCCTCACCGAGGACGCCGAGTTCCGCCAGATCTACAAGCTCCCCGTCCAGCCCATCCCGCCCAACAAGCCCGTCATCCGCGTGGACAACGACGACCTCGTCTACCGCACGATCGACCTCAAGTTCCAGGCGGTCGTGGAGGACGTCATCGCGCGCCACGCGAAGGGCCAGCCCGTCCTCGTGGGCACCGTCGCGATCGAGAGCTCCGAGAAGCTGTCGCGCATGCTCGAGCGCCGCGGCGTGAAGCACGAGGTCCTCAACGCCAAGCATCACGAGCGCGAGGCCGCCATCGTCGCGCAGGCGGGCCGCTACGGCGCCGTCACCATCGCGACGAACATGGCCGGCCGCGGCACGGACATCCTGCTGGGCGGCAACCCCGAGTTCCTCGCGCTCGACATCATGCGCGAGCGCGGCGTCGACCCCGCCGAGGCCGACGAGGTGCTGCGCAACGCCGCCCTCGAGGAGGCCCGCGCCATCTGCGCCGACGAGAAGACCAAGGTCATCGCCGCCGGCGGCCTGTGCGTCATCGGCACCGAGCGCCACGAGAGCCGCCGCATCGACAACCAGCTCCGCGGCCGCTCGGGCCGTCAGGGCGACCCCGGCTGCACGCAGTTCTACCTCTCGCTCGAGGACGACCTCATGCGCCTGTTCGGCGGCGACAAGATGGACAGCATCGCCTCGCTCATGAGCCGCATGAACATGCCCGACGACATGCCCATCCAGGCCAAGCTCATCACCAAGTCGGTCGAGAGCGCCCAGCGCAAGGTCGAGGACATGAACTTCGGCGCGCGCAAGCACGTTCTCGAGTACGACGACGTCATGAACAAGCAGCGCCAGGTCATCTACGCCGAGCGCAACAAGATCCTCGACGGCAAGGACATCTCCGAGCACGTCGAGTCCGTGGTGAGGGACACCGTGGACTCCGAGGTCGCGAACTACGTCTCCGAGGCGGCAGAGCCCGACGAGTGGGACGTCGACGGCCTGCAGGAGTGGGTGAAGCAGCTCACCGGGCGCGAGGACTTCGACGCGCAGCTCGCGGTCGAGGACGCCGACGCGTCCGACGTCGCCGCCCGCACGCTCGCCTACGTCGACGGCGTCTACAAGGAGAAGGCCGAAACGCTCGGCCCTGTGATCACCCCCCAGCTCGAGCGCCAGATCATGCTGCGCGTGATCGACACGCGCTGGATGAACTACCTGCAGGAGATGGACTACCTCAAGGCGGGCATCGGCCTGCGCGGCTACGGCCAGCGCGACCCGCTCGTCGAGTACAAGGAGGAGGCGTACCGCGCGTTCGGCGTGCTGGTGAGCACGATGTACGAGGACTTCCTCCGCCCCATCCTGCGCATCGAGCTCGCTCGCCCCGAGGCGGTCGCCGCCCCGTCACCCGCCGCCTCGCCGCTCGCGGGCGCCACGTTCTCGGGCCCCGCGCAGGTCGACGGCGACACCGGCCAGAGCGTGCTTCGCCGCGCCGCGGGTGCGCGCGCCGGCCAGCTCCGCCCCGACGCCTCGCCCATGGCCCAGGGCGCCGCGGCCTCGCAGGGCAAGGCCAAGACCTACGTCGCCTCCGAGCACGACCCCTACGCCGGCGTGGGCCGCAACGACCCCTGCCCCTGCGGGAGCGGCAAGAAGTTCAAGAACTGCCACGGGAGGAACGCCTAGCACATGGTGGAGTCGCACGCCGAAAAACTGAACGCCCAGGCGACCCGCCTCGAGGAGGTCAAGCGGTACCTGCAGATCGACGTGAAGCGCCAGCGCCGCGCCGAGCTGCACGACTCCTCCGCCGAGCCGGGCTTTTGGGACGACCCCCAGGCCGCCCAGGCCGTGATGGGGGAGATCTCACGCCTCACGGAGGACATCAAGGCGTACGACGCCGCCGCCGAGACGCTCGAGGAGGCCCAGAGCGCCGACGAGCTCGCGCTCGAGGCCGACGACGAGGAGACGAGCCTCTACGCCGTCGACGCGATCGCCCAGCTCGACCGCATGCTCGACGAGCTCGAGCTCTCGAGCTGGTTCACCGGCAAGTTCGACCACGGCGACGCCATCGTGACCGTGAAGCCCGGTCAGGGCGGCCTCGAGGCCCAGGACTGGACCGAGATGCTCTTCCACATGTACCTGCGCTACTGCGAGCGCCGCAAGTGGAAGGTGCAGGTGAACGACGCCCCGGTGGGCGACTTCATCGGCCTCGACCGCGCGACGTTCACCGTGAAGGGCAAGGACGCCTACGGCATGCTCTCCGCCGAGGCCGGCGTCCACCGCCTCGTGCGCATCTCCCCGACCGACGACAAGAAGCGCCGCCAGACGACGTTCGCCGGCGTGGAGGTCATCCCCGTCCTGCCTGACGACGTGCAGGTCGACATCGACCCCTCCGACATCCGCGTCGACGTGTACCACGCGAGCGGCCCGGGCGGCCAGGGCGTCAACACGACCGACTCCGCCGTGCGCCTCACCCACGCGCCCACGGGCATCGTGGTCACCTGCCAGAACGAGCGCAGCCAGCTCCAGAACAAGGCCATCGCGATGCAGATCCTGCGCGCGCGCCTCTACGAGCTGGAGTGCGAGAAGCGCGAGGCCGAGCTCGACGAGCTGCGCGGCCCCAAGCGCAACATCGGCTTTGGCAACCAGATTCGCAGCTACGTGCTCTATCCCTACCAGATGGTGAAGGACCTGCGCACGGGGTACGAGACGAGCAACGTCGAGAGCGTCCTGACCGACGGCGACCTCGACCCGTTCGTCGTGGCCTACCACCGCTGGCGCGTCCTCGAGGAGCAGGGGACGGCCGATGGCATCTAGCGCCCCCTCGACGTCCCAGGCGACACCCCAGGCGGAGTCCCGGGCGG
>CAYMHQ010000022.1:0-22607 GCA_964390275.1 uncultured Coriobacteriaceae bacterium
CGACGGTTACGACGACTGAGTTCCAGCGTTCTCCGAAGCCTAAAGTTTCCGACAACCCAATCGATTCGCGACAGCCCGGCCTTTCCAGACCGGGCTGTTTTTTGTCGGACTCACGTTCGGAAGAGGAACAAGTCTGCGACACTCGTCACCAAACAGTGGCACCGCGGGCCATGACGCGAAAACTTTTTCACCCTGTCCAAAAATAACGGTGAGGGTGTCCCGTTTGGTGTACATCCCCAGGGTGCCGTTTCGTCTACACTACTCCGCAACGCCGGCGGGGTTCGAACGCGCGGCGGACAACCAGACGAGCCGCGGTCCCGAGGGCGCGGCGGTGCGAAGAGCGAAAGGGAGGGGAATCGACATGGGCGAGACGGCGGCGACGCACGCACTCTTTGGCGACACGGACAGGGTATCCGGCATCCCCGACCTGGCCTCCTGGTTCGACTGGCCTCCCTCGCATGCTGACGTCCTCGGCGACGTGCTCTCGTCGTTCATCGGGGACTATCTCGTCGACGCGTTCGGCGTCTGGGACTGCGACGGCTGCGGCTGGGTCCGCGATGCCCCGGTCGTCGTGAGGTTCGAAGAGGCCGACCTGGTGGTCGCGCAGGGGCGGGCGTGCGCGGGGGATGACGTGTTCGTCCCGGGGAGCGCGTTTGCCGTCTTGTCCGCCTGGCGGGGGAGCGTCGACAACGAGGCCCCCGTCGTGCCGCGCGATTCCCGCGCACCCGAGCGCGCGCTTCCGGGCGACCGTCCCTGCCTGCAGTGGGCGAGGATCCGGGGGTGCTCGCCGATCGTCGGCGACAGGCTCGTCGGGTTCGAGGCGCCGGGCGGGCGGCGGGATTCCTCGCGTCCCGCGGATCCGGCCGCGGGCGGTGCAGCGATCCGCCTGCTGTTCGACGACGGGGACGCCCTCGAGCTCAGGTTGCCCTGAGCCGGGGAGGGTGTGCGCCGTACGTGCTTGCATACGCCCCAAACAAAACCGGCGGGGACGCGCCTCCCGCGAATCGTCGCGGACGCGCATCCCCGCCGTGGGCTTGCTCTTCTCGTTCGGTCCTTCTCGCGCGGGCTCTCCCGCCCGCTCCTCTTGCCCGGTCGCCTTACGACTTCTCGATGAGTCCTCGCAGGTAGTCGCGGTACTCCTCGGCCAGGCTCTCGGGGCTCGCGATGGTCACGGCGCCGCCGAGGCCGGCGATCCAGCCAAAGAACTGTTGGCTCTTCCTCACGCAGACCTGAGCCTGCGCGTAGTCGCCGTCCTCCGCCGGGGCGAACGTCGCGTCCTCGCCGAAGCGGTCGAGCACGATGTCGATCTTGTCGGCGTCGACGTTGAGGGTCACCGCGACCGGCTCCCCGTTGAACCGGCCGAAGTACTGGTAGTCGCAGTCCTCGTTCGCGCGCTCGGTGATCTCGGCCGAGCGGGTCGCGGGCTCGTCGGAGACGCGCACGGTCTTCATGCGGTCGATGCGGTAGTCCGAGAACGCCTTGTGCGTGTCGCTCCACACGTCGAGATAATAGAACCCGTCGGCGTAGACGATCTTGACGGGGGTGAGCACGTAGGGCTTCCCGTTGTGCTGGACCACCGGCTGGCCCGAGCTGTCGTGCTTGTAGTAGTGGAACGAGATCTTCTTGCGCTGGCGCATGGCCTCGTGGATGACGTCGATGGTGCCAAAGACGCTCTCGTTCTTCGACTTGATGCGCCCGGCCACGTGGATGCGCTTGTTGAGGAGTTCGCGCTGGTTCTCGGACGCGAGGGTTTTGATGTTGCGCACGAGCTTGTCGCACTGGAGCTTGGTGACGAACCTGCTCGACTGCACCGCGTCGATCATGAGCATGAGCTCGGGGATGGTGAAGCACCTGCGCTCGATGGCGTACTCCACGGGGTTGCGCTGGTAGGTGCGGATGTCGAGCCCCACCTCGCGCAGGAGGTCGAGGTCGCGGTACACGCTCTTGCGCTCGGCCTGGATGCCGCGCTCGTTCAGGCATTCGATGATCTGCTTCATCGTCATGCCGTGCTCCTGGTCGGTCTGCTGTTCGAGCATCTCGCGGATGTACAGTAGCTTGAGCTTTGCGTTGGCGTTGGCGGTCATAGTGGCTCCGGTCTCATAGTCTTCGTCGGACGATGGGTGCCTCAGGGCCATGCCTGCGCGGGAAGCGGTCTCGGTGGTGGCACGTTGCTCGGCGGGTCCGTGCAAGCGGAGGGCTTCGAGGCGGTCGGATCGGCGGGACGACGGAAACGATTCGTCGCGGGTAGTATAATTGACACATTGTAACGTATCCTGACGGATTTCGCCTCGTTCACCCGAGATTTAACCGGGTGAACTTTTGACGGCTCCGGTGTGCGGCGCGTATGCGCTTCCGTGTGGCCTATGGACGGACGGCCTCGCCGCGTCCCCGTCGTTACCCCCGCCTCGCCTTGTCCCCGCTTTGCCCCGAGGCCGCCCCGAACGCCGCCCCGAACGCTCGTTCGACGAGGCCCCTCAGCCGCTGCGCGAGGCGCGGGCGGCGCTCCTCGGCCTTGGCGGGGACGTGGGGCGACTGCTCCATGAAGTAGGCCTGTGAGTCGAACGGCACCGCGCTGTGCTTGCGGCAGTACATGCCGTCCGGGAGCATCATGCTCGCCTTCGCCGTGTCGCGGAGCTGGGAGTCGAGTACCCACCTCACCTGCTCGCGCAGGAGGGGGTCCTCGACCGGGCAGGCGATCTCGACCCGGCGGTTGAGGTTGCGCGTCATGAGGTCGGCGGAGGAGATGTAGACCTCGGCGTCGGCCCCGCGTCCGAACATGTAGATGCGTGCGTGCTCGAGGAAGCGACCCACCACGCTCGTCACGTGCACGTTGTCCGTGAGGTCGGTCACCCCGGGGAGGAGGCAGCAGATGCCGCGGACGATGAGCTGTACCTCGACCCCCGCCTGCGACGCCTCGGCGAGCTTGTCGATGACCTCGCACTCGGTGACGGAGTTCACCTTGATGCAGACGTACCCCTCCCTGCCGAGCGCGATCTGCCGGTCGATGCCGCGCAGGATCATCGCCTTGATGCCTCCCGGTGACACGCACAGCCGCCGGTATTCTCCGTCGAGCCTGTTGACGAGCATGTTGCGGAAGAACGCCGCCGCGTCCTCGCCTATGCCCTGGCTGGCGGTCATGAGGCTCAGGTCGGTGTACATCGCGTTCGTCTTCTCGTTGTAGTTGCCGGTGCCGACCTGCGTGATGTAGCTCGTCCGGTTATGGCCGCGCAACGTGATGAGGCAGATCTTGCTGTGGCACTTGAAGCCCTCCGTGCCGTAGACGACCTGGCACCCCGACTCCTCGAGCATCTTGGACCACGCCAGGTTGTTCTCCTCGTCGAACCGGGCGCGCAGCTCCATGAGGACGAGGACCTCCTTGCCGTTGTCGGCCGCGCGGCACAGCGCCTGCGCGATCTTCGACGAGGAGGCGAGCCGGTAGATCGTGATCTTGATCGAGAGCACCTGCGGGTTTTCGGCCGCCTCGTTGAGGAGGCGCAGGAACGGCTCCACCGAGTCGTAGGGGTAGAAGAGCAGCCGGTCGCGCTGCTGGACCTGGGGGATCAGGGGCTGGTCGAGCAGCAGGTCCTCGGCACGCCGGCCGTGGTAGGCGGGGTAGAGGAGGCGCGCGGAGAGCTCCCGGGGCAGCTCGCCCGCCAGGCGGAACGCGTAGCCCATGTTGAGGGGGCACGGGTCGACGAAGACCTGGCCCGCCTCGACGCGCACGAGCGGGAACAGCCTCGTCTGGAACGCGGGGGAGACGGGCGCGCTCAGCTCGAGGCGCACCACGGCCAGATGGTCGCGCTGGCGCAGGAGCTTCTTCATCTGCCGGCGGAAGTCCTCCTCGTCGTCCTCGAACTTCTCGTCGTCGAAGTTGATGTCGGCGTTGCGCGTGACCGAGAGCACGCAGCTCTCCTTGACCGTGTACGCCCCGAAGAGCGTTTCGAGGCGCTGCAGCAGGATGTTCTCCGAGCGGACGAAGCGCCTCCCGTCGGGCAGCAGGAGGAACGACGGCAGGCTCTCCGGCAGGGGCACGATGCCCACCGCCTTGTGGCCCTGCTTGTTCTCGAGCAGCGCGGCGGCGTAGAGCGCCTTGTTCACGAGGTGCGGCACCGGGTGGTTGGGTCCGATGAGCACGGGGGAGAGGATCGGCAGCATCTCGGCCTTGAAGAACCGGTTGACGCGCTTCTGGTCGTCGGCGTCCAGCTCGTCGGTCGCGACGTCGACGATCCCGCTGCGGGCCAGCTCCTCGGAGACGGCCGAGAAGATCTGGCGCTTCATCGCGAGCAGGCCGGGGACGGCGTCGTAGATGCGGCGCAGCTGCTCGGCCGGCGTCCAGCCGGTCTTGCTGTCGGCGTCGTCGGGCGTCATGCGGGCGATGTCGAACAGGCTGCCCACGCGCACCATGAAGAACTCGTCGAGGTTGCTCGAGAATATCGAGACGTACTTGAGCCGCTCGAGCGCGGGGACGGCCGGGTCGGCGGCCTCTTCGAGCACGCGCTGGTTGAAGCGCAGCCAGCTCAGCTCGCGGTTCTGGGTGTAGGAGTAGCGCCGCTGGGGCTGGCGCTGGGGCTCGGGCTGGCGGGGCTGTTGAGCGTGCTGCTGAGTACTCTCTGGCATAGGTAACCTTCTCGGACGCCGTATTTGCTGACCACCAGCCGTCTGGCGCGGAACAGATGGAACGCGTGCTGCAGGACGAGCATCCCGGGCACGATCGTATGGACGCGGTCGGCCTCGTGGCGCAGGATCAGGTCGGCCGCGTCCTTCTCTCCGCTGCAGAGGAACTCGACCAGTCCGTCGAGTTGCGCCGCCGTGATGCCGGAGACCTCGCCAGCGGCAGGGTCGAGGGACGAGGCGCCTGCCGCCGGCGCGACCGCCGAAGCGGCGGGCTCCGGGTCGATGGCGGCGTCCCCGTAGTAGTGCCGCGCGAGCTTGAGCGTGGCGCGCGCCGTGCCGCCCACCCCCACGAGCACCTGCCGCGGCTCGAGGTCGAGCGCGCTCGCGTCGAACGCCTCCTCGATCGCCTGGCGCAGGCGCCTGAGCGACCCGTCGCCGGGGAGGATCTTCTTGACGCAGCGACGGTAGAGGCTGAGCGACCCTACGGGGAGGCTCACGGAGAGTCCCGGCGCGCCGCCGTCGAACTCGACGAGCTCGGTGCTCGCCCCGCCCACGTCCACGAACGCGCCGCTCGTGAGGCGCAGCTCCCGCATCGCGCCCGCGTAACCGAGCAGCGCCTCGTCCTTGCCGCTGATGACGTCGACCGAATAGCCGGTCTCGGCCTCGATCCTGGCCAGCGCCTCCGCCGTGTTGGAGACGTTGCGCAGCGACGCGGTGGCGAAGACGCTGATGCGGTCGATCTCGAGCGTCTGCAGGATGCTCCTGAACGTGAGGAGTCCCGAGCAGGCGCGCTCGACCCCCTCGTCGCTCAGGCGCCCGCCCTCGACGTACCCCGCGAGCCCGGCCATGACCTTCTCGCGGAAGAGGACCTTGAAGCTGTCGCCGCTCGTCTCGTAGAGCGTCAGGCGGATCGAGTTGGACCCGATGTCGATGAGGGCGTTCTTCATTCCGCCTCGTCGACCGCCTCTGCGGTCTCGACCTCGGCGGCGCCCCGCGCGAGGGCGGCGTCCTGGTCGGCGGCGGGCTCCTCGGGGGCGTCCTGCTGCTCGACTGCGGTCTCCTGCGCGGGCTCCTCGTCGTCCGCACCCGCGGCGGTCTCCACAGCGGTCTCGTCCTCGGTGCGGAACATGAGGATCGCCTTGCCGGAGGGAGTGGTCGAGAAGGTGACGAGCTCCCAGCCATCGCGGGCCATCTCGTTCGCCTTCTCCTCGATTGCGGCGGCCATCTTCTTCGTCTTGAGCGCGTCGCTGATCGCGACGGTCTTGTACGTCGTCATGGGAAGTCCCCCCGGTTCCTGTTTGTTCATGAACGGCAGTCGGCGGCACCGTTTGGCACCGCATTCGCGCCTTAGGCTAGCCGCGCAATGTAAACTGCGCGTCCGTAGTCCCGTAAAATGTGGGTAAACTCGCGCGGCGGGCGCGTGCACGCTCGGCATCTGTGCCGAGCGCAACGCTATCTTCCACATGCTGACCTGCGGCGAAGACTCGATCCGGCGCGTGGTCGCCGTCGACTGGGACGGCAGTGTCATGCCGCCGTGCGGCGCCTGCCGCGACTGTCGCGCGGCCTGTCATGCGGCTCGCTCGGTAGCCCGCTTTACGAGTTGTTTTTGAGACAAACCCGCATTCCCCAAAGCGCCCCGGTTAAATCCCTCTTATCGCTGAAACCATAAATTTGATGCAAAAAATCCGCATCTCCGCTATGAGCCTATTCGCTGTCCATATAATGGTTCGCGCGTTTGAATCTATTGGTTCTTGGGGTTATGGGGTGACGATGGAAAAGCTCTTCAAGTTAAAGGAAAACGGGACGAACGTTAAGACCGAAGTCTTGGCAGGTGTCATCACCTTCCTGTCGATGGTCTACATCTTGGCGGTCAACCCGTCCATCCTCTCGGCTGCCGGCATGGACTCCGGCGCCGTCTTCACCGCGACCGCGATTTCCGCTGCGTTCGCGACGCTCGTCATGGCGTTCTACGCGAACTACCCGATCGCGCTCGCGAGCGGCATGGGCCTGAACGCGTACTTCGCCTATTCCGTCTGCATCCCCATGGCGGAGGCAGGCATCAACGACCCGTGGCAGATCGCCCTCGCGGCGGTCCTCGTCGAGGGCGTCCTGTTCATCCTGCTCACGCTCTGCAAGTTCCGCGACGCGCTCGTGAACGACGTCCCGATGAACCTCAAGTACGGCATCAGCGCCGGCATCGGCCTGTTCATCGCCATCGTCGGCCTCAAGAGCGCCGGCATCGTCGTCGCCGACTCCTCGACCCTCGTGGCCCTCGGCTCCTTCGCCTCGCCCCAGGTCGCGCTCGCGCTCGTCGGCCTCATCCTGGTCGGCATCATGTACCACTACCACGTGCCCGGCTACATCCTGTGGGGCATCCTCGCCACCTGGGTCCTCGGCATGATCGCCGAGGCCGTGGGCTGGTACGTCCCCGACGCGGCCGCCGGCGTGTACTCGCTGTTCCCCGACTTTTCGAACGGCATCAACTTCACCGCGCCGAACCTCTTCAAGTTCGACTTCAGCTATGTGACCTCGCACTTCGTTGAGTTCCTGGTCATCGTGTTCTCGTTCCTGTTCGTCGACCTGTTCGACACCGCCGGCACCGTCATCGGCGTCGCCAGCAAGGGCGGCCTCCTTGACGAGGACGGCAAGCTTCCCCGCGTCAAGCAGACCCTCATGGCCGACGCCATCGGCACCGTCGCCGGCGCCTGCCTGGGCACCAGCACCGTGACCAGCTACGTCGAGTCGAGCGCTGGCGTCGCTGCCGGCGGCCGCACCGGCCTCACCGCCGTCGTCGTCGCGGTCCTGTTCCTCCTCGCGCTGCTGCTCTCCCCGATCTTCCTGGCGATTCCGTCGTTCGCGACCACGCCCGCCCTGGTCTTCGTGGGTCTTCTCATGATCTCCTCGGTCACCAAGATGGACTTCTCCGAGGACGCGGCCGGCGCGCTCGGCGGCTACCTCGCCATCATCATGATGCCCTTCACCTACTCCATCGCGAACGGCATCATGTTCGGCATCCTGGCCTACGTGCTTATCCGCGTGTTCCAGGGCCGTGCCAAGGACATGCACTGGGTCATGTGGGTCGCTGCCGGCCTGTTCGTGCTGCGCATCATTATGTTGGTGGTCGCGTAGCGTTCGACTGCCCGCTGCCGGCGGCCTGCCTGCCAGCGGGAACATAGCGTGAACCCGAAGGGGCCTCGCCGTTGCGGCGGGGTCCCTTTTTGTGTGCTGGCGGTGGGGATGGCGAGGGCCCCGCCGCGTTCTTCGTTGGCGTCTTGTCTCGCCCCATCCGCGCACTCGCTGCTCGCTTTCCGCCGCACACGGCCCGCAGGCACCTCCCTTCAGCCGCTTTTGTGCGCTCTATAGCCCTCCGCCGTCGTAGGCGATACAATGCCAAACCTGCTCTTGCGCGCAACCGTTCGCGCATAAAGGCCCCGGGGCGCCGCCCTCGGGCCCGTTCGATTCGAAAGGACGTCAGGCAAGCCATGGACGCCACTACGAAAGCCATCCCCGTCACCTCCGCGGATCCCGCGACCCCCAACGCCCCCGCGGATTCCACCGTCCCTGCGACCCCCGCCGCGGCCGCCGACCCGGTCTTCGAGGAGGAGCGCCGCCATCTCGCCGAGACGTACGCCAAGCTGCTGGAGATCGACCGCAGGCTCGAGGATCGGCTCGCCGCGAACCGCCAGGAGATGGCCGACTTCAAGGGCTCGATGATCGACGAGCTCGCGCCGAACTTCGACCACGAGGACATCTCGATGGAGACGTTCGCCGAGTACGCCGTCATGAACAACGTCGTCGACAGCTTCAACATCTCGATCGACCTCGACGTCGAGACCCTCAAGCGCGCCCGGCTGCTGCTGCGCAAGCCCTACTTCGCCAAGGTCCGTCTGCGCTTCCCCGGCAAGGCCGAGGCGCGCGACCTCTACATCGGCAGCACGGGGATGGCCGACGAGAGGCACCGGCAGTTCGTCGTCGACTGGCGCTCCCCGGTGGCCGAGACCTACTACAACCAGGAGATGGGCCCCACGTCGTACGAGGCCAACGGCCGCCGCATCGACGTCGACCTCGAGCTGCGCCGCCAGTTCGACATCGAGCGCGACCGCCTCAACGCCTACTTCGACACGACGGTCGCCATCGAGGACCCCATGCTGCTCGCCTCGCTCTCGGCCACGCGCACGGCGAGCCTGCAGGCGATCACCGCCACGATCCAGCGCGAGCAGAACCTCGTCATTCGCCACGAGGACGTCCCCACGCTGCTGGTGCGGGGCATCGCGGGCAGCGGCAAGACGTCGGTTATGCTCCAGCGCATCGCCTACCTGCTCTTTCAGGACCGCAAGAACCTCAACGCCGACCAGGTGTACCTCATCTCGCCCAACCCGGTGTTCGCGCGCTACATCCGCAACGTCCTGCCCGACCTGGGGGAGAAGAACCCGCGCACCGTGCTGTGGAGCGAGCTCATGGCGCTGCTCGGCCCGGGCGACCGCGCGCTCGGCGAGGAGGTCCCGCCGGAGACGCTCTCGCGCATCGACGCCGGGGTCGCCTCGCTCACGCTCGACCAGGACGACGTGCGCGACGTCATGGCGGGGGAGCGCGAGCTGCTCACGGCGGCGCAGGTGTGGGGCGTGGTCGCGCGGCTCAACAGGCGGCTCCCCATCGGCCCGCGCCTCGTCGCGCTGGCGGAGGAGGACCTGCTCGAGAAGCTCGAACACCGGGTGGAGGCTCTCGCCGAGCGCTCGTCGGTCCACGAGGAGATGATGTGCCTCGACGAGGACGAGATGGAGCGCATCTTTGGCTACCAGATCTCGCCCGACTCTGAGGAGGAGTTCCGCGACCTCGCCCGCGTCTACCTCAACGACGTGTGCGCGCCGGCGTTCAAGCAGGTCGAGTGCGGTGAATGGCTGCGCTTCGACCGCATCGGCATGAGGATGCTCGGCCAGCCGAGCATCTCGGGGGCGGAGTGGCTCTACCTCAAGATGGCGCTCACGGGCAAGGTCGACGAGAACGCGAAGCTCGTGATGGTCGACGAGGTGCAGGACTACTCGGTGACGCAGCTGAGGGTTCTCGCGCGCTACTTCAGCCGGGCGCACTTTCTGCTGCTGGGCGACCCCAACCAGGCCATCAAGCCGGGGACCGCGTCGTTCGACGAGATCCGCGCGCTGTTCGAGGGCGCGCGCGGCCCCGTGTCGCAGTGCGAGCTCATGACGAGCTACCGTTCGTCGCCCGAGATAACCGAGCTGTTCGCGAGCCTGCTGCCGCACGAGGAGCGCATCAGGATCTCGTCGGTGCGCCGCCCCGGCACGGCCCCGCGCCTCATCGCCTGCCCCGACCGCGACGCCTACCGTGCGGCGCTCGTTGAGGAGATCCGCGCGATGCACGGCAGGCCGGGGCTCGGCGCCGTGGTGGTGAGCGGGGGCAAGCGGCGCATCAAGTGGCTCGAGCGCCTGCTTGCCGACGACCTCGGCGAGGGGGAGATGCCCGTGACGATGCGCGAGGGGATGGCGCTGCCCGAGGGCGGCGTGGTCTTCATCACCCTCGAGCTCGCCAAGGGCCTCGAGTTCGACCGCGTCCTCGTGGCCGACGCGCAGGAGGCCGAGTTCCCCTCCGGCGACGGCCTCGCGCGGCGCCGCCTCTACACGGCCGTCTCCCGCGCGACGCAGGAGGTGGCGCTCGTCGCCGACGGCGAGCTCTCGGGCTGGCTCTCGGGATGGCTTTCGAGCTCGCGCGAAGCGTCTACCAGCGAAAGCAACCGCCAGTTGCCGTAGGATACAGCCTGCTTTCTGGCGTGCAACCGCCCTCGGCGCCATCATTGCGGCGGCGGGTTGGAGCGGGCGGAGCGTGCGCCGCCGACCCGCCGCCGTACCGATGGGATGAACGAGAAAGGTCGCGACGATGATACTGGCAGACAAGATCGCCTCGCTCCGCAAGCAGGCCGGGATGACCCAGGAGGCGTTCGCCGAGAGGCTGGGCGTCACGCGCCAGTCGGTCTCGAAGTGGGAGAGCGCCCTCTCCGTGCCCGACATGGACAAGGTCCTCCAGATGAGCCGCCTCTTCGGTGTCTCGACCGACTACCTGCTCAAGGACGAGATCGAGGAGCCGCTCCCCGAGCATCCCGCTGCCTCCGCCGGCGAGGACGGCTCCCTCGACCCCGTGTCGGGCGAGCCCCTGCGCCAGGTCTCCCTCGAGGAGGCGTCGGAGTTCCTCCGGCTGAACCGGGCCGCCGCCCCTCGCACCGCGACCGCCGTGGCGCTCTGCATCCTCTCCCCGGTCTGCCTGCTGCTCCTCGGCGCGCTGGGCGAGGACCCGTCGTTCCCCCTGTCGCAGGAGGCGGGTCTCGGCATCGGCCTCACCGTCCTTCTGACCCTCGTCGCCGCGGCGGTGGCGCTGTTCCTCGTGACGGGAGCGGGTCTCAGGCGGTACGAGTTCCTCGACACCGACCCCTTCGAGACGCAGTACGGCGTGACGGGCATGGCCCGGGAGCGCCTGAGGGACTACGAGCCGGTCTACACGCGCGGCGTGGTGGTGGGCACCGTCCTGTGCGTCCTGTGCGCGGTGCCGCTCTTCATGTGCATGGTCCTCGGCGGCTCCGACGACGGCGTGCTCTACGCGGGCGCCATCTGCCTTCTCCTTGCGCTCGTGGCCGCCGGCGTCTTCACGCTCGTGCTCGTGGGGACCCGCCGCTCCGGCATGCTTAAGCTGCTCCAGGAGGGCGACTACACGCGCAGCCGCAAGGCGACCGTCCGCGTCGCGAGGGTGGTCTCGCTTGTCTACTGGATGATGGCGGTCGCAATCTACCTGTGGCTCTCGTTCGGTCCGTCGAGCGCCCCCGACGCCACCGAGCGCACCTGGGCGGTCTGGCCGGTAGCCGGCGTGCTCTTCGCCGCCGTCCTGGCCGTGGTGAAGCTCGTGATGATGCGCCGCCGCGGCGTCCGGTAGGCGGAGGAGGGGGCCGTCCGGGCGCGCCCGCTAAGCGTGCGATTGCCGGCGTGTCGCTCAGCGGACGAAGAGCCCGTTCGAGTGACGCTCGCCCTGCGCGAGGATCGAGGGGTTGACGAGGTAGGTGCGCACATCGTCGCGGGAGGAGCAGAGGCGCGCGACGTCAACCGCAAGGGCGACCGCGCCGGGCACGAGCGCCGCGAGCGCGAAGAGCGGGGCCGCCGCCGTGAGGCCGAACGCCTCGCACGCGAGGGCAAGCGACGCGAGGGGGCACAGGCTGCACGCCGAGAAGACCGCGACCATGCCGAGCGCCGCGTAGAGGGCCGTGTCGACGCCCGCGACCTGCCCGAACGCGCACCCCAGGCTGGCTCCGATGGCGAGCGCCGGCATGACCTCGCCGCCCTTCACCCCAAAGCCGAGGCACGCGCATGTGATCAGGACCTTGAGCGCGAACGTCTCGACGGGGAGCGCCTCCCCCGCGAGCGCCGCCCTGATGAGGCTCGCGCCCGTTCCCGCGCAAAGCCCGCCGGTCGCGATGTTGAGCACGACGGCGACCAGCGCCCCCGCGATCGGGCGCACCCAGTCGTTCGGCATCGCGGCGCCGGTGACCGTCCGCGTGCGCTTCACGAGCCACACGAACGCGATTCCCACGCAGGTGCAGAGCCCGATGAAGATGATGGGGGTCATGAAGGTTGCCGTCGCCCCGCCGTCCGCCCCCGTCAGTGTGTCGAGCGTCAGGCTCGTGAGGGCGAGGTCCCCCGGATGCCAGAGCCGCTCGACGTTGCAGAGGCTCGCGAAGGCGAACGAGACCGCCGCCGAGGCGGGCACGCAGAGCATGCGACCGCGCAGCAGCCTCCCACGCGCCGGGCGCGCCACCTCGAGCACGAGCAGGGTGGCCGCGACCGGGGCGAACATGAGCGACGCGAACGCCGCCGCCATGCCCGCGAGAATGAACACGTCGCGCGCTCCCCGGAACTCCTCGAACGGCCTGCGGAGCTGCCGGGACCCCCGCCGCGCCGCATTGCCGGATTTCTCGCATGCCTTGGACCGCCCGGAGAAAACCGAGGACAGCCCCGACGCGAGCGCTCCGCCCAGCTGAAGCGCCGCCGCCTCCTTGCCCACCGACCCGCCGCCGAGCACGCTGAGCGCCGTCCCCGCGAGGATGGCGGGCGCGAGCTGGGTGGGCAGGGGACCGTCGTCGCGCTGGCGGGCGAAGACCGAGGCCGTGCTGATGTCGTGCGAGACCCCGAGGACCCGGTAGATCCAGCAGGTGACCACGACGAAGACGGGTAGGCAGAGGAGGAGCGGGGGGAACGCCGCCCCCGCGTCGGCCGCGACCTCGCATGCGAGCGAGAGCAGCACCGCGCCTCCGCCGCACACGAGACCGATCACGACGCTCGCGAGGGTCCAGAGCGCCGCCCGGGCGAGGAAGCCGAGGGGGTGCTGGGGATGAGGCGATTGGGGCACGTCGGGGTCGATGGCAGGGAGGGCGTCCGGACGGGTGTCTGGGCCGGCGGTGGGCCTGGCGGTTGGGTCGACGTTCGGGTCTGCGACTGACGCGTTCATGCTCCTCGATGCCTCCTTCCTGCGGTAACCCGGTTGGACGGCTGTGCGTTTCCGGTCGTGCGGCGCGCCGCGGTTTTGGTCGCGGGCCATTCTACCAGTATGCGCGACGTGCGGCGCCGCTCTTGCGAGCGGCCATCGCAGTCGCATCTCGCGCGGGTTCACCAACTGTAGACGCGCGTTTTCGAGCGGGAAATGGTCAAATTTCCGATTATGGACTGTCTATCTGGGCGCGGTCGGGCGGTGAGCGTACGGACACAGTAGTTCTCATCGATGAAACCCCAGGTCACGTCATTTGTAGTACGCAGACTTTCATCCGTGGTCTCCTACTCGCCCGTCTCGAGGCAGTCCATAATCCGTTTTTTGACCAAAATCTGCCGGAAAGCGCGCGCAATCCACGGTGCCGGGCGTGCCCATCCCCCCGCCCTGCCCCCCGTGCCCCCTGGCGCCTCCGTCCACGTGCCCCCTCGCCCCTCGTCCCTCGCGCCCCTCGCGCCCCCTCTTCCTCGTCACCTGAACACTTTCCGGAGATTGTAAATTGAGTCGGCGGCGAGTCGGCTCCTATTCTGATACCGGCAGAAAAGGACGGCCTTCCACCTCGTTGAAACGTGCGGCCCACCCGGGGTGCGCACCACGGCGCGGCTAGGGTGGCCGCCCTTTTAATCAGCCCGTTAAGCTGCTCTTTTAGGGGGAGCGGCAGGGTGATGGGAACGAGGAGAAGGGACGTTCTATGGGCGGTCCGTCGCGTGTCGAAGAGATCTGCGAGGTCTTTCGCGGTCTATGCATGGGTCCCTCGAACGATTGGCTCGACAGCTATAAACAGGAGGGCGGCAAGATAATCGGGACCCTGTACAACCAGGTGCCCGAGGAGGTCGTCCTGGCGGCCGGGATGCTGCCCGTCCGTCTGCGCGCGCAGGGGAGCACGGGCACCGAGGCGTCGGACGCCCGGTTCACGATGGTCAACTGCAGCCTCATCAAGCACTTCTACGACTCGGCCGCCAAGGGGCGCTTCGGGTTCATCGACGGCCTCGTCGCGACCAACGCCTGCGACCACATCCGCAAGCTCTGGGAGAACTGGACCGACGTCCTCAAGCCTGGGTACTCGCACCTCATCTGCTTCCCCAAGCGCCGCGGCGACGAGCTCGAGGCCGCCCATCTCGCGGGCGAGTACCGCAAGTTCGCGGAGTCGCTCGAGGAGGCGTTCGGCGTCAAGATCACCGACGAGTCCCTCAAGGCCGCCATCGAGGCCTGCAACGAGAAGCGCGCCCTGCTCATGAGGCTCCACGCGCTGCGCGGCGCCGCGGTGCCGCCGATCAGTGGCTCCCAGATGCTCGCGGTGGGGATCGCCGCCACCTGCTCGCCGCTCGACAAGCTGATCCCGCTGCTCAAGGAGCTCGTCGAGGCCTGCGAGGCCGCGGTCGCCGAGTCCGCCGCTGAGCCCGCCGAGGGCGGCTGCCCCGCCTGCGCCAAGGAGCGCACGGCCCGCGTGGTCCTCTACGGCGGCGAGCTCGACTCCCTCCCGTTCGTCGAGGCGATCGAGAGCCAGGGCGCCCAGATCGTGGGCGACTCGCTCGGCGGCTACGGGCGTCGCCAGGCCGACATGCAGGTCGCGACCGAGGGCGACCCCTACGAGAACCTCGCCCGCGCCTACCTGCAGGGACGTCCCGCCGAGCCGCGCCTCCACGGCACGCGCGCCGAGCGCTGGGCGTACCTCGAGTCCGTCGCCGAGGAGGTCCACGCCGACGGGTACATCCAGGTCCACGTGCCCCTGTGCGACCTCTGGAGCTACGAGCGCCTGATGTTCGACGTGGAGGTCGCGAACAAGGGGCTGCGCTGCCTCGACCTCGACACCGAGTACATATTCGCGAACGCCGGCCAGACGCGCACCCGCGTGCAGGCGTTCGTCGAGACCCTCACGGAAGGTGGGCGATAGCCATGGCGAAGGTTCCCGAACGCATGTATCAGTACCGCGAGGTCTTCTCGGGCGGCGTGGCCCAGCTCGACGCGGTCCCCGGGCTCTCCGGCCTGCTCAAGCTCACGCGCGACAACTTCGCCCTCGCCCTCAAGCACGTGAACCTCCTCATCGACACCGTGGAGCACGACGAGCCGCTCGTCTCCGAGTGGTACGGCAACTCCACCGAGATCTACGCGGCCATGGGCCTCACGCACTTCTGCCCGGTCGACCTCATCATCCCCACGCGCCCGTTCTTCGACACGATCGAGCGCATGCACGAGGGCGACACGCCGAGCGACTCCTGCGCCCTCATCCAGCTCGCCGTGTGGGGCGCCCGCGCCGGCATCATCCCCACGCCCACGGTCATCACGGGCATGCTCGAGCCCTGCGACGCCCAGAGCCTCATGCACGAGGCGTGGGAGACCGTCCCCGGCTGGGAGAACATCCCCACCATCTCGCTCGACCCGCCCTACGGCTACGGCGACGAGGACATCCAGTACTTCGCCGACCAGCTCAAGCGCGAGATCGCGTTCCTCGAGGAGCACACCGGCCACACGATGGACTGGGACGAGCTCCGCAGGATCTGCGAGGAGACCAACAAGATCAACGCCTACTGGGACGACGTCAACCACTGCCTCATGCAGAAGCCGTGCCCGTTCCACTCGCTGCAGGCCGCCGAGTGGGGCTGGACGCAGGCGCTGCACGTGAACTGGCCGGGCGACCCCGAGGTGACCGAGTTCTTCCGCTACATGGCCGAGACCGCCGCCGACATGGTCGAGAAGGGCATCGGCGCCTGCAAGGAGGAGCGCGTCCGCATCCTGTGGGCCGACCTCAACGGCTCGTGGGCCGAGTCCGAGCTGGGTCCGTGGCTCGAGGAGACCTACGGCGCCATCATGGTCAACAGCTTCGCCGGCCGCACGCCGTACTCGGTCATCGACACCTCGACCCCCGAGACCATGCTCTTCGGCCTCGCGCGCAAGGGCATCAACGAGGTCCCGATGATCCGCCAGGCCCGCGGCACCGTGGACACGTTCCTCTCCGACGTGCGCGAGATGTGCCGCGACTACCAGATCGACTGCGTGTTCTTCCCCAACCACAAGGGGCACAAGGACCAGGGCGGCAACATCGGCTACCTGCGCCAGCTCTGCCGCGAGATGGACATCCCGCTGCTCACGTTCGCGTCGGACATCTTCGACCCCACCTACCTGCCCATCGACGAGCTCAAGCGCATCATCGCGAACTTCTTCGAGACGCAGGGCTGGGAGCCGCTGAGCAAGTAGTCCGGTAATCCGACGATCCGGGCGGCGTCCGCGCCGTCAGAGAGCAAGCGGCGCCGGCGGTCGGCGCGACCGATGCCGCCGGCGCCGCGTCTTGTGCAAAAGGGGGACTCATGTACTGTCTGGGATGCGATCTGGGCTCGACCACCGGCAAGGCGGTGCTGCTCGACGTGCGCGACGGGCGGGCCGACGTGGTCGCGTGGGCGGTGGAGCCCTCGGGGTTCGTCCCCTCGCAGACGGCGCGCCTCGCCGTGGGGCGGGCGTGCGAGCGTGCGGGCGTCGCGCTCGAGGACGTCGCCGCCTCGTGCTGCACGGGGTACGGCCGCGAGAACGTCGACTTCATCCCCCAGAACGTGTCCGAGATCTCGTGCCACGCCCGCGGCGCGCACTTCTTCCTGCCCCGGGCGCGCACGGTCATCGACGTGGGCGGTCAGGACGTCAAGGTCATCGCGCTCTCCAAGGCGGGCAAGGTCCTCGACTTCACGATGAACGACAAGTGCGCCGCGGGGACGGGCCGCTTCTTCGAGATGATGGCGCGCACGCTGCGGGTCGAGATCTCAGAGCTCGGCGAGATGGCGCTCCTCAGCACCGAGCCCGCGCAGATCTCGTCGACGTGCTCGGTCTTCGCCGAGAGCGAGGTCATCTCGTGCATCAACAAGGGGGTCGACCGCAACGACATCGCCGGCGGCATCCACGTCTCGATCGCGCGGCGCCTCACCGCGATGGTGAACCGCATGGGGCTGGTGGAGGACGTCGTGCTCACGGGCGGCTGCGCCAAGAACCCCGGCCTCAGGAGGGCGCTCGAGGAGATGCTGGGCGTGGGCATCTCCACGCTGCCCTGCGACCCCCAGATCAACGGGGCCGTGGGCGCGGCGCTCTACGCCTACGCCGACAACCGGCCCGAGGGGGCGACGGACTCCCCCGAGCTCGGGACGATCGCCGACCCGTCCTCGTGGGAGGGGGCCGACCGTGTCTAAGGCGCCCGACGAGTGCGACGTCGAGGGCGCGCGCTCGCGCTCGCAGGGGCCGGTGACCGCGTTCGACGGCCTGATCGCCCGGGTGCGCGAAGTGTTCGCCGGCGCCCCGTCGCGCCCTGCGCCCGAGGTCGCGACCCTGCCGTTCGCGGTGGGGGAGCACGCGGGGCGCGGCGTGGTGCTCAAGAGCCGCACCGCCGTGGAGCTGGGCGGGCCGGGCGTGGGCTCCTGCGCGATGACCATGACCACGGCCGACCCCTCCCTTGTCGTCGACGGGCGCGTCACGCTCCTGGGACCAGACGTGCCCGAGATGGCACGCGGCACGGTGGCGCCGTTCGCCCAGGTGGTCCTCGCGGCGGGCGCCGGGATTGAGGGCGCCTCGCACCAGCGCGTCGAGGATTGCCAGAGCGTGAAGGACTATGTCGAGGGGTACTTCGTGCGCAGCGCGCCCGGCGAGGTCTGGTCGCGCGTGGGCGACGCGCTCTACGCGAAGGGGTTCGCGCTCGACCAGCTGGGTGCTGCTATCATGCAGCTCGTGCGATCGTCGCACGCGGGCGTCGAGGCGGTCGAGGTCCTGTTCGCCACCTCGCCCGAGGCGGTCGCGGCCCTCTGCGCGCTGACCGGGGAGTGGAAGGAGACCTCCCACAGCCTGCGCCGCGACGCGTGGCTGGGCGAGGGGGTCGACATCGACTGCCCCTCCGGCGGCCACTGCGGGAGCTGCGCCGACAAGGGGACGTGCGACAGGGTCCGCCAGATCGCCCGCCTGCGCAAGGCCGCCGGCGAGCATGACGACGACGGGGAGAACGAGGACGGCCGGTAGGGCCGCCGAAGGGGGAGTGCGAACATGCGGGGAGTCATGAGCGGGGTCATGCGGGAAGCCGCGGGCATGTGGGGTTGTCTCGCGCCGTACGGGTCGATCGGGGCCCGCTGCCACATCATGGCCGACGGGAGCCCCCACGTCCACGAGGACCACGCCGCCTCGGCCGAGCCGCACCCGGGTCACCGGGTGATCGCGGTCTGCGGGAAGGGCGGCGTGGGCAAGACCGCGTTCTCCGCCCTGCTCGCGCACGCGCTCATGCACCGAGCCGACACGGGCCGCCTGCTCGTGATCGACGCCGACCCCGCGCTCGGCCTCGCGCTCGCGATGGGGGTCGAGCCCGCCAGGACGATCGGCTCGGTGCGCGACGCCCTCCTCGAGGCCGCCACCTCCGGCTCCGCCCAGGCCGAGCGCGACATCGCCGAGAAGCTCGACTACCTCGTCTTCGAGTCGCTCGTCGAGACGGACCACTTCGCGTTCCTCGCGATGGGGCGCAGCCGCGAGCTGGGCTGCTACTGCTCGGTGAACGACCTGCTGCGCGACTCGATCGAGATGCTCACCGGCGAGTTCGACACGATCGTCATCGACGGCGAGGCCGGCCTCGAGCAGATAAACCGGCAGGTCGCGGCCTCGATCGACGACCTCATCATCGTCTCGGACGGCTCGGCGCGCAGCCAGCGGACCGTGGAGACCATCTGGGACATGGCGCGCGTGAACAACGTGGTCGCGGCCGGGTCGATCGACCTCGTCCTCAACCGCCAGGCGCCCGGCGTGCCCGCGGCGCCCCTGCGCGACGACGTGATCCCGCGCTACCTGGGCTCGATCCCCGACGACGGCTCGCTCTCGGTCCTCGACCGCGAGGGCGAGACGCTCCTCCACCTGCATCACGACGACCCCGCGTTCCATGCGGTGCGCGACATCTGCGCGCGTCTCTACTGACCCGCCTGCCCCTCGTCATCGCCGAATCCGAACCCGGAAACGGAGGCTCGACCGCCATGCCCCACAACGACACCCGCCTCAAGGTCGTGAGCGCCTACGACCAGTGCCTCAACACGATGCCCGTCGACAAGATTCGCGTCGTCGAGGTCTGTCGCCTCGCGGGCATCTCGCGCACCACGTTCTACGGCTACTTCGAGAACCTCGAGGACGTGCCCATCTGGCTGTGGGACTACCTCATGGACAACACGCTCTACCAGGCAGGACGCCGGTACGGCTGCTACGAGGCGCACCTGCGCAAGTTCCAGGCGCTCGTCGACTACCGGCGGTTCTTCCTGAACGTGTTCAAGCCGACGAACTACCAGTCGGTCACCCAGCACGGCGGCCGCGTCATGCTGACCCGCCTGCGCGAGATCATCCAGCGCAAGTCCGGCAGGGAGCTGAGCGAGAGCGAGTCGCTCCAGCTCGAGTTCTTCGTCACCGGGGCCAAGCACATGACGCGCCACTGGGTTCGCGGCGGGATGGAGGAGCCTCCCGAGCGCATGGCGCGCGTCTTCACCGACGCGATGCCCGCCTACGCGCTGCCGTTCCTCGAGGCCGACCCCGCCTACGACGACGCCGAGCAGCTCCGCCAGGAGGACGGGCGGCTGTAGGCGGCAGGCTGGCTTGGTCGACTGCCGCCTGCCCGGCGTCCGACTACCCGCGGCTCGGCCGCCTGCCCGACGCCCGGCCGAATACCTGCGGAAAGAATCCGACTTTTTGCCGACGCGCCCCCGTTCCCAGAGTCCGGGGGCCGTTTTGTCTATACACTTCAAACGGATTTCCCGCCGACCGCCGCGGGTGTCTCGGGTCGCCTTCGCGCGCCGGGGCAGCAGGGGCGGAAGCGGCGGGCGGGGACGGACGGTGACGGAGAAGGGGTTCAAGCGTGGGTGCATTCTTTGGTGTTGCGTCGCATCGCGACGTCGTGCTCGACGTGTTCTTCGGCGTTGACTATCACTCCCATCTCGGGACGCGGCGCGCCGGCCTGGTGTACCGCGACCTCGAGGACGACTGCTTTCAGAAGGAGATCCACTCGATCGAGAACACCCCGTTCCGCGCGAAGTTCGAGGACGAGCTCGCCGGCTTCCACGGGACCTCGGGCATGGGGTGCATCAGCGACTCCGACCCCCAGCCGCTCCTGCTCAAGTCGCACCTCGGCGTCTACTCGATCGCGATCGTGGGCGCGGTGGGCAACGCGAAGGAGCTGGTCGAGCGGTTCGCGCGCGAGGGGCACCAGTTCACGGCGATGAGCTCGGGCGACGTCAACCTCACCGAGCTTGTCGCGGCCCTCATCAACACGCAGGAGGATTTCGTCTCCGGCATTCGCTACGCGCAGGACCAGATCGAGGGCTCGCTCACGCTGCTCGTCATGACGCAGGACGGCTCCCTCATCGCGGCGCGCGACAAGATGGGCCGTCTGCCGGTCCTCATCGGCAAAGACGACGATGGCTACTGCGTGACGTTCGAGTCGTTCGCGTACGGCAAGCTCGGCTACGTCGACGAGCGCGAGCTGGGCCCGGGCGAGATCGTCCGCATCACGGCCGACGGCGTCGAGACCCTCGTCCCCCCGCGCGACGAGATGCGCATCTGCGCGTTCCTCTGGGTCTACTACGGCTACCCCAACTCCAACTACGAGGGCGTGAACGTCGAGGTCATGCGCTACCGCAACGGCGCCATCATGGCGCGCGACGAGCGTGCGGCGGGCCTTCTCCCGCAGGTGGACTACGTCGCCGGCGTGCCCGACTCCGGCCTGCCCCACGGCATCGGCTTCGCCAACGAGAGCGGCATGCCCTTCGCGCGCCCGTTCGTGAAGTACACGCCCACGTGGCCGCGCTCGTTCATGCCCTCCAACCAGGAGGTTCGCAACCGCGTCGCCAAGATGAAGCAGATCCCCGTGCCTGAGCTAATCCACGGCAAGAAGCTCCTGTTCGTCGACGACTCCATCGTGCGCGGCACCCAGCTCCGCGAGACGGTCGACTTCCTCTACGGCGCCGGCGCGGCCGAGGTCCACATGCGCTCGGCCTGCCCGCCCATCATGTACGGCTGCAAGTACCTGTCGTTCTCGCGCAGCAACTCCGACTACGAGCTCATCGCGCGCCGCAAGGTCCGCGAGCTCGAGGGCGACGAGGGCGAGAAGCACCTCGACGAGTACGCCGACAGCCGCACCGAGCGCGGCAAGTGCATGCTGCGCGCCATCTGCGAGGAGATGGGCTTCGACTCCCTGGGCTACCAGTCGCTCGACGGCATGCTCGAGGCGATCGGCATCGACCGCGACAAGGTGTGCACCTACTGCTGGAACGGCCGGGAGTAGCAGGCTGCGTGCCGAGGTCGCGCAGGACGAATGAAGGAGGCTGTCCCATGAAGGTCACGCTGAACCCCGACGCCGAGATGGTCGCGACGGTCAAGGAGGGCCTCAAACGGACCGGGGGCTACTGCCCCTGCCGCCTCGAGCGCACCCCCGAGACCAAGTGCATGTGCAAGGAGTTCCGCGAGCAGATCAAAGACCCCTCGTTCGAGGGGTTCTGCCACTGCATGCTCTACTACAAGTCGCTGAAGGACGAGTAGGGGAGCGAGGCGGAGGTAATCGAGCGGGCGGACCGCTCGGCTCTAAACAATGCAATACCTGCTCGCCGTCCCCGCACGCAAAAGGGGCGCCGGCGCCCGCCTCCTCGGCTGGACCCCGGCGCCCCCGCAACCGTGCTGGTGCGCGCTGCTTCGCCGCCCGCGGCGCCTTACGCCAGGTCGGCCTGCTCGAGCAGGGTGAACCCGGCGGCCTCGATGGCCTCGACGGCCTTCTGGGCGCCGTGGACCTTGAGGACGTCGACGGCGCTGTCGCCGGCGATCGAGAAGCAGTAGCCGTACTCGATGTTGAGGCCGAGCTTGTCGAGCGCCTCGAGCAGGTTCGCGAGGCCGCCCGGCTGGTTGGGCACGCGCACGGCCACGACCTGGGTCGCGATGGCGCGGTAGCCGCCGGCATCGAGGGTCTCGAGCGCCTTCTCGGGCTTGTCGCACAGGATGCGGACCACGCCGTACTCGGACGTGTCGGCGATGGTCAGCGCCAGCATGTTGACCTCGGCGGACGCGATGCTGCGGCACAGCTCCGCGAGGCGCCCCTCGGTGTTCTCGAGGAAGACGGTGATCTGGTTAATCATTGCGAATCCCCTTTCTCAGGTCGATGACGCGCTTCGCCTTGCCCTCGCTGCGCGGGATGGACTTGGGCTCGACGAGCTTGACGGTGACGCTCACGGCGAGGGCCGCCTTGAGGCGCTCCGCGATGGCCTTCTGGAGCTTCTCGATGGAGCTGATGACGTCGAAGTCGAAGTCGGGGTTGACCTCGAGCTTGAGCGTGACGGTGTCGAGCGAGTTCTTCGTATCGAGCTCGATCTGGTACCACGACGCGACCTCGGGGAACGTCTCGATGACGTCCTCGATCTGGCTCGGGAACACGTTGACGCCGCGGATGATGAGCATGTCGTCGGTGCGGCCGTGCAGGCGGTCGA
>CAYMHQ010000023.1:0-1684 GCA_964390275.1 uncultured Coriobacteriaceae bacterium
TGACCCATCGGACATCGAACAGCGCCCGCCCCGCCGGACATCCGGCGCGGCGGGCGCTTCAGATTCGGCGACTCGCACGACCACCCTGCTAAGCCGCCCTGCTCGGCGGCTCGCGGCTACAGCGCGGCGACGACCTCGGCCAGACGCTGGGAGACGCGCGCGGTGACCTCGGCGTAGTAGTTGAGGTCGGCGACGGGGAGGGCCTCCTGGTCGACCTCCTGCACCTTGGCCACCCATTCGACCTGCCGCGCGACCATCCCGGTGTAGTCGGCGAGCGAGTCGGTCAGCACCGCCGTGTCGCCCGCGGCGACCGCCGGGACGTAGTACAGCATGAAGTCGCAGTAGTCGTTCATGAAGGACTCGTAGCCGTCAAGAAGCTCCTTGAGCTCGGCCGAGACCTCGCCCGACTCGCCCGACGCCCCCTCGGCCGAGGCGCCTCCGGAAGCGGCGACCGGCGCCACGTACAGGTCGACCGCCTCGATGCTCGCCGACTGGATCAGGTTGTCGTACTCGTTGCCCTCGCTGTCGGTCATGTACGTGAACGCGATCTGCGTGTTGGGCTCGACGCCCTGCCAGGTCACGACGTAGTTCTTCATGGTCTCGGTGTCGGTGGGGTCGATGTAGCTCCCGTCCTCGGCGGTGAGGACGAGCTCGATGCTGCCGCCCGCGTAGCTGTCGCGGTACTCGCCGCCCAGCGACGTGTAGCCGCACGAGGCCAGGTTGCGCCCGACGTAATCCCTCACGTAGACGTAATGCTTGTCGATGGAGGGCTCGATCGCCGTCATGCACACCGGGTCGCCCGGCGTCTCGCCCACGCGGCAGACCGCCAGGACAATCTGCTCGACCGTCTGGAAGCCGACGAGGTTGTCGTACTCGTTGCCCTGGCTGTCGGTCATGAACGTGAACTTCATCTCCGTGTTCGGCGCGAGGTTCTGCGCGAACACCTTGTAGTTCTTGAGCTCCTCCTCGTCGAGGTAGTCGATGTACGAGCCGTCGGACGCGACGTAGATGAGCTCGAGGTGCCCCGCCCCGTAGGAGTCCATCCGGTCGCCGCCCAGGGACGTGTAGCCGATGGCCGCGGCGTTCAGGCCCCGGTAGTCCTTGACGTACCAGGTGTACTTGTCGGGAGAGGGGGTGATGGAAACGTGCTCACTCGCACAGGCGACGCTGGCGACAGCGGCTGCGCCGAACGCCGTCAGGGCAACGGCCGAGCCCAGCGAAGCGACGAAGTTCCTGCGGGAAACTGACAAAGCAGCCATGGGGCACCTCCGGTGACAGAAGCCGATAGTGCCTCAAGGATAGCCATTGATGAGAACGCGTTCCTCAGTTGCCAACTGAATCTGAGATGGCGCGCGGCGAGGCGAGGGCCGCGGGCGGGCGCGGGGAGGAGTGCGGGGAGGGGACCGGCGGAGGCAGGCCAGCGGCGGGGTCCGGCGGGTGCTCCCAAGGCGCCGGGGAGAGGGGCCGAGGAGGGGTGGCCAAAAAAGCCGTTTATATCACCGATTGAAAAGCGGCTGGCCAAAAATCCCCTTTATATCACCGAAAACCACCTCGGCGTTCGAGGGGTTGGATTGGACGACGCGTCTACCTGCATGTTTGCAAATGCCTTCGATTCTACACTGTTAAAGCGGTGATATAAACGGACTTTTTGGCCATCGTTTCAAGATTGATATCCCCGCGCGCC
>CAYMHQ010000023.1:1784-4867 GCA_964390275.1 uncultured Coriobacteriaceae bacterium
CTCACTGCCTCGCCACGGCGTCGTCGACCAGCCGCATGAGCTCCTCGCGCGAGTGGACGTCGAGCTTCACGTACACGTTGTGCGTATGGGTGCGCACGGTGTTCACCTTGACCTGCATGGTGTCGGCGATGCGGTCGCTGCCGTACCCCATCGCAAGGCAGCGCAGCACCTCGGCCTCGCGGGCGGAGAGGTTGTACTCCTCCGCCACCGCCCCGATCGCGCGCGAGAACCTCCCCCGCTTCTCGCTGCGGCGCTCCCCCGCCAGCTCGGTCTCGCGGCGCTCGATGTCGAACAGGTCCTCGAGCGAGAGCTCCTCCTCGCTCACCGGCGAGAACAGGCGCTCGTAGTCGCGCTCGGAGAAGAGGCCCAGGGCGAGCAGCAGCATGACGCCCGCCATCGCGACAAACAGCACCGTCGAAACCGTCCCGGCGGGCACCATCGGCATCACGATCGAGCCGAGCAGCCATCCCGCGGCGCATCCCAGCAGAAACGCCCCGCGCCCAAAGCCGAACACCACCACCGCGCTGATCCGCTTCTGCACCACGATGAACGCGAGCAGGCACCAGATCACGAGCTCGAACACCGACCCCGCGAAGTACACGAGCAGGCTCCACTCGTTCGTGAGGCCGCCGAGGGCAGCGATGAGCGCCGTGACGATCGCCGAGAACGTCGCGAGCAGCGAGCACAGCTTGCCGAGCCTCAGCTGCGTCGAGCTCGCGCCCACGGCGTACGCGATGAACAGCGCCGCCATGACCGAGCGGAAGATCAGCAGGATGTTGTTGCCCTCGACCGTCGAGGCGAGCGCGTGGGTGGTGACAACTGTCGAGCGTACCATCGTAATCATGAGGCACATGAGGAACGTGAACGCCGCGAACCGCCAGTACGGGGCGGGGAGGCGAGCCGGGACCGACGCGGCCGGCAGCGAGACGGGCGACGACGGGGACGACCCGGCGGCGGGCCCGGATGCAGCCCCAGAGGAGCCGCCCGCCTGCCCGGCCACCTGACCGAGCACGCGCTCGTCGACGACGGCGGCCTTCGTCGGGCGAACGCACGCGAGCGCCGCCGCGACCAGAGGAAGCACGCAGAAGAACACGATGCCGGCGAGCGACGGCCCGTGCTCGACCGGCGTCCACTGGGGAAACGCGAACACCATGAGGTAGATGAAGGCGGAGGCGAGCTGGGAGAGCGCGGCGTAGACGAGCGCGCGACGGGGCGACAGCATCCCGTACAGCACGCCACACCTCAACCCGATGACGCCCGTCCCGACGCCGCTCATGATCGCCCCAACCCAGAAGAGCAGCTTGTTCGCCTCCCCCGCGTTCTCGAACGCCGGGCCGAGGTAGTACGGCCCCACGAGGATGACGATCGCGCACCCCGCCAGCGCGAGGAGGCCGGAGCCCACGATCACGCGGTCGTCGGCGACCACCCGGGGCGAGCCGCGGCGTGCGAGAAGCGCCCCGAGCAGGAAGGCCGCACCGCAGGCGAACATCGAGAACACGTAGAACTGCGAGAGGTAGGTGCCGTCGACCTCGCTGTCGGAGAGCCAGATGGAGCCGCTGTACGCGAGGGACGACCATGCGGTCAGCACGCCGAGCGCCATGAAGGGCAGCGACGGCCACATCGCGGTCATCGCGCCCCAGAAGCCTGTCTTCTCTTCACCTGTCGTCGTCGACATGCGCCCCCCAAACCGCAGTCGATGAGCCTCAGCCCTCGTCCGTCCCTGTCTCGCGCAACGCGGCGCCGCCTCCACACGGCGCGCGCCCATGTGTCCGAGTGGATTGTACACCCGTCACCGCCGACGCGTCACCGTTGGCTCGCTCGGGAATCCCGCGGGCGAACCGGCAGCCCGACGGCACGCCCGCCCGACGCCGCACATCCCCGGGGCGTTACGCCTACCCGGTGCGCTACGCCTTGGCCGCCTGCTTCTGCGCCTTCGCCTGCGCCGCGACCTGCTCCGCGGCGACATCGACGAGGTCGTCGAGGGTCTCGCGGTCGAGCGTGAAGAAGCCGCGCGTGATCTTGAGGACGCCCTTGTAGAACCGCGTCTTGACCAGCAGGTTCGCCCGCTCGACGAACGCGTCGAACCAGGAGAGGATGTTCTCGTCGAGGAAGCTGCGCGAGACCTCGAGCTCGTGGAGGGCGCGCTCGGGGTCGCCGGCGGCGAGGGCGGCCTCGGCGCGGCGCGACAGCAGCGCCATGAACTCGCACATGAACGAGAGATGGTCGTCGGGCCAGTCGAGGCCTTCGCGCTTCTTCACGCACTCCGACCTGAACGCGCGGTAGACGTCCTGGTACCCTTCTTGGTACATGAGGCCGTCCTTGTTCGTGAACACCGACTTGTAGGGCACCGCCGTCTTGCCCTCGTACACCTTGACGCCCGCGAACGCCCCGGTGAAGTCCACCGCAAGCTCGTCGCGCGTGCCCGTGTTGCGTTTGCGCAGGTAGCGTGTGATGTCATTGACGCCGGCAGCGAAGTCCTCGTTGAGGTCGGCGTACGCGGAGAAGTCCGCCGCGGCCATCGAGTCGACCTGCTCCTGCTTGAGCGGCATGAAGTAGAGCGACGCTATCGTCTCGTAGAAGAGCGCCCGGCTCTCGAGCGCCGCGGCGACCTCGCCGGCCTCCTCGGACTCAGGCTCGCTGGAAACAGGCTCGCCGGCAGCGGCCGCAGCGGGCGCGCATGCGGCCTCGCACGCGGACTCGAGCTCGCGGCGCGCGGCGCAGGACTCGCAGGCGACGCCGGGCTCGCAGGCGACGGCCTCCTCGGACACGGCGCACCCTTCCTTCAGTTCATCACTCATATCCAATCCCCCCTATCGTCGTCTACCGAGAAGAAGGGCGGGGCAACCGCTCTGGGGGGATTGGTGAAGGACCCCGCCCCTCTTCTCGACAGGCGAATCGGTATCGCGCCGGCCGGTGCACGGCGGCGTCGACGCTTCGGTCTCCCGGTCCCGGTCTCGCCGGGTCCCGCCTGGACAAAAACTGCCATTTGCATGCAGATAATCACCCTACCGTACAAGTGGGTTGGTTCGGGCGGCGCATCTACCAGCAGGTTTGCAAAGGCCTCGAATTCTACTCGCATAAAA
>CAYMHQ010000023.1:4967-9771 GCA_964390275.1 uncultured Coriobacteriaceae bacterium
TCGCTAGCTAGCCTTGCTCGCCTACATCGTCTCGCGCCACTCGGCGGTCTTCGCGGAGAGGATGTAGATCGTGCGGGGCTGGGCGCCGTCGGGGTCGGAGAGCTGGTGGCAGTTCTCCTCGCCGGCGGCAGCGACGGCCTTTGCGGCGTCGGACTCGGGGTCGTCGAGGTCGCCGAAGTAGCGCGCGCCGCAGCAGCAGTTGTGCACGCAGGCCGGCTCCTTGCCCTCCTCGAGGCGCTGGATGCACCCGGTGCACTTCTCCACGATGTTGCGGTCCTCGTCAAACGAGCGGGCGCCGTAGGGGCACGCGGTCATGCACAGCTGGCAGCCGATGCACGCGTCGGCGTCGATGAGCACCAGGCCGAACTTGTCGTCGCGGTAGCTCGCGCCGGTGGGGCACACCGAGACGCAGGGGGCGTTCTCGCACTGCTGGCACTGCCTGGGCAGCCAGTACTGCTCGATGTAAGGCCAGGTGCCGTAGGGGCCCATGACCTGGACGGAGTTGCGGTACACGCCGAGCGGGATCTCGTTCTCATGCTTGCACGCGGCGACGCACGAGTCGCACCCGCTGCAGCGGTCGAGGTCGACAACCATGCAGTTTCTCATTAGAACACATCCTTCGTAATAGGCTCGCTCTGGAGCGTCGGCATGAAGGGCTGGAACTCCTTGGGCTCGATCCACACGTTCTCGGGCTTCTCGCCCTTCTCAACGCGAACGGTGAAGCCGCGGTTCGTGTACGAGCCGTAGACCTCGTTGAACGGCGCGCTGTTCTTGGTGAGCACGTTGACGTTCATCTCGCGCCAGCCGGCCGTGCGCTTCTCGGCGGGAACCGACTCGTCAAAGCACTCGGGGTTCCAGAAGCGCTCCATCCACACCACGCCGGGGGCCACGCCCTCGGTGAGGTACGCGCGGCCAGCGATCTCGCCGCGGCGGGAGGTGACCTTCACCCAGTCGCGGTGCTCGATGCCGAGCTCGGCCGCGCTGGCGGGGTTGATGCGCACGTCGGGCGCCGGGTAGAGCTCGCGCGAGAACGCGGCGTGGCGCATGGTGCCGTGGTGGAAGTACGGCACGCGGCCCGAGGTCAGGATGAACGGGTACTGCCCGCCCTCGCCGTTCTCCTCGTCGTGCGTGGGGGACTCGGCAGGCTCGATGAACTTGCAGATCGGGCTGTAGTCCTCGCAGGCCTCCTGGGGCTCCGGGTAGCAGAACGGGTAGCCGGTGCGGGCCATCCTGAGCAGTATCTGGCAGTAGGTCTCGACCTTGCGCGACTCGGTCGCGAAGCCCGAGGGCAGGCCGTCGTCGGCCATCTGCTCGTGCTGGTAGTAGTTCCAGTAGTCGGGCGTGATGCAGGGGACGTACTGGTCGGTGTTCGCGATGAGCTCGTCCCAGCTCGGCGCGCCGAGCGTGCTCGCCACGGAGGCCTTGGTCTCCTCCTCGGTCGCATTGCCGATGTACGCGGTCCCGTCGCCCAGCTCAAGGCCGTTGGGGATGTGGCCGCCCCACTTCTCGCGGCACGCGGCGACGACCTGCGCGGCCGGGATGGAGTGCGACACGGTCTCGCCGATGTGGGTGCACTCGTTCTGGAGCCACTGGGTGTCGAGCTGCGTCATGTTGACCATCGGCTCCTCGAGCCACTCGCGCAGCGGGAACACGAGGTCGGCGGCCTCGACGTGGAACGAGGTGAGCATCGGGTACTGGCCGATGATGAAGTCGACCTCGGGGAACACGTCGTACCAGCTCTTGGCGTTGCCGAGCATGGCGAGCTTGTTGCCCGACATGTCGAACCACACGCGCGGCTTGAAGGGCTCGCCGGTCGCGATGGCCTCGCGCACCGTGGGGATGTGGCTGTGGCACCAGGCGTAGAGGCCCTTGTGGTTCTTCATGCCCAGGCGGTCGACGAGCAGCTGGTTGAGGATGCGCTGCGAGTCGGGCATCTGCTCGCCCAGCTCCTTGATGCGCGCCTCGTTCTCGGCGTCGGACATGCCGATGACCGCACCCACGCCGTACATGTTGGAGAACATGCCGGCGAAGCCGTTGTTGTAGGTGACCGGGCGCGTGTTGACCTTCTCGCCGGTGTCGGTCATCGTCGAGAAGTAGCCGCCGCCCTTCTGCGTCATGGTGCAGCCGGGCTTGTTGATGCGGCCCATGATGGAGTCGAGGCCCATGCAGCCCAGAGGCACCTGCGAGGAGGACTCGGTCATGTCGGACGCGACGCCGTTCACGATGCCGCCGTTGTTCTCGACGTAGAGCTTGATGGCCTTCTCGTTGAGCTCGGCCGGCACCCAGGTGATCTCCTCGGCGTGCTCGAGGGTCCAGGGCTCGGCCTCCTCCCAGTAGATCTGGCCGGCGGTCTTGTAGGTCTTGCCGTTGAACTCGCCCTCCCAGAAGACCTCGGGGTCGACGGTGGAGTCCTCGGGCGCGCTGTACTCGAACGGCGCGACGGCGTTGGTCTTGAGGTCGTAGCACACGTAGGCCGGGGTGTTCTCGGGCGTGGTCTGCTTGAAGTCGGGGAAGAGCTCCTGCGCCTTGACCGGCAGCTTGGTGTCGGGGTCGATGAGGAACGGCAGGTTGGTCCAGTACTTGGTGAACGTCTCGTCGTAGAGCTTGTTCTCGAAGATGTAGCGGAACCAGGAGAGCAGCAGGCCGGTGTCGGTGCCGGGGCGAACGGGCAGCCACACGTCGGCCTTCACGGCGTCGGGCGAGAAGTTGGGGTCGACCACGACGGTCTTGACGCCCTTGGCGCGCAGCTCGGCCATGCCGCGGCCGGACTCGGCGGTCTCGGAGACGGAGGGCTGGGCGCCCCAGATCACGACGACCTCGGTCTTGTTGTCCTCGACCTTGAAGATCTCCTGGACGGCGTTATCGGCCACGGACTGGTCGTCGCCGCCGTAGAAGAGCTTCGACAGGGACCAGCGGGGCAGGTAGCACTGGGCGCAGCCGGGCTCGAACACGGTGGGCGAGCCGAACGCCATGGGCAGCGTCATGGCCTCCATGAAGGAGTACGAGCCGCCGCCGCCGACGCTCGCGAAGAACGCGTAGTTGCCGTACTTGTCGATGGCGTCCTTGATCTGGTCGCTCGCGAGGTCGATGGCCTCGTCCCAGCTGATGATCTCGAAGTCGGTGGTGCCGCGCTCGCCCACGCGCTTGAGCGGGTGCAGGATACGCCTGGGGCTGTACATGGTGTGCAGCTGGTTGAGGCCCTTGATGCACAGCGAGCCGCGCGAAACAGGTGCGCGGGGGTCGCCCTCGAGCTTGACGACGACGCCGTTCTTGATGGTGGCGATGGCCGGGCACATCTGGATGCAGCCGTGGCACGACGTGTGGACGGTCTTGACCTCGTCGGCCTCGTCGGCGTACGCGCTGTCGGTCTCGACGAGCGAGCCCGTCATCTGCGTGCCGATGGCCGCCGCCGCGCCGGCGAGCGCCGCCATCTTGACGAAGCTTCGACGCGAAACACTGGTGGTTTGCAGCGCCATTACCTTCCTCCCTCTCTCTTAGTACTCTGCGGAGCCTGCCGGTCCGCCTCCGCGGGCCCGAACGACTCCTCCTCCAACATACGGTGGTGCTGGTGGTGCAAACGTGCAGGTGGTGCAGACGCGCTGGTGGTGCTACGGGGTGCGCGGGGCGAACGAGCGCGGGGCGCGACCCCGGTGGAACTGCAGGTGGGACGAGCGGGCTAGACCGACTCGCGGAGCTCGGCGAGATAGGCGCGGCCCTCGTCGGTGAGGACCCAGCCGTCGCGCCAGACCATGCCGCCGGCGGCCTCGAGCTTGTCGACGAACACGCTCGGCTGCATGGTCTGCGGCTCGCCGTCGACCATGCGCACCAGGGCGGGACGGCCCTTGAGCAGCTGCGATATCTCGCTGTACGTGCGCGGCTCCTCGGAGCAGAAGTCGAGCAGCTCGATGTAGGTGTCGGCGCGCTCGGGGACGAGGTTCAGCAGCTCGATGATGCGGGCGCGCGGCGTGTGCTGCTCGACCACGGCGAGGCCCACGGCGGTCGTCATGAAGGCGTACCCGGCGACCAGGTCGTCGACCTCGTCCTCGGTGAGCCCCTCCTTGCGCTCGGGACCCACGACCTCGCCCTCCTCGTCGAGCTCGAACCGCTCCAGCCCGCCCGCGTTCTCGAGCACCTGGACGAAGTGGTAGGGGTTGTTCGCCGCGTGCTTGAACTCGGGGTACGAGGCGATCTGCTGCTCGATCTCGGCCAGCGGGCGCGACTCGGTGCAGAACACGAGCGTCTTGTAGAAGATCTCGCGGTGCAGCGACTGGCGCGCGACGGCCTCGGTGAGGCGCGCGACCTGACGGGAGAAGGCGATGTCGTCCACGTAGGAGTCGTCCTCGGCGGAGTCGGACGCGGCGACCTCGGGGTCGAGCGAGTCGACGGGGTCGGGGTCAGCATCGGAGTCGGAGTCGGCGAGATCGGCGGAGAGGTCCGCGGCGCCGAGGTCGTCGAGGGCGGCGGGGGTGTCGGCGGAGGCGTCGGAGCCCTCGGGGATACCGGCAGCGCCAGCGGCGCCGGCGGCGGGAGCGGCGGCGGACTCCAGGGCGGCCGCCTTGCGGGCGGCGACCTTGGCGGCGCCGGCGGCGGCAACCGCGGCGGCGGCGGCCACCTTGGCGGCGCGCACGTCGTAGTAGGCGCCAGCGCGGGTCACGAACCCGGCCGAGGCGCTCAGCTCCTCGACCGCGGCACGGGCCGACTCCTCGGCCTTCTCCGCGGCGGCAGCGCGGAACTCGGCGGTCTCCTCCGCCTTGCGCGCCTCCTCCTCGGCGGCCGCGCGGGCGTCGGCGACGGGGTCGGCGGC
>CAYMHQ010000023.1:9871-20317 GCA_964390275.1 uncultured Coriobacteriaceae bacterium
TCGACAGCGTCGGCGGCCACGGAATCGCATGCAGCGTCCGGAGAGCACGCGGCGTCGCAGCGCTCGGACCGGACCTCGTTGTTATCAGTCTCGTCGTACATCTTCAATCCCCCCTGGCTCACGGCCACGGCGGCGGCGCGTCGCGTCTCCCGGGTTTCGCGGGGACGGACGGGCGCGTGCCGTGCGGCTTTACGGGCCAATCATGTATCCGGGTTCGCTCATGCGGTAGCTGTATCGGGCACTAATGCAATCTTGTTGAGGCCGTTCAACTGGGAAAACGCCCCGGTGGGCGAAAAGATGATTTTGTTCGGCCGGCTCAGGGAGGCCTCGACCCGAGTCGAGCTCCGCCCCGGAAGCCGCTCTGGACACCACGTCGCCGAGGGCACCGATGACACCTTTAAGACGCGAAATTGGTCAAAAATCAACTTTGGAAGAACGGATTCACCTCGGTTTCGCAGGCCAACGTTCGGCCGCAACTGGCCTCATCGATGAAACCCCAGGTCACCACATTTATAGAATATCTGCCGTCGCCAGTAGGCGCCAAATCGGAGCGCCAAACCTTCTTCCAAAGTCGATTTTTGACCAGAATCGCGATTCAAATATGAGAGCGCAGCTCGCACGCGACCCCATCCGGGCATCGCGCGGCCCCATCCACGACGATCCGATCCTCCACGGGGCGCCCCCTGCGCTCGTCCATTTCCACGCGCCCAAGCCGGCCGAACACTGCGGCGTCCGAGCGGCTGAGGCCGCGACAGGGAGTCTGCGGTCGCAGGCTAATGGGCGGCAGATACGCCTGTCATCCCATGTGGCGCGTTGTGGTATGTCAGACCGCGATAGTCCACTAAGGGGGAACCGATGCCCGCCGAGGGCGAAGCTCTCCTGAACAGGGAGTTCGAATGGGCGAAGTAGCCTCTCTGCCGCCGCGACCCAACGCAATCGCCTTGTCCACCGGTATCCCACCGTTCCGATCTGTCAGCCCCCACTTTCCTGCGCGGTAACCAAAACGCGGGGACGCCCTGTCCTCAGGGCATCCCCGCTCTTCTAATGCAGTTCACTGTACTTCACAAATTCAGTCGTCGGCTGCCGGTTTCGGACAAACTTGGAACGCAGCACGAACCGTCAGTACCGACAGCGCAACCACAACACAAGCGACGAGTGTATTCCATGGTCCAAGACCTCCATACGTCATCGAAAACGCGATGACGTAGCACAGTATCGACCCCAAACACGCGCCTGAACACATCGCGCAGAGCCTTCCGCGATCGTCGTACTTGGCGCAAACGGCGTTGGCGTCGTACAGGGTCTGGTCGTAGAAGCACCACACCTTGCCGTCGGGCTGCTGCAGCTCGGAGGCGCTCACGGCGTCGCGGGTGCCCATCTCATTGCAGAAGCGGTCGCCGGCGTTGTTGATGAGGATGCCGCCGCCACCGCGGACGGCCTCGCCGATCAGGGCGCCGTTCTCCTGGTACACGGTGGGGTGCGTCTGGATCTGGCTCATCTGGATGAGGTTGGCGCCCACCTTCTGGGCCATCACCATGCCGTCGCCCTGCGTGCCCTCCTTGTTGGTGGTGACGTAGTCCACCAGGTCGGGGCGGTACATCTTGATCATGTCGAAGTTGGCGCCGAAGCCGCCGGTGGCGACGATGACGGCCTTCGCACCGAAGTGCACCTCGTTGCCGTCGGCGTCGGTGGCGTCCACGCCGTTGACAGCGCCGGACTCGTCGGTGGTGAGGGCGGTCGCCTTGGTCTCCATGGCGACGGAGATGCCGGCGTCGCTCACGGCCTGCACCAGGGCGGGCACGAGCTCGCTTCCGATGGCCTTCTTGTCGGCGGGACGGTGGCAGCGGGCCACGGAGGCGCCGCCCATCGAGGTGACGTCGGACAGCTCCAGGCCGTGGTTGGCCACCCAGTCGATGGCGTCGGCGGAGCCCTCGCACATCTGGGTCACCAGGTCGACGTTGTTCCAGTTCTTGCCGCCGGTAACGGTGTCGGAGATGAACAGGTCCACGGAGTCCTCGATGCCCGCGGCCTCCTGATACTTGGTGTAGGCGGCGTTCATGCCCGATCGACCAGGCCCAGGCGGCGGCCATGCCGGTCTCCCCCGCCGACGCGGCCGCTGCCGAGAAGGCCCTACGCCAGGACGCCTGCCGCTCCATCGCCCAGACCGCCGGCCTCACCGAGAAGGAGACGGTCGTGCTGGAGCTGGTCAGCCTGGGCTACACCGTGGCCCGCATCGCCCAAGAGCGCAACGTCTCCGAAAACACCGTCCGGACCCACACCAAGGGCCTCTACCGCAAACTCGACGTCCACTCAAAACAAGAGGTCATCGAGCTGGTAGAGGAGAGAATGGGGAAGTAGGAGACGAGCCGCGCGCGGCCCAGGAGAAGCGTTCCTACGCGGGCTGGTCCTCGTATCGAGGGCGGCGGAAACCCAGGGCAGAGGCGCTACGCGCCATGCCCCTTTCCTTGCCCTCACTGCGGAGGCCCGCTTCGGAACCCTTCTCCCTATACGTCTTCACCCATTCGAGGAAGCGAACAAAAGCGCGGAGGGCACGGCACCGTGGCGTTGCCCCGAGTGCCGTGCCCACTTAACGCTAAAAGCGGAGCTTTACTCCTGGCCAGCGAACATACCGGCAATGTAGCCTTGAGTTTCGACCTTGCCCATGCCGTGGGTGTGGTGGCCACCGGCGCACTCGCCGGCAGCATACAGGCCGGGGATGACCTCCATCGTGGTGGAGAGGACCTGCATCTGGCCGTTCACGCGGATGCCCGTGAGGGAGTCGTGCAGGATGGGCGTGGCGAGAGCTGCATAGAACGGGCCGTTCTCGACCTTGCGGGTGAGGAGCTCGGCGTCCTTGCCAAAAGCCTCGTCGGCACCGGCGTCAACGCAGGCGTTGTAGTCGGCGACGGTCTGGGCCAGCGTGGCCGGATCCATGCTCACGCCGTACTGCTCGCAGGTAATCTGAGACGCGAGATCCTCGATGGTGTCGGCCTGGAAGAAGCAACCGTTCTCGGTGTCAACATTGGGGTACTGGCAATCCCAGCCCTGCTCCTCAGCATATGCGGCGTCGAAGATGCACCAGATAGGACCACCCACGCGACGGGCGGCACCAGTTCCCTCGTCGAGCACGACGCTGCCCAGGGCGGCGGCCAGGTAGTCGAACATGCTCTTGACGCCGACCTTCGCGGTAGCCTCGTTGGCGAAGCGCTGACCCAGCATGTTCACCAGGATAGCGCCGTCGTAATCATTGAAACGCAGCCCCTTGGCACCGGCGATGGGGAACATCTGGCTCTGCTCACCCCAGGCAAACTGGTACTTACAGCCGATGTTGGTGCGCGGCATGACGGGCATGCGCGTCTCGACCGTGCCGTTGGCCGTGGAACCCAGACCAGCGCCCACCGCCATAGCGGCAATCTCGCCAGAGGCGTCCTTGTAGCCATAAGGAGCACCGTTGATGCCGTACTCCTCGGTCCAACGAGGGTCGAGCATGGTACGGAAAGGTACACTGCCGGCGCTGCCACCCGTGCACAGCACAACAGCCTTGGCACCCTTGACGCAAATCTCATCGGCGTCGCTCGTCAGGTTCTCGTCGTCATGCAGACCCACGAGGGCGGTGCCGTCGGGCAGGGTGTTGGCCTGCTTGGAGGCACGGATACCCACCACACGGCCAGACTCGTCGCAGATAAGCGAGTCCATGTGGTAGTTCATGATGAAGTCGACACCCTGGGCACGAGCCTGCTCCTCAAAGGGGCGTGTAAGGGCAATGCCCTGCGTCATACCCTCATTCACCAGACCAGTACCGATCTCGGTGAGACCAGTGGGGTCAGTCATGAGGTCGCGAGGAACGGTGTTGCAGTCCGCACCACCGTCGTTGAAGCCCTTAGTCAGGAAGAAGGGCTCGCCCTCCTGCACCTTGAGGCCCTTGGTAAGCATCCACTCGAAGGCCTCGGCCATATAGTCGGCCTCGCCGCGGATGACATCGCGGTCGTTGAAGCGCGAGTCGAGGCAAGCGGGATTGGTGTGGTCGAGATAGTACTGGTCGGGCGAGTCCTCCACGCCATAGGCCTGCTGCACGGAAGTACCGCAGCCGGAATGTGTGTAACCCGAGCTCAAGCAAGCGTGGCCACCCATGTCGTAGTTGGCGTCCACGACAATGACCTTAGCACCCTCGTCGGAAGCCTTCATGGCGGCAATCAGGCCAGCACCGCCGGCGCCAACAATGACGACGTCAGCCTCGAAGTCGTAAGCCTCGGGCTCAGCAGTCTCAGATGCCTTGGCCATCAACGGCTGCATGGCAGCGGTGGCCACAAGGCCCACACCAGCCAGCGCAGCGCCAGCGACGACGGAACGGCGGGAAACAGTCAAAATGCTCATAACCAAACTCCTTCTTTTACAAGGCCTGCAACAGCATGTCGCAAGCCAAGGGATGGAAAACAAAGGATGACGTGATACGCCCGCAGCACACCGCATCGCAGTGGCTGCGGGCCTTCATCAGGGAGATGGGCAAACAGAAATAGAGCTGGCCCACAGGCAAAGCCAGCGCTTTAATCCTCGCCAGCGAGGACCTCGCCGGGGTTGTTGACAACGAGGTACAAAAAGTCGCACCAGCGGTGACCCTTTTCGATGCCGTAGATGTCGGTGTCGAGGCGGTGGTAGCCGTGCACGACACTGTCAAATGCCAACTCACCGTTCTTTTCGGAGATGACGTAACCGCGACTCGCCGAATACATCATGGAGTCGCCTTCAACAAAGAAGCTGTTGGCACCGGGGATGTTGACAAGCTTGCAGCTCTGTCCTTCCTTGGGATTGCAAGGCTGCAGCGAATAGATGCCGGTGACCGGATCCATCTCGTAAGTGTAGAGTGCGCCCTTCTCGACATCGATGTCGTTGCGAACCGTAATGGTCTTGGTCTCGTTGCCCGGGAACAGCGCGTCGATGTATGACACGCCCGCGGCCTCCTTCTCCTTGGTAGCACCGATATCGGAAGCATGGGCATCGGCAAGCTTCGACGCCTGGCTCGCACCCTGGGCAATGAGATGGTTGTTGGCAGTCTTGGGGGCACCAACCTCGTCACCAACAGAAATCATGCCGGCCTTGATGACCTTCACGCCATCGACCTCGCGAGACAGAGCGCTGTGAATGCTCGCTGGGTACACGCCAGGCTTCACTGAAGAGATGGGCTGCATTGTCCAGCGCTTGACGTAACCGTCATCGGTCTGAACGGAATAGTCGAAGAATGCAAACGGGGCATTGGGATCAATCATCGTGCCGTCGTACTCAATCGAATAGTCGGTAACCACCAGCTGGCCGCCGTCCATTGCTTGGTCGTAGACCACAGACTCGCCGGCAAGCGCCGAGGCGGTGTCATTGTCATGGGGGCGCTTGGTAAAGTAGACAGTGTTGTCTCCATTGTCATGCAGAACCCACATGTTGCCCTTGGAAGTCAGAGTCTCGTACTTGACCAGGTCCTCGTCAGAGCCATACTCGGGGAGCTTGTATTCGGCGTCCTCCACGCGAGTACCATTGAGATAGGAGAAACTCACAAGGTTGCGGTCGCCGTCTTGGCGCGTGAGATCGGAGACGACAATGGAGTCGATGAGGTCGACAAGGGTGTTGGGGCGGATGAAAACACAGGCAGGTGCCGCAGGGTCGCCGATCAGGCCGATGCGATAGCCGACACACTCCTGGCCGGGCTCGGCAAAATCAATAACACCTTCGGCACCCAAGACGGCCACGGCGGCATCGGCAAAAGAGCAGGAGTCAATACGACCATTCCAGCGAACGGTGGCATCGTTGTCTTCAATGCCATCAACGGCACCAATGCGGTCGTAAACAGGATCGGTGAGCGTATAGATGCCGTCGCTTACCGCATATCCATACAAAGTGTCAGCATAAAACTCCTCGTTGGCAACGGCGACCTGGTCAGCCGTGCCATCGGGAAACACGACCTCAGCATAGGCCTGCCCGTCAATGATGATGTCGCGAACGGCAGAGCGCGTGATAAGGTAACCCTCTGCCACGGGTACCTCGGGCTGCTCTGCCGCTTCCTCGGCGTGAGCAACGCCAGCCACGGCAGTCTGCGTGGCAATGCCGGCCGCCAGGCCCAAACCAATCCCACCGATTGCCTGACGCCTCGTCATCGTGGAAACGCTCATGTGGAACCCCCCTTGGTCTGTTCTCGCTTTCCTTGCTTCTATATGCACGATTGAAAAGGAACTCGTTCGCCCCTGCGACCCACAATGCACGCGCCCCTTGCGACCTTAGATCTGTGGGGCGGCGAACGAGTCGAAATGTATGCCGGACAGGAGTACTTGCAGCAGACACCGAACGTACCCAACGCGTTGAAAAAACGTATCTATCTTCTGTTTTCGCAGATAGATTGACATGTCGTTGAACGATACCCAACAGCGCATGATGAGGGGGAGACACTTCCCGTCGTGGCTGAAATCGGGAACTGCTGATACAATGCCTAGATATCGAAACGTGTGCGGGCGCTTGTCGTGGGCCCGTTGGACATTGCAAAGGGGCGCTGCGTTGGCCGCACAAAGGGATACGTCTCAATCGAGCGTTGCCGTTGCGTTGCTGTGCGTGGCTCTGGGCTTCGGCGCGTATCGGTACTGGACGCTCTACAATCCCTATGCCCTGCGCACGGACGACGACTCCCCCGCCGTCGCGCTTATCAACCTTATGGCCGCCGCTTGGGCTGCCGTACTTCTCGTATGGTTCCGCTCGCACCAACCAACGCCCCGAACGCGTTCGGCCCTTGTGCTCGGCTCGCTGGCCCTCATGCTTGCCTCCAGCGTCTGCGTCTACCTCTCCCCCGTGCTTGAACCCGCGAACGCGATGGCCCAGGTCCGCAACATCACGTGCGCGCTCGGCATGGTATGGGGCGGCGCCATGTGGATGGATATCGCAGCCAGAATGACTCAGAAGCACATGTTCGCGGGCTTTGTCGCAGGTTTCGCCGTGTCATGCGCGGCAAACATCATGGGGTCGCATCTCCCCTTGCAGACGGCTTCTTTGGTCAACCTGCTCATGCCGGCCTTGTCGGTCACGCTGTGTTGGTACGCCTCAAAGGTCACGGCAGGCCAATCCTCCATGAGCGCATGGGCAGCCAACTCGCCAAGCAAGCCCGTCTCACGCGACACTCGCATCATGCTGTTCACGACCATAGCTTTGCTGTCGTTCGTCTTCGGCATCGCGTTTGGCTATCCCAATGGGCAGCCGCGCGTTTTGCCCGCGCTCATGCGCGACGCCTACCTGCTATTCGACATCGTAGTGCTTGCAGGCCTTTTGTGGTGGGTGTGCGAGCGCTCAAACAGCCTTGGCCTCTCGGCGCTTCCCCTGCTGCTGGGAGCCCTTGCCGCCGCAAGTATCGCGCTGCTCACGGTAGACCCAAATGACGAGTCGGGCATAAGCATGGCGCTTTTGCGCAGCGCCACCACCCTGTGCGGCTTCTTCGCCGTGCTTGCTGCTTATCATGTGGGCTCATCCGGTTGGCACAGCCCGACCTATGCCCTCGGCGTTTACTATGCCCTTGGCCACATGGCGTTCTTCGGTGCAGGCCGGCTCATGAGTGCAAGGGCCGGAGGTTCCCTCATACCCGAGGCACTGCTCGCAATCCTCATGGTCTGCCTCATCGCAAGCATCGTGTGCGCCGTGCGATGCGAGATGGCGGCGGAATCCTCGCTGGTGGAAGTAAGGAGAGGCTGCATGAACGCGGTGGATGGCGTTGTTCGCGCTGCCCATGGGAACACCGCGACGCAAACTACAACGGGCACCGAAGCCGCCGACTCATCGACGGCGACGCCCACCCAAGCTTCCTTTGACGCAATCTGCGACGCTCACGACCTTACCGAACGCGAGCGCACCATCACCCGGCTGCTCCTCAGAGGCCGCAACCGCCGTGTCATCGCCGAGGACCTCGGCTATGCCGAGAACACCGTGCGCAACTATATCCGCTCCATCTATCTCAAACTCGATGTCCACACCAAACAGGAACTCATCGACTGTTTCGAGACTCCGGGCGAGAAGCCTCAGCCCTGACCTCGATCTTCATCGCCGATGTCCCCTATCGACTGCAAGCAAGTCAAGACCAAGCAAGTTAACTATGCGCAGCGCAATTCCCAGCTCCGCCGTCTCCTTACCCCGTTCCAAGTTGGAGACATACATGATGGAGCATCCGCTGGCATCCGCAAGCTCCTGCTGTGTTAGCCCCAACTGCTTACGCCGTAACCGAATCAGCGCGCCAAGATCAGAGGCATCTTTGACCCGTTGAGATTGCTGAAAACCCTGCACGATTATCACGTCCGTAAGAATAGCTATCAACACTCGCAATATTATCATGTTCGTAATAATTTTGCTTGTTTAGACAAAATTCTTATGTACGTGATAAACAAAGAGAGAAGTTGCTGCAACGCATAATCTGCGACAAGCCTGAAGGCCGACTCCCGTCCCAATACTTCGCGGTCATTGTACAGAAACCAGCCAAAACCAGAAACCTCTCACCCACAATTAAGCAACCGACATTGCCTGGGCTACCGAACTGAAGTCGCACCATTTCGTTCTCGCCATGCTGCGCAGGCTTGGGCGAGGTCGATGCGGTCGACTGGTTCGAAGTGGCTTAGCTCCTCGGCACGGAAGCGCAGGAACGGCTCGAGCGCTTTGGCACGGTTGTGAAGTGAATGCGGGAGCTCTTCAAGGTTGAACTCGAAATCGCACATGTCGGCAAGCGTAGCAAGCTGGCGCTCGCCTATGACACGCGACGCAGCCTGGGCAAAGCTTTCCCCACCGCAGGCCGGGCGGGCCAGCTCAGCAAGCATGGCGGCGTCTACCAGCTGATCGTCGGCTACATTCGGGAACAGTGCCCGCCCGTTGTCAAATATAGGGGCAGGCCCAAGAAGATGCGACGTGGGCGCATCGTACAGATATCCCAAGTTCGTCAGATGACGGTCAGTGTTGCAGACAAGCGCATCGAACACCCATGTGTCAGCGAACGCCTCGAGGGCCTCGGTGCCTGCAGCCTGGGCAAACGCAAGGTTGGCGGCAAACGATGACGAGCCCGACGAAAGGGCCGCCGGGGCATACGACACATCGCGCGTACAGAAGGACGGACAAACCGAGCAGTCCTTGTCATCCCATGCATCATGCCAGTACCGCACGCTTGAAGCAGCAAAACGCTGCGCCACTTGACTTGCAAGGCACTCGCTTGCCCACTCGCCAGGCTCCCATCCAGGAGTAGAACCCTTATAAAGCAAACGGTGGCCATCAGGCCCAATACGCCATGCCTTTTGCAGCGAGCCGCCCGTTGTAAGCTCCGGTGTCAGCCCCGACAAAGGCGAGCTGCCCAGGTCAAGATGGCCCGTATAGGCCACTGCGGCGAGAACGTCGGAGAACCCGTTCTCGAACAGGTTGACCTCCGCAAAGCGGCGCTCGAACCCAACCGGGCAGACCCAATAGCTGTCATTAAGCGAAAGGCCCAGGCCGACAGCCAAGATGCGCTCGACATCACCCGGACGAATGCCCATCATGATGCACAAGGTGTCGGCATATCGCCGATTGAACGGAAGTGCCCTGGTAGACAGCCATTTCCAGACCCCATCAGGCGTCGCCTGCATCCCCGGGGGCAAAGGCGCCCCATCAGATGCCAAATTGAGCTCGTCGACAAAGTCTCCGTCGAACCCACAGCCAACGGAAAACGTCAAAACGACCTTGTCAAACAATCTCAGCTCATACACCCGCGTCTGCGCCATACAACCCCCGAGCATTAGTGAACAAACCGGCTCGAATTATAGCAAAGCGCACAAGTAACCCAACCAGCCCTCCCCTGCAAAGAAAAGACACGGATCCTTGATGCTCAACAGAACCAGAAAGCAGAGGGCACCGAACAACAAAAAACGCCCTCCGGCAGCCCAGAAGGGAGAACCCGCCCAGCAAAAATCCAATTACCTGGCAAGCCCGCGTAATTGCATTCTCTCAAAGGGTTCTGCCCGACGGCGGCCCGCGAACGCCTCCGAGCGGCTCCGGAGTCCTCCGACGGGGCCCGGCAAGGCTAATCTGGAATCGCTTTTTTCGATTTCTGACCAAAACCCGGGGTAAGTCAGTTTCTAGTTTGATATAAGGAAGGGCCAAAGGGGTTTCATCGATGAACCCATTTGTACGCGTACTTCATCTACCTGCGACGATGCAAATGTATACAAATCCGGCACCGCTTTCGACCCACTCTCTACGACTGTTATATCAATCGGGAAACTGACTTACCCGGCTTTTTGGTCAAAATCCGCGATTTGCGATTCCAGCTCCCCGTCTTCCCCATACCACGGACCCGGGCGTGCCCATCCCAGCCCCCATCCCCGCCCCCTCCCTCCGCCAGCCCTCCCCTCACTCTCCGCCAGCGCCTCATCAAAAAGCGGGAGCGCCCCGTCCCCAGGGCACCCCCGCTCCTCT
>CAYMHQ010000023.1:20417-22514 GCA_964390275.1 uncultured Coriobacteriaceae bacterium
CCTTACTCCAGCGTGGCGGCGTTGCGGCCGGCGACGCGGCCGGTGCAGTAGCCCCAGCCGACCGACATGCCGCTGCAGTACATGCACCAGTCGGCGCTGCCGCACAGCTGGCCCGACGTGTTGCCCGCGGCGAAGAGGCCCGGGATCGGCTGCTTGTCGGCGTCGAGGCACTGGCACTTCTCGTTGATGAGCAGGCCGGAGTCGATCGACGACACGCGGATGTGACGGTGGACGCCCCAGAACGGCGGGGTCTTGATCGGCTTGAGGTACTTGGAGCTCTTGCCAAAGTCGGTGTCCTCGCCGGCCTCGACCAGCTCGTTGTAGCGCTCGATGCTCGCCACCACGGCGTCGACGGGCAGGCCCATCTCCTCGGCCAGCTCCTCGATGGTGTCGGCGCGGTGCGTGTTGATGAGCTCCACGCGCACGCCCTCCGGGTTCTCGATGTACCCGGGGATGTACTTCTCAAGGGACTCGACGGCGGTCCCGTTCATGCCCATCTCCTCGCACTGGGCCATGTAGTCGCTGTCGAAGAACGAGCTGTACCAGCCGGGATTGGGCTGGTAGCGCAGGATGTCGTTCACCCAGATGTGCTTGGTCTCCTCGTTCATGAAGCGCTCGCCGTTGTCGTTGAGGCACAGGAACGGCACGCTGCCCATGGGGCCCGAGTCAAAGTCGTGCATCATGTGGGTGTGGCCGACCGGCTCGATCTGCGCGCCCACGAGCATGCCCATGAGGTGGCCGTCGCCGGTCTTGTCGAACTGCTTCTTGTCGAACTCGGCCACGTCGGGGCAGAAGCGCTTCACCATGTGCGCGTTGTTCTGGTAGTCGCCGGTCGCCAGGATGACGCCCTTGTTCGCGTTGAACTTGATGTACGAGCCGTCCTCAGCCTTGCCGATGACGCCCGTCACGCGGTCGCCCTCCTTGACGAGCTGCACGCCCGGCGTCTCGTAGTAGAAGTCGACGCCCTGCTCGGCGGCGTAGTCGGCGAGGGCGCGCATGGCGTCGCCGCAGTCCTTGGGCTTGGGGCCATAGGCGATCTGGTGCGCGACGGCCACGTAGGCGCCGTCCTCGTACTCGAAGACGATGTCGTTGCTGCTGGCGGGGGTCATGCCGGCCTTGGCGACGCGGTCCTCGATCCACTGGATGGTCTCGCCGGAGTTCTGGACGTACATGCGCACGAGGTTGAGGCCCGCGCGGCCCTGGCACTCGTTGTTGAAGGCCTGGATGAAGCGGAGGATGCCGCCCTCGTTGCACTGGTCGAGGATGAAGCCGCTGCCGTTGTTGCCCTGCGAGATGGCGTAGGGGTTGCGCTGGAGGCACGCGACGGTCACGCCCTCCTCGAACGCCGAGAGCGCCGCCGGGACGCCCGCGGTGCCGGCGCCCACGACAACGACGTCGTAGGTCTTCTCCTCGGAGACCTCGATGGGACCGAGCTCGGCCATCGACTCGGCGAAGTCCTCCTCGGAGATGAGGTCGGGCATGGGATAGACGTACTCCGACGGGTCGACCTTGGCGGCCTCGTCGGCGACGGCGATCCCGGCCCCCGCGAGCGCCCCGGCTGCGACTCCCGACGCGGCGGCGCTGGTGACGAACTGCCTGCGGCTCAACTGCATGGTGTGCTCCTTCCACGAACTGACGGGTACGAACAGCGAACGACGCGGATGCCGACGGCGCGACAACCGGCGACCTGGCGGCGCGACGGCGCGACGGCTCCGCGAACGACGCCAACAGTAGGCGAACGCGCGGGAGGCGGGAGGCATCAAACATGTTAGGCGGCCCCGAAATCCGCCGCCCGCCCCTCGCATACGATAGACGAGTTGACAGCAAACGAGGCATCTAGCTGGGGAAATGCGAACGGGGAGAGCTGAGTGAGCTGACGGGAGGCCGCCGAGGAGCGACCGGGGCCGCCAAAGGCCGGCGGCGATCTCCGAGAGGCGACCGGCAGGCGTGGGCTGCCGGGCGGGATCCGGCGGAAGGGCCCGGCGGCGGCGCGAGACCGCGGGACGCCGGCGGCCGCCCACTGGGCCGGAGCCCGATGGACAAAATCTGCTCCCTGCATACTTTTTTGGAAACGCTGGCCAAAACCGGCCTTCTGCA
>CAYMHQ010000024.1:0-22392 GCA_964390275.1 uncultured Coriobacteriaceae bacterium
TAACCAGTATGCCCAGTATGCGCAGCATTACGCCACCTCGACATGGCAAAGCAACGACGGTAGTAGCGTGGCAATTGTCCCTCAGATGGCCACCAAAGGTAAAGGGTGCGAATAGAAAAGCGGCCAAAGGCAGCGAGATACCTTCGGCCGCTTAGTTCTTTCTCGATGGCTTGCTCGCTCAGCTCGACCTACTCGGCCGCGCCCTGTCCCTCGTCCTCGCCCTCGCCAGCGGGCTGGGCGGACATGGTCGCGATCGTGGTGACCGGGGTGCCGGGGAGGAGGCGCCGGGCGAGACGCTCGGCGAACACGGAGGGGTGCAGCTCGGCGAGGGCCTCGCGGTTCCAGCTCTCGTGCGACCTCGAGGCGTGCGGGTTGGTAAGGTCGACGCCGGGCATGTAGAGGCGGCACGAGCTCTTGGGGCACGCGTACTCGCCGGCGCTCGTCCCGCGCGCGAACAGCTCCTGCTCCTTGGTGCGGAGCTCCTCGTTCGACCAGTCGACGATGTAGACGTTCGCGTAGCCCAGCGCGCGGCGGGCGAGCTGCTTGGCCTGCTCGGGGACCTTGCCGTCGTAGCCGGTGCAGAACAGGACGAGCGGGACCTTGCGCTCGGGGTCGAGCAGCGAGTCCTTGAAGTGCTCGAACGTCTGGACCGAAAGCTTGTTGGGGACGGTCTGGAGCTGCGTGGGGCCCACCTTCGCGACGTACCAGGGCAGGTCGACGATCGCCTTCACGAGCGCGGGCGACGCGATGGTCTCGGGCAGCGGCTCGGCGCAGTTCTCGAGCGGGCGGCAGACCGACTGAAGGGACACATGGCACGAGTCGTCCTCGTTGCGCTCGAGGCAGACCACCGTGTGCCAGCGGCGGTCGTCGTGGTTGGCGTCGGGCTCGTCGTACTCGACGACCCAGCGGGTGACGAGACCCTCCTCGTCGCTCTCGGCAGCGCACGCGAGCGCGGGCCAGCGGTCCTCGTTGTAGTCGCCGCCGGCGTAGCTCTCGGGCATCGAGTAGTCCCAGCAACGCGGGAACGGGCTGTAGCCGCCGAGGTCGTCGAGCACGGGGCTGCCGGTGTAGCCGTCCTCCTTCTGGAGAACCCAGGTGATGACGGTGCTCGCGACCGCCATGAAGGGGTCGCCGTCTTCTTTGAGGGAGTGAATGTCGAAACTAGACCTATGCTTTAGGACGGAATACGCTTCGCTCATGACTTGAAACCTGTTACCTTGTCCCGCCCGCCGCGCCGCTCCGGGGCGACGGACGTCCGCTTTCCACTTGCAATTCGGTATACCTTGACGGCCCGGCGATCCCAGGGCCGCCCGATGCGCGGCGTCCACGCGGGACGGTCGCGCACCAAACGCTGTACGTTACCATCGGGCGGGGCCCTGCACCGGGCACGCTCCCCTAATTCACAGGGTCTCTGCTTCGCCGGCAGACCGGGCAACAGAGCCGGCAGGTGCCGAGCCAGCCTGGGCGCCGGCCGCCGGGCGCGGGGCGAGGAACCCCATGAACCACGCGGTCACCCGCTCGGGCTCGCAGCTCGCGCCGTTCGCGAACCACCAGACGATGACGCGGCAGAAGGCGCTCACCAGCATGCCCACCTCGAGGTCGCGGGGCATGCCCTCGGGCGCGGGCGGGATGTCGCGCTCGAAGAGCTCGGCGAGCTTGCCGCTGAAGTAGCTCGTGAAGATGGGCTCGCCCTCCTCGAGCAGCTTGCCGCAGATGCTGCCGTACGTGTCCCGCAGATGGTACAGAAGATGCGCGAGGCGCCCCTGCAGGTCGCTCGCCTTGAGGCCGCTGTGGGTCGAGCAGCGCGCGTCCACCCCGGCGAAGATGTGGTCGAACATCTCGGTGCACATGCTCTTGAGCAGCTCGTCCTTCGTCTCGAAGTGCTCGTAGAACGTGCTGCGGCCCACGTCGGCCAGCTCGATGATCTGCGCCACGGTGATCGCGCTGTACCGCTCGCGCTCCACGAGCTCCTCGAACGCGGCGAAGATCGCCTGCCTGGTCTTGCGCTGCCTGCGGTCCATCGCCATGCCCGCTCCCCTTTCGTCGCCCCGCCGTCGCGCCCAGCCCCGCGCACCCGCCCGCGAGCGAGCGGTTTCCGCACATTCCGCGCCAAAGTGTTCGCTAACTTCCATCCGGCGCACTTTGATTGTTGCGCACCCCGGTTCAAGGGATTAAACCACATTCGAGTAACCGAATACAGTGTTCGGAATCAAATAGGCCGTTCGATGCCCGTGAAGGCGGGCGGGCGGCTTGAACAAGGCCGGGAGACGCGGTCGGAAAGAGGGATCATCGTGGCGGGAGCAGCAGTGGAGAGGGTCACGGAGAAGATAGAGGGCGTGCTCGACTGGGGCGGGACGAAGAAGGACGTCACGCTCCTCGCGGTCTCGGCCGTCGCGCTCGTGGTGAGCTTCGTGCTCCCCGCGGACGTCTCGGCGGGCCTGCCGGCCGACCCGGCGTGGGTGGCGATCGTCCTGTGCGGCCTGCCCATCGTGATTCGCGCGATCATCGGCCTCGTCACCGCGTTCGACATCAAGGCCGACGTGCTCGTGTCCATCGCCCTCGTCGCGTCGGTCGTCATCGGCGAGTTCTTCGCGGCCGGCGAGGTCGCGCTCATCATGCAGCTCGGCGGCCTCCTCGAGGAGCTCACCGTGGCCCGCGCGCGAAAGGGCATCGAGCGTCTCGTCGAGCTCACGCCGCAGACCGCCCGCGTCATCGGCGAGGACGGCACCGCCCGCGAGGTCACGGCCGACCAGGTGGAGGTGGGCCAGACCGTGCGCGTGCTGCCGGGCGAGCTCGTCCCCGTCGACGGGCGCATCGTGCGGGGCGCGACGAGCGTGAACGAGGCGGTCATGACCGGCGAGCCGATGCCCGTGGACAAGCAGGCGGGCGACGAGGTCATCTCCGGCACCGTCAACCAGTTCGGCTCGATCGACGTCGAGGCGACGCGCGTGGGCGAGGACGGCTCGATCCAGCGCATGGTGCGACTCGTTCAGAGCGCCGACGCGGGGAAGGCGAAGATCGTGCGCCTCGCCGACCGCTGGGCGACGTGGATCGTGGTGTTCGCCCTGCTCGCGGCCGTGGGCGTGTACGTCGTGACCGGCGAGATCCTGCGCTCGGTAACCGTGCTCGTCGTGTTCTGCCCGTGCGCGCTCGTCCTGGCCACCCCCACCGCGATCATGGCGGCGATCGGCAACGCGACCAGGCACGGCTTCCTCGTGAAGGAGGGGGACGCCCTCGAACGCCTCGCCGCCGTGGACCGGATGGCGTTCGACAAGACCGGTACGCTCACCGAGGGCGCTCCCCGCGTGACCGAGGTCGACGCGCTCGACAAGGACGCGAGCCACGACCGGCTCGTCGCCCTCGTCGCGGGGGCCGAGCTGCGCAGCGAGCACCCGCTCGGGCGCGCCGTGGTCGCCTACGCCCGCGAGCGGGGCTTCGACCTGCCCGAACCCGAGTCGTTCGACATGGTGCCGGGCCGCGGCGTGAAGGCGGTCGTGGACGGCAGGGCGGTCGTCGTGGGCAACGCGCTCATGATGGCCGAGGAGGGCGTCTCCGCCGACGCCGAGTCCTCCTTCGGCGCCGCCGGCCTGCTCGCCTCCGGGTGCACGGTCGCCTACGTGGGCGTCGACGGGAGGCCCGCCGGCGTGGTCGCGCTCTCCGACACGATCCGCCCCGCCTCCGCCCGGACGATCGCCCAGCTCAAGGCCCTGTCCGTCGAGCCCGTCCTCCTCACCGGCGACGGCGCCGCCGCGGCGAACACCGTCGCGAGCGCCGTGGGGATCGCCTCCGTGGTGGCCCACTGCACGCCCGAGCGCAAGATGACCTTCATCGAGGAGGCCGAGCGCTCCGGCGCCAAGGTCGCGATGATCGGCGACGGCGTGAACGACGCGCCCGCCCTCAAGCGCTCCTACGTGGGCATCGCCATGGGCGGCGTGGGGACCGACATCGCCGTCGACGCGGCCGACATCGTGATGGTGGAGGACGGCCTCGACGAGCTCCCCCACCTCGTGGCCCTCTCCAAGCGCACGATGACCACGATCAAGGCGAACCTCACGTTCTCGATGACGCTCAACTTCGTCGCCATCGTCCTCGCGTTCCTCGCGATCCTCGACCCCGTCTCGGGCGCGCTCGTCCACAACTGCGGCAGCGTCTTCGTCATCGTCTGCTCGTCGCTGCTGCTGAACTGGAAGGCGAAGGGGACGGGGACGAAGACGACGAAGGAGGGCTAGCGGAACCGGCCCCGCTCCCCCTACACCCGGTGCGGGTCGGCCAGGTCCTCGGCGCGGCGGGACTTCTCCTGGGCGAGCTCGTCCTCGGAGAGAATCCGGCTGCTCGCCACGGTGACGGCGGGGTCCTGCGGGGAGGCCACGTAGGCCGCGAAGTTCGTCGTGTTCACAAGCTCCATGTCCTCGAAGGCCGAGCGCGCGCCGAGGCCTGCGCCGAGCAGGGCGCAGCCGGCCGCGTACTGCTCCCAGTACGCCACGCGATGGCCCGGCAGCGCGAACCGACCGGGCGCGTACTCCTCGAACCCCTTCTCCGCGAGATGCGCACGTCCCGCCTCGAGCAGCTCGGCCCGCGCGTCCGCCGAGACGGCGGCCAGCTCGCCGGCCTTCTCCTCGGCCTCGCAGCGAGAACCGGGGCGGGCGACGAACGGCGAGAGCGTGAGGTGCGTGGGGCTCAGATCGAGCGCGGCGTCGAGCGAGTAGACGAGCGACTTGGGCGTCTGATGGTACAGGCCGTACCGCACGTCAAAGCCGTAGTCCTCGATGTTGAAGCAGTGCACGAGCTCCATCATGTCCTGCACGGCGCCGTATCGGTACAGCGCGTGCACTGTTTTGAGCTCCTTGTCGACGGCGCTCACAAAGTCGAGGTCGAGGTTCAGGCGGAAGGCGGAGTCGAGGCTCCCGATGAGGTCGGCCGACATGAGGAGCGGCGCGACCCTGAGCGAGAGCTCGCAGCGCGGGGCGAGCGCGAACCCCCTGTGCAGCGCGCGCATGAGGCCGCGGAACTGATTGCCCGACATCATGCTGGGGATCGCCCCGTCGAGCCGGACCGACGCCACCTCGTACCCGGAGAAGTCCGGCGCGGCAGCCGCTATCTCCGAGGCAAGCGCGTCGCAGTACGCCCCGCACGGGCCGGCGCCCCCTTTGAGCGGCGGGAACGGGAGGTACTCGTCGTCGCGCGGGCTCAGGGGGAACGTCAGGTGCACGATCAGCTTCTCGCTCATGGCAATCGCCCCAATCGAAGACGCAGCTTTGAGGGCGCGGCGGGGCCGAATCCGTCGGCACCGTTCCGCCGCGCCCTCGTGCAAAACGGGTCGGGACGGTTGTTGCGCCGCCCCGACCCGATGCACTCACGGGTGGAACCCTATGGTAGCACTCACGGGTTCAGCGGGTGCCATCGCCAGGTCGTCACGGCCTTCCGCCCGTCGCCCGCCGCCCGTCGCGTGCCACCCTTGCTCGCCGCCTAGTAGTGCTCGGCGATGTACTTGCCGGTGCAGTAGCCGTGGGTGATGCAGGTGCCGATGGAGACGCCCGGGCCCGGCGTGAAGTAGTCGAACGCGAAGCGGTTGCCGCCCGTGTTGCCGCCGGCGAACAGACCGGGGATCGGACGGTAGTCGGCGCCGAGGACGCGGCATTCGGCGTCGGTCTCGAGGCCGCCGTTGGTGACCATCAGCATGCCGCAGCTGGCAGAGGTGACCTTGCAGACGAACGGCGGGGTGGTGACGGGGAGCAGGACCTCGGCGTCGCGGCCGAACTGCTGGTCGGCGCCCTCCTCGCAGAACTGGTTGTACAGCGCCATCTGCTCGAGCGCGGCTGCCTTGACCTCGTCGCTCATGCCGGCGTAGGTGAAGACCTCCTCGAGCGTGTCGGCGGCGTAGGTGCCGTTGCTGCCCTCGGCGCCCGCGGCGTACGCGGTCTCGATGGCCTTGCGCGCCGACTCGATGTTGGCCTCGGAGGGGTCGCTCGACATGTGCTGCGGCAGGTTGTAGACGAGGTTGTCGGGATACGTGGCGTCGTACACGATGTAGAACGTGTCACGCGGCATGGATAGCGTCGGGCGGCCGCGGAACTCGACGGCGCCCACGAACTCGTTGGTGTAGCGGCGGCCGTTCTCGTCGAGCCAGACCTGCTGCGGGCTGCCGGGGCTCGAGTGCTTGCCGTTCATCGTGGCGATGGAGCCGGCCTGGATCCTGCCGCCGGCCCAGTAGCCCATCTGGATGCCCGAGCCGTCGCGGTCCATCATGGCGCCGATAAGCTCGCCGTCTACCTGCGCGTCGGAGAGGTCCTTGAGCAGGTCAAGGCACATGTTGCCGTTGGCGCCGAAGCCGCCGGTGCCGAGGACGACCGCGATGTTGGCGTTGAACTTGGTGTAGTGCTCGTCGTTCTGGTCCTGGCCGATGACGCCCACGACCTTGCCGGCCTCGTCCTGGACGAGCTGGACGCCCTTGGTGCTGAAGAAGAACTGCGCGCCCTTGGCCTTGCATGCCTCGCGGTTGTACGCGTGGATCTTGGTCTGGTTGCACGCGCCGTAGGGACTGATGCACGAGCAGTAGAACTTGATAGGACCCACGTGGTCGAGCATGACGTCGCGATAGTCGTTGAAGTTGTACGTGATGGTCGCGATGTCCTCGTCGGTGAGGTCCTGGAGGAACATGTCGCTCGCGGCGCCGCTGTACTGCGCGTAGTTCATGATGAGGCCGGGGTTGCAGAGGTTGGCCGTGAGGAGCATCCAGTTCTGCTGGAACTCGACCGGGTCGATGTAGGGGAAGTTGGCGTGCTTGAAGCCGAACTCGGAGTTCAGCTGCGTCCACTCGTTGCCGAGCGGGGCGAAGACGTCCTCGTCCTGCATCTCGATGAGGATGACGGACTTGTCGGACTTCTCGCACAGGTAGCGGGCGCAGTTGATGCCGTAGTGGCCGTGACCCACGATGACGACGTCGGCGGTGTACTCGGCCGAGATCTGGTCGTCGGTGATGGGCTCGGGCGCCTCGCGCCAGGAGGCGGGGTTCGGGTAGTCGGCCGGGTCGTACCCGCCGCCGCCGAACTGCATCATGGGAGCGGGGCCGCCCTCACCGCCGGGGCCGCCTTCTCCGCCGCCCTCGCCTGCCGGCGGTTCAGCGGCCAGAGCGCTCGAGGCACCGAGCGCGACGGCGCCCATGGCGGCACCGCGGAGGAAGTTCCTACGAGAGACTTTCTCACTCATAACGATCCTCACTTTCAAGTCACCAACACGGCTTTCGGCCCCCGCCGTCCGTCGACGCCGCCCATGCCCGCCAGGCGCGACCGCACACCGCGCGGCCAAGTGCCCGCGCACGGCAGAGCGCACCACCCCGAGCCTGTAAAAGCCCAGGTAGTTAGCGTGATTCATGAGAGCGTCTTGCACAGCGGGATCCTTGGCGCCATAGTAAGGAGAAAGTGTGACGACGAGAACCGTGCGGGACAGATGGCACGCACCGGGCGGTATCTGGCACGCCGGCTCGGCGAGCAAACGAACGGCGTATGCGCGCGCGGACGAACAGTCGTCACAGATCGGGCGGCACACAGATCGGCCGCCTGAAGCCCTCCACATGGATGAGGCTCAGGTCCGTCTCGTAGACCTCCTTGAGCCGCCTCTCAGTGACAACCTCGTCGACGGGGCCGGTCTCCAGGCCGCCCTCGCGGTCGACGATCGCGACGGTCCCGCCGAGCATCATGGTGTGGTCGGGGTTGTGCGTCGTCATGACCGCCGCGAACCCCATGTCGGTCATCCGCCTGATCATTCGCAGGATGACGAGCTGCTTGCCGTAATCGAGGTGCGCAGTGGGCTCGTCGAAGAGAATTGCCTTGGGCCGCTGGACGATTGCCCGCGCAATGGTCGCCTGCTGGCGCTCGCCGCCGCTGATGTCCGTGTACGGCCGGTCCGCCAGATGGGCGATTCCCAGGTCCTCCAGCACCTCCATCGCTGCCGAGCGATCGGCCTCCGAGGGCTTCTGGAACAGGCCGATGTCGGGCGCGCGCCCCATCATAACAAAATGGAGCACGGAGTACGAGAACACCGGGTTGTGCTGTTGCTGGACATAACTCAGCCGGCGCGCGACCTCGCGGAAGGAGAGGGTGCGAATGTCGTGCCCGCAGATGACAATCTTCCCCTTCTGAGGCGACAGCAGGCCGCACATGCAGTTGAGGAGCGTGCTCTTTCCCGAGCCGTTCGGCCCGAGGATCGACATAATCTCGCCCTCGTGGAGCTCGAGGCTGCAGCCCTTGAGCGTCGGCCGCTCGAGACCCGGGTACGTGAAGCTCAGGTCCCTCACCTGAACGATGGGTTCGACGATGGGTTCGACGGCAGCCATCAGCGTATCCTCGACTTCTGCTTATACAGGATCCATGCGTACACCGGGGCGCCGATCGCGCCGGTCAGGATGCTGATGGGAATCTCAGCCGTGCCCACGGTGCGGTTCACCGTGTCGACCGCCATCAGGAACAGTGCGCCTATCAGGCACGACGCGGGCAGGAGGCGGCGGTTGTCCGAGCCCACGATCATACGGCCGAAATGCGGGATGACCAGCCCGATCCACCCGATCGTGCCTGCCACGCACACTGAGCTCGCCGTGAGGAGGGTGGCGCACGCGATGGCCGCGTTGCGGATGCGCCTGACGTTCGCCCCGAGGGTCTGCGCGTCGGACTCACCGAGCGAGAGAATGTCGATCCACCATCCCATGAGAACGAGCGCAACCGTGCACACCACCACGGGGAGCGCGATGCTGAGAAGTGTGTCGTAGGTGATGTACGAGAGGCTGCCCATCTGCCAGTAGGTGATAGCCGCCAGCTCGGTGGCAGGGTCGGCCCAGTACTTGATCATCCCCATGATCGCGCTCATGGCGCCGCCCACGATGATGCCCGAAAGCACGAGCATGATGTTCGAGTCGCTCCTGATGAGCCGCGGCAGGGCGACCGTGAGCGACACCGCCAGGATGCCTCCGGCGAACGCGAAGAGTTGGATGAACCCCGAGCTGAGCGACATGAGGATGGCGACGGCGGCCCCGATGCTCGCGCCCGAGGACACGCCCAGAAAGTCGGGCGACACCAGGGGATTCCGGAAAATCCCCTGGTACGCGGCACCCGAGATGGAGAGGCTCGAACCAACTATGACGGCGGCGAGGATGCGCGGCAGCCTGAGCTGCAGGACAACGTTCTCGGTCATCGACGAGAGTCCGCTCGGGGTCCCCGTCACCGCGGAGAAGATCACCCGGAGGCTGTCGAGGGCGCTCACCCTATACCTTCCAACGCACAGGGCGAACACCATGACCCCCACCAGGGCAACGGCCAGCACGATGTGCGCCGTCCAGCCCTCACGCCGCGCGGAACCCGCAGGTCGCGCAGCGTCCTTCGGTCGCGCGGAACCCACGGGCCGCACGGTATCCTTCGCCTTCGTCATAGTCGGCCGCCGTCTTCGTCAGTAGTCTTCTTCAGTAGCTTAGTAACCCATCATCTCGCGGGTCACATCGAGGTCGTACACGGTCTTGTAGAAGTCGACGACGAGCTTGTCGAATTCCTCCTCGGAGTAGGCGTCGGGATACATCTTCATCATTGACCACACGGTGCCGAGGCAGGGGGCGAGGCCGAGGTTCTCCCAGTTGTGCAGCTTGCCGGGAACGTCGTACACGTGACCGGCCTTCACGGCATTGAGGTCGGCCCAGGCAGGGTCGGCCAGCAGGTCGGCGGCGGTGTACTCGGCAGTCTGGGAGACGAAGATGAAGTCGGGGTCCCACGCGAAGATCTGCTCGACGCCGGCGACCGGCCACAGCTCGTTCGTCTCGACGTCGGCCGCGAGGTTCACGCCGCCGCCGGCCACGATCATCTGGGCCTGCATCATCGCGTCGTTCGCCACACCGCCGAGCTCCTTGCCGAGCAGCAGGAACGTGGGCTTGTCCTTAACGTCGGCAGTGGCCTGCGTCGCGATGTCGACGATGCTGTCGTAGAGGTCGATGAGCATCTCGGCGCGCTCGGTCTCGCCGAGGGCGGTGGCGACCATCGTCAGGGCTTCCTTGGTCTCGTCGGCCGTCTCGGGAGCGATGGCGATGGCGTCGATGCCCAAGGCGTCGCACGCGGCGAGGTTGTCAGGGTCGGACACCCTGTGAACGAAGAGGTCGGGGTCGAGGTCGGCCAGCTTCTCCATGTCAGGCTTGCCGCGGCCCACCGTGTCGATCTCGTCGAGCCTGGGGGCGACGAGCGACTGGAACTCGTCGTGCGGGCCGATGGCGACGAGCTTGTCGTCGGCACCGAGCGCGAGCACGAAGTCGTTCGCCATGTACCAGCAGATGGCGATGGACTCCACCGGCTCCTCGATGACGACCTCGCGACCGGCCTGGTCAACAACGGTCACCGGATACTGGACCTCGGCTTTCACCTCGGCCTTGGCGTCGGCTTTCCCTCCCGCGTCACCCGCAGGGGCGGTCTGCTCGGCTGCGAGCGCGGCAGGCGCGAAGAGCGCCAGCGACATCGCGGCGGCCACCAGGAAGGAAACGGTCTTGCTCTTGAAACTCATGGTTGCTCCTTTCAGTTCCTTGTTGCCGTTGACCTGACACGACGAATCGCCGCGCGAAGGGGCAGAACCGGGGAGACGGACCAGGGAAACGGACCGGAACATGCGGGAACACGCAGGCAGACGGGCGTTTCCGTAGTGGGCGTTCCAGAAGCCGGTACTCCCGGGACTCCCCCGCAAGCGACCATTCGTCTCAGACGTTACCGCGAAAACTGAAAGACGCCCATAGCATTTGCAACAAAAAGGAGACGTACGGAGCGATCTGGGAACACTCGTGACCCTGCTCGCCCGCGGCCCGCAACACGCCCGTAACACGGCGCCTACACGGGTTCCAAAAACGCACACACCGCGCGCCGCCCGGTGCCCCCGCGGCGCCGTTTGCGACACCGGGGAAACGCCCGGCCCGCCGCTCCCCCTCCCTAGCCTATCCTTTGCCCATCCCGCCGTCGTTCCACGGCGTTGCATGGTGCCGCCACGAGTGTGGCGGTCCACTGCTGCGAGACGCGAAAGTCCCGCCCGCCGGGGCTGACGCGACCGGGCGCGCCCTATAATCGGACAGCGCCCGAGAGACGGGCGGACCTTGTATATCCAGGTGCGGCCGACGCCATCGGAGCGCGTCGCGGGTCGCACGGTCAGAAGAAAGGAAGATCGGACCATGGGTTTCCTCACTGGTAAGACCGCCATCATCACCGGGGCCGGCAGGGCCGTGCTGAGCGACGGACGCTGCGGCTCCATCGGCTACGGCATCGCCACCGCCTACGCCAAGGAGGGCGCGAACCTCGTCATCACCGGCCGTAACGTGAAGAAGCTCGAGGCCGCCAAGGAGGAGCTCGAGGAGAAGTACGGCATCAAGGTCCTGCCGGTCCAGGCCGACGTGAGCGCCGGCGCCGACAACGAGGCCGTCGTCGCCAACGTCGTGAAGCAGGCCGTCGACACCTTTGGCGGCATCCAGGTCCTCATCAACTGCGCGCAGGCATCCGCGTCGGGCGTGACGCTGGCCGACCACACCACCGAGCAGTTCGACCTCGCCCTCTACTCCGGCCTGTACGCGACCTTCTACTACATGAAGGCCTGCTACCCCTACCTGGCCGAGTCCAAGGGCAGCGTCATCAACTTCGCGTCGGGCGCGGGCCTGTTCGGCAACTACGGCCAGTGCGCCTACGCCGCCGCCAAGGAGGGCATCCGCGGCCTCACCAGGGTCGCCGCCGGCGAGTGGGGCAAGGACGGCATCAACGTGAACATCGTGTGCCCCCTCGCCTGGACCGCGCAGCTCGAGCAGTTCGAGGCCAACTACCCCGACGCGTTCAAGGCGAACGTCAAGATGCCGCCGATGGGCCACTTCGGCGACGCCGAGCTCGAGATCGGCCGCGTCTGCGTCCAGCTCGCCATGCCCGACTTCAAGTACATGTCCGGCGAGACCCTCACCCTCGAGGGCGGCATGGGCCAGCGTCCGTAAGGAATTCTGACGACCGGTGGGCAAGAGCCGGATCGACAGAGCACGATAGAGCGCCGCAACCAAGAAGCCCCGCCCTCCCGCCAGACGGCATCGGGAGGGCGGGGCTTCTGCGTGGAGGGCGGGAAAAACGCCGGGGCAGGCGCGGGGTAAGGCGCCCCTCCCCCGCCTGCCTTCCCCGCTCGGTCTACTTCCCGTCGACCCGCTTGACCACCACCGCGAGCGCCGCGCCGATGGCGGCGACGACCGCGATCGCGAGGATGACCGTCGGCAGGCCGAACGTGTCGCCCGCGGTCCCCAGGAAAGGCGACGCCACGCCGCCCACGCACACGGCGACGCCGTACGAGAAGCCCGACGCCGTGCCGAGGTGGCGCGGCACGTAGCTCATACCGAGCGCGACGGTCGAGGGGTAGAACAGGTCGATCGTCACGGCGAGCAGCATCGCGAGCACGATCGCCGCCGCCACCGACCGGTTGAACGCGAAGACGACGGCGAGCACGGCAGTCGAGGCGAGGCAGGCGATGAGCAGCCGGTGGACCCCCACCTTCGCCGAGACGCGCCCCGAGACGGCGGTCGCGCCGGCCGCGGCGATCGAGAAGAACGAGACCGCGAGCGAGCTGAGCGCCTCGCCCTGGCCGAGCACGTCGAGCAGGAACAGCGGGATGAACGCGAGAAGGCCGTACTGGGCGATCGACCGCATCGAGAGCACGCCCATGACCAGGCCGAACTTCCCCCAGTGCTCCCGGACCTCCGGCCCGTCCGCCCCGCCGGCCCCCGAGGTCCCGAGCGCCGCGAACCGCTTGTTCATGCTCAGCAGAACGAGAGCGCAGAGAGTCGCCGGAACAAGGAAGACCCAGGTCCCGTGCAGGCCGAACGCCGTGAGGAACGTCGCCGCGAGGATGGGTCCCACAAAGAACCCGATGTTGCCGCCCACGGCGAAGATGCTCATGCCGCTCCCCTTGCGCTCCCCCGCCGCGAGGTTCGCGAGCCGCCCGCCCTCGGGATGGAACATGGCGACGCCGATGCCCGAGACCATGGCGGAGAGAACGACGAACGGGTAGCTCCCCGCGAACCCCACGCCGAACATCCCGAGCCCTGCGAGGAACACGCCGAGCGCCATGAACCACGGGCACGGCCTGCGGTCGCCGATCCACCCGAACAGCGGCTGGATGATCGCCGAGGCGCCGTTCGCCGCGAGCACGAGCATGGTGCAGGCGGCGTAGGAGTACCCGCTGTGGATGACGAGGAACGGCAGCGTCGCGGAGAGAGCGCCCTGGTTGATGTCCGAGCACAGATGGCCGACCATCGTCATGTAGTTGGTCAGCCTGTCTCCGCCGGTGGCCGACCCGCCCGCGCCGGCGGCTGAACCGTCCGCGCCCGACCCGCCACGGCAGAAATCCGACCCGTCACGCCTCTCGATCATCCGCTCGCTCTCCTCGCATAGACCTCGCACCGCCCTACATCGCCGCGCGCGCCCGCACCGCGTCCGCGCGAACGCTATGATATGCAAAGCGGCGCCGGCGTGCAGGGCGCCGTGCGGCGTGCGGCGCGGGGGACGCGGCGGGCGCGCGCAGTCGAGAAGGCCGGAAAGGCCGGATAGTTCGGATTGGTCGGTTAGTTCGAAGCGGGCCACGAGAGAAGGAGCGCACCATGTTGCATGAAATCCACTTCCCGTCGACGAACGGGCGCGACACCGTCACGGGCTGGATCTACGTCCCGGCGTGCGAACCCGAGGGCATCGTCCAGCTCGTCCACGGCTTTGGCGAGCATTCGCGCAGGTACTTCCACATGATCGTGTCGTTCATGGACGCCGGGTTCATCGTCGCGGCCGACGACCACGTGGGGCACGGCGCCACCGCCATCGCGAACAACACCTGGGGCGACTGGGGCGACGCGGGCCCGCACACCATGATGGAGGACGAGAAGCGCTTCAAGGACCTCGTCACCGAGAAGTACCCCGACCTGCCGTACTTCATGTTCGGCCACTCGATGGGGTCGATGATCGCGCGCGACTTCTCCGCGAAGTACGGCGACGAGCTGACCGGCGCCATCTACTGCGGCACGACCGGCATCTTCAAGAACACCCACGAGGTGCGCGCCAAACTCGACGAGGTCATCGCCGCGGGCGGGGCGCACGAGAGCAACCCCGAGCTGCTCGGCGAGCTCATGGGCTGGATGTTCGCGCGCTGCGAGGAGGGCTCGACCCTGGGCAACGAGTGGATCTGCCACGACCCCGCCGTCCAGAAGGACCACGCCGAGGACCCGTTCGACGCGTTCACGCACCCCGTCCACAACATCAGCGTGCGAGACTTCATCGATATGATGCTCTGCATCGAGGGCACCGAGTGGGCCGAGAAGGTGCCCGTCGACCTGCCCGTCTACTGCCTCGCGGGCGACCAGGACCCCGTGGGCTGCTACGGCGAGGGCGTCTACATGTGCGCTAACTGGCTCATCGACACCGGTCACGACGTCATCACCACGCTCTACCCCGGCTACCGCCACGAGATCCATAACTACGCCGACATCCGCGACGAGGTCGAGGAGGGCATCATCAACTGGATGATGCTGCAGGCGTAGCGGAAGACATGACGCCCGCGACGGGCGGCAGCGGAGGTTGGCACCTCGTCTGCAGATGAGGGCTGAGGGAAACAGTTTTAGGCCCGATTTAGCTGGGCACCCACACATGTCCGGTTGTGTGGGTGCCTGCTTGCGTTCACCTGGGTATTCGCCCCAGAACCCGTCCGGACGCCCGCTTCGACTGGCAAGCCCCTGAGCGAACCACGCATCACGACCGCCACGCATGGGTTGCAAGATGGCTTAATGCATAAAACTACTGTTTGATGCAGATTCGCGGATACGCAATCCTCCCGCATCGTTCCCGAGGCGCAGAGCAGAGGTCCACCGGCAGCCTGCTGGCCAAATTTTCGAGAAGTGTATGGCGCTACATCAATAGAATTCCTCTTGGGCCCCGTCTGCATACTCTCATGCGCGTCTCGGAAGGGGTTCACGTACGGAACGTCAGAGGTTTTCATCGAGATCTCTCCCCCAGGGGTCGACTTTTAGTCTTATGCATGACCGTTTCGAAGGCGCCTCGGACTACACTTCTGCGATTTTTGGCCAGCAGACTGTCGGGAACCGGCGAGACGGCTCAAACCCTTTCGACAATTGATATTCCGTTCGAGCATCTTATGCATTTCACGCTGAGTTTTATGCAAAACAGCGGCGTTCCCGCTGCTCCCGTCCCCGTAGCCCCCGTTCAGGAAAATCTTTGCGTTCACAGAGGATAGAACCGTCCCGATACTGGTAACCTATCCCATCGGGCTGAGCCTCGTCACCGCAGCGGGTAGCGCAATCTCGCGGAGTTTGGGATGCGGGCTCATCGGAACGCAGTCTGAAGGACAGGGGACACGTAAGCATGGAACAGGGAGCGGGCGGTCAGGGGCTGAGCCAGCAGGGGGCGGCACGGGGAACTGCGGTGGACGCGGCGGCGCAGGGCGCGGGCAGGCGGAGGCTCGGCGTCGCCGAGTACGTCACGATCGCCAGCATGCTGTTCGGCATGTTCTTCGGCGCGGGCAACCTCATCTTCCCCGTGCACATGGGGCAGATGGCCGGCTCGAACGTCTGGCCCGCCGTCGCGGGTTTCCTCGTCACGGGCGTGGGCCTGCCGCTGCTCGGTGTCGCGGCGCTCGGCATCAGCCGGTCGAACGGGCTGTTCGAGCTGGGCAGCCGCGTGGGACGTCCGTACTCGATGTTCTTCACGTGCCTTCTCTACCTCACCATCGGTCCGTTCTTCGCCATCCCCCGCTGCGCGACCACGTCGTTCACCGTGGGACTCGAAAATGTGCTTCCGCAGGACGGGAACTCAGGCATCTACCTGCTCGTCTTCTCCCTTCTGTTCTTCGCCGTCGCGCTGTTCTTCTCGCTGCGGCCGGGCAAGATCCTCGTGTGGATCGGCAAGGTGCTCAACCCGTGCTTCCTCGTGTTCCTAGGGATCCTCGTCGTCGTGGCGGTGGTGAACCCCGGGGCATCCGTCGCCGATGTCGTCCCGGAGGGCGACTACGCCACGCAGCCGTTCTTCACCGGGTTCCTCGAGGGCTACAACACGATGGACGCGCTCGCAAGCCTCGCGTTCGGCATCGTGGTCGTGCAGGTCATCCGGGGTCTCGGCGTGACCGAGCCCGACGCCGTGGCCGGCAGCACCGTGCGCGCGGGCGTCTTCAGCTGCCTGCTCATGGCCGTCATCTACATCGCGGTGACGATCGTGGGCGTGCAGAGCCGCGGCCTGTTCGAGACCTCGGAGAACGGCGGCATCGCCCTCGCGCAGATCGCCCAGCACTACCTGGGGAGCGCCGGCTTTGTCGTGCTCGCCGCGACCGTGACGTTCGCCTGCCTCAAGACCTCGATCGGTCTCATCACCAGCTGCGCCGAGACGTTCACTGGGCTGTTCCCCAAGGGCCCCGGCTACCGCACGTGGGCCGTCATCTTCTCCGCCGTGTCGTTCCTCTTCGCGAACGTGGGGCTGAACGCCATCATCAGCTACTCGGTCCCCGTGCTCGTGTTCCTCTACCCGCTCGCCATCACGCTCATCGTGCTCTCGCTCACCGGACGCTTCTTTGGGTACGACCGCGCGGTGTTCGCCTGGACGACGGGACTCACCTTTGTCGCGGCGCTCTACGACTTCCTCGCCGCCCTGCCCGGCGACCTGTTCGCCACCCTCGGCTGGGAGCAGGTCCAGCAGGCCGTGCTCGCCTGCCTGCCCTTCACCGATCTCGGCCTCGGATGGGTCTGCCCCGCGCTGCTCGGCTTCGTCATCGGGATGGCCGTGAGGTTCGCGCGGAGGCGGAAGGCCGCTGCGAAGGCATAGGAGGCGGGCCCCGCTCCGTGTCGCCCGTCGCGTGCCGCGGAGCGCATCAGAGGTCTCGGATTACTTTCACTTTTTCAGCGCCGTCGTTCAGCCTTTAATCGTGAGACGGCCGGCCGCCAGTTGGTCGCCGGCGGGACATCGGCGAGTCATTTGCCCTCGTCAGACGCCGTCCGCCCAAATGCCAAAAGGGGTAATTGCGCCGGTCACCTGCTCCTTCATATAATGTCCACTCGAGCGCGGAGGGTTTTGTGCGGCGTCTGCCGCGGCAATGATCGTCGCAATGGTTGCCACAATGATTGCCGCGAGGGGCCGCCGCAGGAGACCTTCCGCCGAAGGATACGTCACCAACAATATGAAGGGACGGTCGTAGTATGAGGAACCTCACTCGCAGGAACTTCGTCGCGGGCAGCGCCATGGGGGCCGCGATCGCAGCCACCGCCGGCATCGCCGCCGCCGGGGCTGAGGAAGCCGCCGGCACCACTTGGCAGGGCACGCGCTACACCAAGTGGGAGAACCCGCTCGGCATCAGCTGGCCTCGCGCCGAGGGCGAGCTCGCCCGCATCGAGGACGCCGACGTCGTGGTCGTGGGCTCGGGTCTGGGCGGCTTCATGGCCGCAATGATCACCAAGGAGCAGATGCCCGAGGCCAACGTCATCATGCTCGAGCGCAACGCCTACCTGGGCGGCTCGACCAACCACGCCGAGTGCAACGGCCCGAACCAGTCCCAGACCGAGGCTCTGGCCCTCTCCTCCGGCATCTCGCACGCGAGCAACCTCAGCTACATGGCCGACCCCATGCTCATGAAGGCCCTCAAGATGGACCAGGGCATGAACTCCGCGTGGCTGTTCGAGAAGCACCCCTGCCAGTACGCCAACAAGGGCATGAACTTCTACGTCGACGGCGACGGCGACGGCTTTGGCGAGGGTTCCTCCGCCATCAAGACGCTCGAGGCTGAGAACGAGAGCGTCGGCGTCGACATCCGCACCGACAACCGCGCCATCGCGCTCGTCGTGTCCGAGGACGGCTACACCGTGAGCGGCATCCAGGTCCTCGACAACGCCACCGACGAGATCTATCAGATCAACTGCAAGGCCGTTGTCCTCGCCACCGGCGGCATGGCCAACGAGATGGAGGAAGGCGGCCTCGCGAAGTACTACACCTCGCAGGACGTCGAGCAGAAGTGCTACGGCTGGGGCGCGGGCCAGGGCGGCGACGGCCACCTCATGGTCGAGCAGACCGCTCACGGCATGGCCAAGACCCTGTGCGTCGTGGGCCAGTTCATCAACGTGCGCGACTTCGCCTACACCTCGCAGCTGGGCGTGTGCGTGTCGATGGAGGCCTCGGACTTCCTGGTGAACCAGGACGGCATCCGCTTCATCGCCGAGTCCAGCACCACCGGTAAGGCCGTCGAGCTTGAGGGCTCGGTCCTCTCGATTGTGGGCCCGGACCTCATCAGCTTCTGGGAGAACGGCGGCTGCAACAAGAAGATCTCCGGCTTCGCGGACATCCTCGTGGGCGCCGACTTCAACTCCGAGGAGGGCCTGCAGTCGCCCTTCGTGAGCGCCACCACCGGCGAGTACGTGTACTATCATCCGGACCTGTACGGCGAGATCGAAACGTACGCCGACAACCCCGAGTGCTTCTCCGGCGCAACGCGCGAGGAGCTTGCCGCCAACATCCAGGCCGGCATCCCCAACTTCAACGTCGAGCAGTTCCTGGCCACGTGGGACGAGTATGACGCAGCCTGCGCCGCCGGCGTCGACGAGAAGTTCGGCAAGGACGCCCAGTACCTCGTCGCTCCCGGCGCTGAGGGCCCCTACTACGCGTTCCGCCTGACCTCCGGCGTGCTCAACACCTGCAGCGGCATCCGCATCAACGAGAACGCCCAGGTCGTCGACCCGCGCTACGTGCCGATCCAGGGCCTCTTCGCTGCCGGCATCAACACGAGCGGCTGGGACGGCGAGGTCTACGGCGGCGGCACCTGCCAGCCCGTGGCCATGTTCTGCGGCTCGAAGGCCGCCCGCTACATCGTCGAGAACATCCTTGGCGGCACCGTGGCCGAGGACTGGTACGGCGACGACCCGGCCGGCTACGCGGTTCCCACCGACGTCGCCATGATGGGCGGCCCCGGTGGCGGCGGCGCTCCTGCCGGTGAGGGCGGCGCTCCCGCTGGCGAAGGCGAAGGCGGCGAGGGCGAAGGTGCTCCCTCCGGCGAGGGCGCTCCGGCGTAATCGTAGGTCGCTGACGCGCTGACGCGATGAAGGCGCAAGCTAACTGGTAAGATACGGGGGTCGTGCGGGGTGGGTGCGCACGGCCCCCGGCGCGTGCGCGAGGCGAACGTCACGTGGGGTTCTCGTCGAAACACCTCCGCACGACTCAGAGCTCTTTTGTAGATTTATAATTGTAGATGGTACGCAGGGCGGACCCTCCGAGTTCATCCCGCAAGGGAGAAAGGAGGGAACACTGTTGAAGGATTGGCTCCTCGAGCTTTTGTTCGCGCTGTTGATTACGGTTCTGGCGTTTGCTGCCGCAGCCGTTATCGCAGGCTAGCGGCTTAAGGTTCTCTCGGGTAGCCGAATCCGAAAACAGGAAAGCCGTCCTGGCGGGGACGGCTTTCCTTTGGGCTGGCTACCCTTGCACTTTACACGGGAGGGCGAGTGACTGCCCTGCGTACCGACTATAATTGTACTCTCTCGCGCCCCATTCGGCTAGACCGAGACGCGCGCATCACACGAACATCCAAGCCCATCCCTAAACCCCGAAAGCAGCCGCCCATGACCGCGCATCCCGCAAACGCCGCACCCGCCTCGTACGGCCAGATCTTCAACATCATCGTCTCCACCGTGTCGCACGACTGGGCGGCGGCAGGCGACCCGGCGTTCGCCGAGCGCAACGTCCCCTACGTGGGCGCCAAGCTCGACCTCATCAACTCGCGAAGCTTCCATGGCGACGACGCGACGTTCCTCAGGTTCGCGCGCTACTACCTGCGCCTGCTGGGCGACCCCAACTTCGCGCTGATCAAGGTGGGCGGCGACACGCGCCACGACTGGCTGATCGGCTTTGAGACCCGCGCGGCCGAGGACGCGCTCTATGTGACCGAGTCGTGGGGCGACGACCGCCTGCACGCGGGCGACCGCATCGTGGCCGTCGACGGCGAGCCGCTGGCGAACTACCGCTCCGACCTGCGCAGATACGCCCTGTACGGCGACACGCCCGAGCGCGAGGACTGGTCGCACTTCCTGAGGTACGCCGATTCGATCGAGGTCGAGCCCGCTGCCGGGGGAACCCGCGCCACGCTGCACCCGTTGCATCTGAGCACGCAGACGCCTCGCCCCGTCACTCCCCCGTGCGCGTTCGAGCTGCTCGACGGTCCCCATGGGAGCGTCGCCCGCCTGAGCCTGGGCGAGATCGACGACCCCTCAGAGCTCGAGAGTCTGCTCGCCGCCCACCACGACGAGATCGTCGCCGCCGAGCGCCTCGTGCTCGACCTGCGCCGGTGCGCGGGCACCCCGCTCGACACCGCCGTCGCGCTCATGCCCTACCTCATCGACGCGCCCATGACCCCGGCCGACTTCCTCGGCGAACAGGGCCTCTACCTGCGCTACTCCCACCGGAACGTGCAGCGCATGGTGGCCTCGCTCGAGACGATGCGCGACGGCGGCTACGAGGTCGACCTGGGCGACGGCGTCGAGGGCTCCGACACCGCGGCGCTGGACGAGGAGATCGCGTCCCTGCGCGCGCTCGACGGCGCCGGCGTGGTGTGGGAGGACGCCCAGATGCCCGAGGAGTGGCTGGTGCCGGTCGAGCCCGCCGCCGGCCCCGCGCGCGTGGTGGTGCTGAGCGACATCGGTTGCCGCAGTGAGGGCGAGCAGCTCCTCGCCATGGCGTCGACCCAGCGCAAGGTGGTCACGCTCGGCCGCGCGAGCCTCGGCAACAGCGACCATCAGGAGATCATCGGCGTCAACTTCGACGACGACATCTTCTTCGCCTATCCCCTCGGCCGCACGAAGGCGGCTGCGGAGGGCCACGGCGTGCTCGGTCGCGGCGTGCCGGTGCAGGTGCACGTGCCCTGGACCCCCGACGAGCTCGAGCGCGACGTCATCCTCGAGCGAGCGCTCGAGGCGTAGCCGGCGCCAGATACATCGAGCGTCCACCACAACGCAAGCGGCCCTCCCCTTCGGCCTCGTAAGCCGATGAGGAGGGCCGTTCTATCTCGGAATCCAACCTACCCGTCTGCCGCCGGTCGCCAGCTTCCGGCTTGCTCGCTAGAGCACCCGGTACGGGAAGCGCAGCTCGGCGTCGATGAGCTGGCCGTTCTTGATGCCCTCGGGCACAAAGACGATGAAGGCGTTGGCGGCGTCCATGGCGCGTTTGTCGTCGAAGTCGATGGGGCGCACGGTGAGCTCGCCGTCGTCCTGCCGCTCGATCATGGCGCGGCGGATCATCGAGAAGAGGCCGTCACGCGCCGGAGAGTCCTCGCCGATGTACTTCGCGCGGACCCTCGGCAGCGGCGCCCTGCGGCCGTAGTAGGTGTCGACGAGGGGCATCACGAACCAGTCGGCGGTGCACTCGGCGCCCACGGCGGGGCCGGGGATGCCCACGATCGGCTTGCCCTCGGGCGTGACCGTGCACGACGTGTGCGCGCCGGGGCCGCTGTAGATCACGTTGCTCAGCACCGTGCCCACCTTCTCGAGGACGTCCTCGGTGTGGTCGTCGCTGCCCTGCGAGGAACCGCCGTTGAGCACCACGATGTCGGCGCGGGAAAGCGCGTCCTCGATCGTCGCCAGGATGGTCTCCTGCACGTCGGGCTGGATGGGGTACATGAGCGGCTCGCCGCCCCACTGGACGATCTTGCCCCTCATCATGATGGAGTTGCTGTCGGTGTTCTTGCCCGGGGGCACCGGCGTGCCGGGCGCGACGAGCTCGTTGCCGGTGGGGATGAAGGCGACGACGGGCTTCCTGATCACCTTTACGCGGTCGTGGCCGCCGGTCGCGATCTGGGAGAGCGTGAGCGGCGAGAGGATGTCGTGCGCCCGTGCGACAACCTCCCCCTTCCGCATGTTCGAGCCGGGCTGGACCGTGAACTGGCCGCGCTCCTTGGGCAGCTGGTTGATGACGAGTTTGCCGTCCTCGAACTCGACGTCCTCGATGCGGATGGCCGTGTCGAAGTCCCCGTTGATGCCGATGCCGGTGTTGCAGAAGACGTAGTCGACGCCCTCGGTCCACCCCGACGTGTCGGGCGCGCCGCCCTCGGCCCCCTCGAACGCCGCAAACCGCACCGCGATGCCGTCCATGCGGCTCGCGAGCTTGTTGGGCGCGTCGTTGAGGGAGACCACGTCCTCGGCCGCCACCCTGCCGAGCGCCTCCTCGAGGGGAACCTCCTCGACCGTGGGGTTGAAGCGGACTGCCGCCACAAGGTCGTCGATCGCGTCCCATTTCGTCTTGCAGATGAAGTTGTCGTGCCTCCGCATGATGCGCCTCCGTGTGTCTCGTCTTCCGTGTGACTCTGCGGTCTCATAAACGGGAGCGGCCCCGAAACCTGCATCCCGGG
>CAYMHQ010000025.1:0-22306 GCA_964390275.1 uncultured Coriobacteriaceae bacterium
CCAGGACGCGCAGCTTCTCGTCGTTGGGCACGTCGTTGGAGAAGAGCGTGCCCAGCAGTCCCAGGATGCCATTATAGCCCGCGGTGCCCGGCTCGCCGAGCCTCACCATGACAACCGTCATGAGATCGTACTCGGCCGAGTCGTCCTCCACAAAGCCGACGACGTCCCTCTTGGCCATCTCGTAGCGGGTGATGGTGTTCTCGGTGCCCTTGGGCGGCCTGAGGCACACCCAGATGCTGTAGACCTTGCGCAGATCCTGGTAGTCGTCGTTGGTGAAGGCCGCGCAGCAGCGGGGGCGCCCCGGCCCCCTTCTTCGTGCCCGGGTCGCCGAGGATGCACCTCCCCGCGACCTCGTCGAGCGGAACGCCCTCGTACTCGGGCACGCACGCCTTCACAAGGCGGGAGGCGATCTCCCGCTCCATGAGGACCCTCTTGCAGGCGGCGTCGTAGGGCGCGACCCCCACGGTTATGCGGATGGCTTCGTTCAGCATGTTCTCGACCACGTGGAATCCCCTTTCCAGTCGCTGGCTCGCGTTCGCGCCTCCACGGCCCGGTCCGGAGGGCCCTTTCCGGACGGGTCGGGGATGCGCTCGGCGAGAGCCAGCATAGCAGGGCGAAGACGCTCGCGTTTTCGGGAGTTTTCCGGAGCTGAATGTTTCCGTTTTGTTTCCAAGTGCAATTTTACGAGTGTAACTTTCAACAATCGGCATGTCGAATTGTGTGTGCGTTTCGTGTTAGAGTTCGTTTTAGAGTTGTGTGCGGCTTGCAATTGATGAGCAAATTGGGTGTCCCTTCACGAAACACGCAGAAACGGCGGGACGACGCACGAGACGACGGCAGCTCCACGTCCGACGCCCCTCTGCCTCGCCGTCCAGGCTCGCCGTCCAGACTCGCAGTCCCGCCTCGCGGAATAGAGTTTTTCCCCAAAGGGGGCGCGGGCGCGGCGGTGCGGCACTCCCCCGCAGGCGCGATTCGTTATGATTGCGACATCAACGCGAAAGCGGCCGCGTCCGACGGCCTCAGCCGCCCCCGCGGCGCGTCGCGCACAGGACCGCATCGCAGGGCAAGGTTCGTCTGAGACCCATCGATAGGACAGAGTTCGATGGGGCCGAGACACCTCGGGCACCGGGCGGGCATGAAGGGCACATGACAAGAAGGAGCTACAGCCGTGGCTGACACATTCGAACGCATCGTCAAGGTATTCAAGAACACGGGCCACGAGGGGATCGAGGTCACTCCCGAGCTCAGGCTCAAGGAGGTCGGCCTCGACAGCCTCGACATCGTCGAGATCGTCATGGCGTGCGAGGACGAGTTCGGCATCGAGATCGACGTCGAAGCGGACCCGCAGACCGTCGCCGACTTCGTCGAGCTCGTCGACAAGGCCCGCGCCTAGGAGAGCGCCCGCCGCACGCCGCGAAACCGCCGGCAGCGGGCGCGCCGCAGGACCCCGACCGCACCACAGACGCGAAAGGAGCCGCCATGAAGTTCGATGTTGAGACGCTGGACGCCGTAGCCAAGATCATGGAGCGCTACGCGATTCTGCACCTGGAGATCGAGGACGACGATTTCGAGCTCGAGATCGACCGGGAGCCCTACTGCATGATGCCGCCCGCCGGGCAGGCCGTCGAGCAGGAGTGCGACGAGGACGACGAGGAAGAGTGCGAGGCGGAAGAGGGGGAGTCCCCCGAGGCCCCGGCCCCTGAGACCCCCGCGCCCGAGCCTCCTGCCGCCGAGCCCCCGGCGCCCGAGTGCGCGGCGTGCGAGCCGCCCGCGGAGGCCCCGGCGGTCGAGGGCGCCACGGCGGAGATCTGCGCCGCGCTCGAAGGGGCGTCCCCCTCGGCGGAAGTCGACATCCGCTAGCATCCACCGAAGCCAGGAGCCGCGGGAACGGTCCCCCGCGGCTCCTTTTGTTTGTCCGGACGGCATCGGCCCGGCACGGCATCGCCTCGGGCGACACCGCCTGGCACGGCATCAACCCAGCGCATTGTCCCAGCTAAACCACCATACAAAACGTAAGACAGGAGCATCCCATGTCGAACGACACCCTCGAAGCAACCACCCCCTCCGCCACTACCGCCGCACCCGCCGCATCCCGCGTGAAGCTCGGGTTCATCGGGTTCGGCAACATGGCGAGCGCCATCGTGGACGGCCTGCTGCGCGCGGGCGCGGTCGAGGCCGGCGACGTGTTCGTCTGCGCGAGGCGGTGGGAGAAGCTCGTCGAGGCAGCCGGGAGGCGCGGGGTTGTCCCCTGCCGCGACGCGCGCGAGGTCGCCGAGGCGGCGGACGTCGTCTTCGTCGCCGTGAAGCCCTATCTCGTGGCCGAGGTGTGCGCGCCCGTCGCCGACGTCCTGCTCGGCAAGGTTGTGGTCTCGATCGCGGCGGGCATGCAGTTCGACGCCTACGAGAAGATCCTCGCGCCCGGCACGCACCACATCAGCACGATTCCCAACACGCCCGTCAGCGTGAACGAAGGGGTCTGGACCTGCGAGAACGTCCACTCCCTCACCGAGGCCGAGCTCGAGCTCGTCCGAGGAATCCTCGGCGCGACGGGCCGCGTGGTCGAGGTCGACCCCAAGCTGCTCGGCATCGCCGGGACCGTGACGGGGTGCGGGCCCGCCTTCGTCGCCATGTTCATGGAGGCGCTCGGCGACGCGGCGGTGAAGCACGGTGTCCCGCGCGCGACCGCCTACGAGCTCGCCGCCCAGATGATCGCGGGCACCGGCAAGCTCGCGGTGGAGACCGGCGAGCACCCGGGTGTGCTCAAGGACGCCGTGTGCTCCCCCGGCGGCACCACGATCCGCGGGGTCGCCGCCCTCGAGCGGGCCGGCCTGCGCGCCGCCGTCATCGACGCGATCGACGCGATCGAGGGGCGGTAGGCGAGGCGCGAGAACAGCCGGGACGGGCGAGACCATCATGGTGCGTCGCGGGCGAGATCAGGGAGCCGCTGGCGATCTAGGCGCGCACGTCGTCCTCGGCCTCGCTACCGACAATTCTCGGAATCGGGCGCATCAGCATCCACGCGGTGCACAAGGGGGAGCTGTCACAGAGTAAGATTCAGAGGACGCGACGGCGACAAAGAATCGGGGGCACCATGGCACATAGGGGATGCATCGTCGGCACTCCGGAGTTTCAGCTGCTGCTACGCGAGGCAGCCCTGCATCCGCTGCTGCGCCGCGAGCTGGAGAGCCGCTTCGTCCCTAACGGCTTTGCGGAGGACGACGTATGGTCGACCCTGCTGGACATCCGGAGAGCCCAAGGGGTCTTCAGCCCCAACATCGAGTATTCCGACGGCGTCCTGCGACGCAACTGGCATTCGGAACCCGCCAGCATGCAACAATCCCTGCGCGAGCTGGGCGACATGACACGGACGGGGTCATTCCTTGACGGAGTAACCAGAAAGCACGCAGGCTACTACTTTCTTCTGCAGCAATACGTGGAGGAGGCGGTGACCAACCTCAGATTCGACGGCTTTGACTGCGGGTACGACGAGATTCGCGCCGTCATGCGTCGCACACGAAAAGCCCGCAACGCAGCCGAGCAGCTTGCGGTCAACTATCATGAGATTATTTGCGACCTGGATTCCTACATGGACACGAATGTCGAAGCGAACCTGCTCGACAGTATATTCGCGCGTCTGACAAACGGCGCCCCACGAGACGACCTCGACGTGAGGCCGCACCCCGTCTTTCCGCTGCCAGCCCTCGACGCAAGCTCCACAGACCCAAGCCATGTGCGCGACATCGTGATTGCCACGTGCAACGACCGGCTGAGCGAACCTTGGCAGCATCCCATTATGGTGTCGATGCTCATTAACTGCCGATTCTGGCGACTCAGACCGTTTCCCTCCTGCAACCACCTCATGGGAAACATCATCGTGAACATCTATCAGCGAAAGCACTGCCTCCCTGCGCTTTCCACCATTCCGAAGGCGCATCTCCTTGACCTGTGGGCCCATCGGGGATTCCTTGGCGTCACGGCCCCCTACACGTTTGAGGAGTCGTTCGTCCCGGACGGGACAGATACCGACTGGACCGCCTACTACGACACGCTTCTCGGGCTGATGCTGCAGGAGGCCCGACAGGTTCAGCGCGCCATGCGCATACTGAATGACGATGAGGACCGGCTCATCGAACTTGTCCGCAACCTGCCTCGCCTCAACCGCCGTCAACGGGACCTGCTGCAAGAGTCCATCCTCGACCCGTCGCGGGAGTTTTGGGTTTCACGCCTCAGCAAGCAGTGGGGCGTAGTGTACTCGACGGTTCGCACCGATCTCAGACTGCTTTACGAGCAGGGGTTCTTCACCTGCTTCGTCCGGGATTCCACGAATGTCTATCGCTCGGTGCCCAACGTCGCAGACGTCATCGAACGCGAGGCTCGTAAGGCAGGAGTTCTCGCCTAGCGATTCCGTCGCCTCTCCCCGTCACCCCCCGCAAGGGCGACGCCGCATGGCCGCAGGGGGTGGCGATTTTCGACACCCTGGCTTCTACCTTTATGTCATAGGCCAACTACCAGCCAAAACGTTGTGATTTCTAAAATTAATCATGCCGACTTTGCAACCATGTGCACCCCCGCTAACCTGTGAGTCGAAAACCGCTGAACAGGCGGACGGTCAGCGCGCGGACAAAGGATTCCGCACGACCACACAACTCGAAGGGGGACACAACATGACCGGCGCGACAACAAGTTTGGCAAGCGGCTCCATTTCACGCAGGGACGCCCTGCTCGCAGGCGGCGCGCTCACAGCCGGGGCTGCGTTCTTGCAGCCGAGGGCAGCGCAGGCTTCCGAAACTGAGGCGACGTTTTCCTGGGACATCGAGGCGGACGTTGTCGTCATCGGCGGCGGCACGGGAGCCTACACGGCGCTTCGCGCCCAGACGTCGGGCTTGGATACCGTGCTCCTTGAGAAGACAGGCAGCTGCGGCGGTTCGACCCTGTTCTCGTCCTCGGTGGTCTGGGCCCCGGCCAACGACGTCATGGCCGCAAATGGCGACGAGGACTCCCGGGAGGAGGCGCTCGCCTACATTCAAGCAGGTTCGGGAGACACATACCTGCCCGCGCTGGCAGAGGCATACGTTGACAACGTGAACACCGCGGTGCGCAACGTCACCGACCTTGCCGGCATCGAATGGGCCTATTGGGTCGGTGGCATCGACTACCGCCCCGAACTCGAAGGGGGCAAGACGATGGGCCGCTCGCTCGTGCCGGTCGTCGAGAGCGGCTCCACAGCCGCCGTGCTGGCGAACGCCCTCATCGAGGCAGCCGAGGCTGCCGGCGTTCGGATTATGGTGAGCACGCCGGCGAAGTCGCTGGTCAGCCGTGAGACCGAAAACGGCATCGAGGTGCTCGGCGTCCGCGCCGAGGGTCCCGACGGGAAGATCTCCGTCAAGGCGCGCGTCGCCGTGGTCATGGCGTGCGGCGGTTTCGACGCAAACGACGAGATGATGGCGTCCTACCTGCGCTGCCCGGTGCACTACACCTGGGGTGGCCCCTACTCCACGGGCGACGGTCAGAAAATGGCCATGCGCGTCGGCGCCGACATGCGGTTCATGAACGACGCCTGGATGTCGCCCGGGTACGTGGTAGAACGCGAGGCGTACAAGGAGAGCGGTGCCGCGGCGTTCTCAAGCGCCATCACCGATTACGGCAAGCCCGGCTTGATCTACGTCAACAAGCACGGCGAGCGCTTCGTCAACGAGTGCGCAAACTACGACTCCATCGGACGCGCGTTCATCAGCTACGAGTCGGGCATCGAACCACGCGGTTGGCGGAACCTGCCGGCGTTCGCCGTCTGCGACCAGGCATGCGTGGACGCCTACGCGCTCAACGGTGGGACCCAAGGTGACCCGGGCGCCTCGTTTGCCCGCTATGACACGCTTGAAGAGCTCGCGGAGGCGTGTGGGATCGACAAGGAGGCCCTGATAGCGACCGTCGAGGCATTCAACGAGAACGCAGCCCAAGGTCTCGACCCCGACTTCGGGCGCGGACAGGACTATTTCGGACAAAACTACCAGCGGGTCGACATGGAGAAGGACGGCGCGTTCCGCACCCTGGCACCGCTCGCCACCCCACCGTACTGGGCCGCCGAGCTTGCACCGACGATTCTCGGAACCATGGGCGGCGTGAAGATCGACGAGCACGCCCGCGCACTCGATACGGACGGCAACGTCATCGCCCGCCTTTATGCGCACGGCAACTGCGCTGGTCACGGCTGCGGAGGCGCGTTCTACGCGGGCGGCGGCGGAACACTCGGCCCGTCGCTCACGTTCGGCGAGCTGGCGGCAGAGGACTTCCTGCAGCTTGACGCCTGGAAGTAAGACATACGAGCAAAGCACGGCATAATCCGCCTCGATTGTACGAGGGCGACGGGAGCGTCAAGACGCCGCGTCGCCCTCGTCTCATTTGCGCAGCCAGCTCAAAACGACAGACTCACAGGCAACGGGGTGGGGTATCCTATTGCGCGGCCGCCGGCGGGCGATTCGCGCGAGACGTCGCGGAGGCGCCGCACGGCGAAACACCCTGGAAGAAAGAGGCTGAACATGAGGGACCATTCCAAGCATATCGAGCTCGACCGCGAGGACGCCGTGGCGACGATCCTCGCCCGCTGCGCGTTCGCGCCGGCCATCGAGACGGTGGCGCTCGAGGAGTCGTACGGGCGCACGCTCGCCTGCGACGAGGTGTCCGCGGTGACGCTGCCCAACTGCCTCACCTGCAACATGGACTCGGTCGCCCTGCACTGGAGCGACTTTGAGAACGGCATGCCCGACATCTCCGGGTGGAAACGCGGCGAGCAGTGGCAGTTCGCGAACACCGGCGTCGGGATGCCCGAAGGCTTCGACACCGCGATCGCGATCGAGAACGCCCGCGTGAGCGCCGACGACCAGACCCTCGAGGAGATCGTCCTCGCGCCGAGCAGGCAGCACGCCGGCACCTCCCCCGCCGGCTCGCGCATCAAGGCCGGCGACCTCATCGCGAAGGCCGGCACCGTGGTCACCCCGCTCGTCGCGGCGGCGCTCGCGGCAGGAGGCCTCACGCAGGCCCACGTGCTCGCCAAGCCGCGCGTCGCGTTCATCCCCACCGGCAACGAGCTCGTCCAGATGGGCGAGACCATCGGACGCGGCATGAACATCGAGTCGAACAGCGTGCTCATGCGCGGCAAGATCCTCGCGTGGGGCGGCGAGCCGGTCATCTTCCCCATCGTGCGCGACAAGCCCGACCTGATCGAGGCGGCGCTCCGCAAGGCGTGCGCCGAGTGCGACATCGTGGTGCTGAACGCTGGCTCGTCGAAGGGCTCGGACGACTGGGCGATGGAGATTCTCGACAGGATCGGCGAGGTCTTCAACCACGAGACGAGCCACGGCCCCGGCCATCACTCGAGCTACGCCATGGTGGAGGGGACGCCCATCGTGGGCATCAGCGGCCCGTCGCTCGGCGCCGCGTTCACGAGCGACTTCTACCTCAAGCCGCTCATCCAGCTCTGGTACGGGCACGCGACCGAGCCCGAGAAGATCCGCGTGCGCCTCGCGCAGGACTTCCCGGCGGGCGGCCCCGGCGCGAAGCCCAAGGGCGACGGTCCCAAGGCCGACGCGCCCAAGCCCGGCGGCGAGGCCCGTCCGGCGTTCGTGCGCGACCGCCCCTTCTACGCCATCCAGCACCTCAAGCTCGCGCAGGGCGAGGACGGCGTGTTCGAGGCGACGCCGATCCGCTTCCGCCCCAACCTCACCGAGGCCGACGAGAGCCAGGCGTACTACCCGCTCAACAAGGACGCCGCGCCTGCGGCCGGCGACATCATCGAGGTCGAGCTGCGCGGGTAGCGGCGCGCCGGGTGGCCGGCGTAAACACAGCGTCGACTGACATACGTTGAACCAGAAATCCCCACTCTCGCGGCGATGAGCTGCGGGTGTGGGGATTTTCGTGCGCGAGGGACACAGGGGCAACGGACGGAGAGCTGCGATACCGCCCGCCCTCCGCTGCGCGCCCTCGCTCCGTTAGTTCCCCGCGCCCTCCCCCGCACCCGAGCCGCCGGCCTCCCACTCGCGGATGCACGCCAGGAAGCGCTCGCCGTACTTGTCGGCCTTCGCGCGGCCCACGCCGGATACGTCGAGGAACTCGTCCGTGTCGTGGGGGCGCCGGGCGGCCATGTCCTGGAGCGTCGCGTTGGAGAAGACGATGTAGGCGGGCATGTTCTCCTCCGCCGCGATCTTGGTGCGCAGGGCGCGCAGCGTCTCGAAGAGCCCCGCGTCCGCCTCGTACGCGCCCGTCCCGGAGCCGCCCGCCCCGTAGACGCCCGTCCCGCCACGGCCCGCCCGGGAGCCGGCGGAACCCTTCGTCTCGACGTCGGCCTCGGCCTTCGGCATCCGCTTCGATATCTTGACCTCGAACCTCTCCTTGGCGCGCAGCCAGTCGCGACCCGCCTGGGTCACGAAGACCGTGGGGTACTTCCCGTCGGTCGCGCCGAGGATGCCCGCGTCCACCAGCGCGTCGAGCAGGTAGCGGACGCGCTGCAGGGACTGGTCGGCCATGATGCCGTAGGTGCTCAGCTCGTCAAAGTGCCAGGAGAGGATCCGCTCCGCCTTCGAGCCGCGCAGGATGTCGGCGATCGTGGCCTTGCCCACGCTGCGGCCCGCCATCTGGACGCGCATCACGCACGAGACGATCTTCTGGGCGTCCACCGTGGCGTCGGCGACCTCGAACTCGGTCGAGCAGTTCGAGCAGTGCTCGCAGCGGAACGGCGCGTCGGTCTCGCCAAAGTAGCGCAGGATCTGCGAGCGCAGGCAGTCGGTCGTGGTGCAGTAGATCGTCATGCGGCGCAGGCGCTCGCAGTCGCGGCGGTGGAGCTCCTCGACGAGGGCGGGGTCGTTGCCGTTCGCGAGGCTGTCCTCGCTCCCCTTGTCGACGAGGAACTGGCAGGTCTGGACATCCTTCTTGTTGTAGATGAGGATGCAGTCGGCGGGCGAGCCGTCGCGGCCGGCGCGACCGGCCTCCTGATAGTAGCTCTCGAGGTCGGAGGGCATGTTGTAGTGGATGACGAAGCCGACGTTGCTCTTGTCGATGCCCATGCCGAACGCGTTGGTGGCGACCATCACGGTCGCGCGGTCATAGAGGAAGTCCTCCTGGTTGGCGTGGCGCTCCTCGGGCTCGAGACCGGCGTGGTAGCGCGTGGCGGCGAACCCTGCGTCGCGCAGCAGGTCGCACACCTCCTCGACCGTGGCGCGCGTGGAGCAGTAGACGATCCCCGTCTGGCCCGAGGCGGGACCGCCGGGCGCGTCGCGCTTCGCCGCCCGCTTAGAGACGAGGCGCAGGAGGGTGCGCTGCTTGTTCTTGGGCTCGGGCCGCTCAACGCCGAAGTAGAGGTTCGGCCGGTCGAAGCCGCTCACGAGCGTGAACGGGTCGCGCAGCTCGAGGGCCGAGGCGATGTCGGCGCGGACGTCGTCGGTGGCGGTCGCCGTGAGCGCGGCGACGACGGGGCGTGCGGGGAGGCTCGCGATGAAGCGGGCGATCCCCAGGTAGCTCGGACGGAAGTCCTGCCCCCACTGGGAGACGCAGTGGGCCTCGTCGACCGCGACCAGACTCACGGGCACGCGCGTGACGAGCTCGGCGAGCCGCGGGGTGTCGAGCCGCTCGGGCGCCACGTAGAGAAGCCGGCACCTGCCCGAGGCAGCGAACTGGAACGCCTCAGCCTGCTCGGCCGGCGAGAGGGCGCTGTTGATGCACCGCGCGGCAATTCCGGCATCCTCGAGTGCCCTGACCTGGTCTTTCATGAGGGAGATGAGCGGCGAGACCACCACGGTGAGTCCCGGCAGCACCGCCGCGGGGACCTGGTACACGAGCGACTTGCCCGCGCCCGTGGGCATGACGCCGAGGACGTCGCGCCCCTCGAGGACCCGCTGCACCAGCTCGCGCTGGCTCGGGCGGAAGTCGTCGTGGCCGAAGCATTCCTTGAGCACGGACCGGGCTTTGAGGAACAGGGGCGATTCGGTCATGGGGCGCGCCTTTCACCGACGACGCCACCGCTACGACGCCCGGGCGTCGACATGTTTTGTTTTGAGGGGAAGAAAAAGAAATGGTGCGCCGTCAGGGATTCGAACCCTGGACCTTGGGATTAAGAGTCCCCTGCTCTGGCCAGCTGAGCTAACGGCGCACAACAACGAGAAAGCATACTCTTTCGAATCCGAACCGGCGAGCGCGGCGGAACATCTCCCCAGTTTATTCAAAATAGAACAGCTGAGGCGAAGACTGAAGAGGAGCCTGCGGAACGGGGGTACCCGCCCGCGCCGTCGCGATTGGGACCCGCCGGGCCGGAGCAGCCCGCGCCCAACGGGTCCCGCGTACGAACCGGCCCGGCCCGAAGGCCGAGACCGCCCGCGCTTTAGACCAGATGGACCTCGGTGGTCGCGGCGCTCGCCTTGGCGGCGTCGTCCTCGAGGGCGTCCTTGGCGTCGTCGAGCAGGGCGCGCACGTCGTCGAGCAGGTGCATGGCCTCGTGCAGCTTGTCGCTCGCGTTGTCGAAGCCGGCGTCCTCGGCCTTGTGGGCGAGGTTGTGGGTCCAGCGGCGCTCGAGGGCGACGTGGTCGGCGATCTGGGCGATCATGTCCTCGAACTGCCCGGTGTTCACTCCGTTGGTGCACATAGCAGGTCCTTTCTCCTGAATCGAGCCCGACGCCCGTCGGCATCGGCCGATATTCGCTACCCGCGCGTATCTTACCGCTTCACGGGGGCGCGGGCGCGGCAAAACGGGAGCCGGCGTCACACCGTCACCCATAAGCCACTCGGGAGGGAGGCGTCCGGCGGGAGCCTCCGTGCGAGCGACACACCGTCAGACGAGCGGCGTGGCGTCGGCGGCGTCGGCGACGACCTCGACGGTGAGCCGGTGCGGCAGGCACACGACCATCTGGCCCACGGAGGCCACCCAGCCGGTGTCGACGCAGACCTGGTTCGCGCAGTCCGACTCCGAGCAGCGGACCCTGCCCTGCGCCACCTCGACGACGTTGGTCCCATAGGAGCTCGCCACGGTCACGGTCGCGTCGGCGTCGAGGGGAAGGACCTGGTAGAACCCCTCAGTGTTCTGCACGACGGCGACGAGGGTCGACGCGGGGGCGGTCGCGTCCGGGCCATCCGAGGCGTCGGACGGAACCGCCGGCGACCACGTCGCGACGAGAACGACCGCCGCGACCGCGAGCGTCGCCAGGGCGAACGCGCAGTCGGCGAGCGTGAGACCCCAGCCGCCCGGGCGCGAGCCCGTCGCCTTCCCCTCGGCGGAAGACCCCAGCTCCCCGAGCGCGTCGTCGTACGCCCCGCGGGGCGCAATCTTCCGGAGCATGCGCCTGCCCCGCCCGGCGCCCATGCCGCCCGTCTCGCCCATACCGCTAGCCTCGCCCATGCCGCTAGCCTCGGTCCCCGGAGGAGTCCGACGCGGGCGCGTACGAGCACTTCTCTTCGAACCCGTTCGCGAAGGACTGCTCGTCGGCGTCGTCCACGAGCATCGCGGCGATCGTGCCCTCGGACGCGAGCCACGCCGCCGCGCCGTCAACCCCGAGCGAGAACATCGTCGTCGAGAGCGCGTCGCCGCGCACCGGGTCGTCGCAGACGAGCGTGTCGCCGAGCAGGTCGGTCTCGATGGGATAGCCGGTCCTGGGGTCGAGGATGTGCCAGTAGCTCACGCCGTCGAGCTCAAACACCTGGTCGTAGAGGCCGCTCGAGGTGACGACGGTGTCGGCGACCTCGACGACCCCCAGCAGCGACCCCATGCTGTCCTTGGGGTCGCGCAGGCCGATGCGCCACGGCGACCCCTCCCCCGCGCCGTCCACGGTGCCGTCGGAAGCGGCGTTCGAGGCGTCGCCCGTCGCGGGCTTCCTCCCCAGCGCGTAGATGCTCGAGGTCCCCAGGTTCACGAGGGCCGCGGTCGCGCCGGCCTCCTGCAGGCGCTCGACGAGCCGCGCGGCGATCCACCCCTTCGCGATGCCCCCGAGGTCGATCTTCGCGAGCGGGTCCTCGAGCGTCACCGTGGTCCCGTCGACGCGCACCTTGGTGTAGTCAACGTGCGCGAGCGCCTCCTCGATCTCGGAGTCGGCGGGCCTGACCCCCTCCACGAAGTCCCACAGCAGGCTGACCGAGCCGATGGTCACGTCGAAGCGCCCCTCGGTCTCGTCGCCGTAGCGCAGCGCCTCCGCGAGCAGGTCGGCCGTGTCGGGGTCGACCTCGACAGGCTCGCCGCCCGCCGCGTTCACGCGCGCGATGTCGGTCCCCTCCTTGCGGGCCGAGAAGAGGTCCTCGTAGTGCGAGCAGAGCCCGAGGCACGCCGTCGCGTCGTCGCGGGAGACGCCGTAGCAGGTGAGGGAGACGAGCGTGTTGAACGCGAACGTCGAGAGCTTGACGGGGTCCTCCGAGGAGGTCTCGGCCGCGTCCGAGGACGAGCCGTCGCCCGAGCTCCCGTCGGCGTCGCCCGAGTCGCCCGCCGGCTCAGCCGACTCCCCGTCATCCGCCGCGGCGCCCTCCCCCGCGTCGCCCTCGGAGCCGGAGCCGGACGCGCACCCGGCGAGGCCGAGCAGGCACGCCGCCCCCAGCGCGCAGAACGCGCGGCGGCCGAGCGCCGAGGCCGCGCCCCGCCGGACGTCGAGCACCGCATCGCAGTCTACCTGGGAGAATGCCATCAAATGTTCAGCTCCTATCCCCTGCGCCGCCGCCTGAAGAACGACGAGCGCCCCGTCGTGCGAACCACGAGCCTGCACACGCACCCGGTGAGCGCGCCCGCGACGAGGCCGGCGACGAGGAGCACCGGCCCGTAGCCGAGCGCGACGCGCGGGGCGAGCACGAGGGCGACCGCGACCAGCTGGCCCACCATGTGGAACACGCCGCCCACCATCGAGACCCCCACCACGCTGAACCGCCCGAGCCGGTACGCGGCAAGCATGGCGGCGTAGCTCGCGAGACCCCCCGCGATGCTGTACGCGAACACGGCGGGGCTCCCGAACAGAAGCGAGCAGGCGAAGACCTTGACGACCATCACGGCGAACCCGGGCCCCTCGCCGAACGCCAGCAGGGCGAACAGCACCACGATGTTGCCGAGCCCGAGCTTGACGCCGGGGACGGGCACGGGCAGCGGGAACAGCGCCTCGATGTAGCCGAATATCAGGGCGACCCCCGCGAGCAGGCCGTAGAGCGCGACGTCCTGCGCCGAGAGGCGCGCGCGTCGTCTTGTTCGACCCGACGTCTGGGTCATGCCGGGCCTCCCGTCCCCTCGATGCGCGACAGATTCGCGCGGCAGTCTGAGGAATCATAACCCCGTGCGCCCGGGTCTCGCCCCGTGACGCGCCCGCATCGCGCGTTCCCCATGCAAAGGCCCCAAGGTGCGCCCCCGCCCGACTGAACGGTGCGCAGGCGTGGCACAATAGGGGAAGCATGCAGCAGGGGCGACGCCCGAGAGGCGGCGCCCGCAACGAAGGGGGTCCATCATGTCAGTCGTCGCCGCGTTCGCCGTCCCCCATCCGCCGCTCGCCGTCGCCGGGGTGGGACGCGGGCAGGAGCAGAAGATATCCGCCACGCTCGAGGCATTCCGCGAGGTCGGCCGGCGCATCGCCGCGCTCAAGCCCGACGTGCTCGTGTTCTCCTCGCCGCACGCCACCGCATACCTCGACTACCTGCACATCTCCCCCGGGACGCACGCCCGCGGGGACTTCTCGCAGTTCGGCGACCCGGGCGACTCGTTCGAGGTCGACTACGACGCCGAGCTCGTCGACCGCGTCTGCCGGGAGGCCCGCGAGCACGGCGTACCCGCAGGCACGAGCGGCGAGCGCGACCGGGCGCTCGACCACGGCGTCATGGTCCCGCTCAGCTTCATCGAGGCCGAGGGGGTCCGCCGGCCCATCGTCCGCATCGGCATCTCGGGCCTGTCGCCGCTGCTCCACTACCGCCTCGGCGAGTGCGTCGAGCGCGCGTGCCGCGACCTCGGCCGGCGCGCCGTGTGGGTGGCCTCGGGCGACCTCTCCCACAAGCTGCTCGCCGAGGGGCCGTACGGCTTCGATCCCCAGGGACCCGTGTTCGACGAGCTCGTGTGCGACGCCTTCGCGAAGGGGGACTTCGGCGCGCTCATGCGCATCCCGCGCGACGTGGCCGAAAGCGCGGCCGAGTGCGGCCTCAGGTCCTTCCAGATGATGGCGGGCGCCTTCGACGGGCGCGCCGTTACCGCCGAGCTGCTGTCGCACGAGGGGCCGTACGGCGTGGGGTACGGCGTGGCCGCATTCGTCGCAGTGGGCGGCGACACCGGGGACGAGGACGACGAGGACAGGCGCTTCGGCAATGCATACGAGGCGTGGCGGCGCGCAGAGCTCGACCGGACGCGCGCGGCCGAGGACCCCTGGGTCGCCCTCTCCCGCGCCAGCCTCGAGACCTGGGTGCGCGAGGGACGGCGGCTCGACGTTGCCTCGTACATCGCCGAGCATCCCGACCTTCCCGCCGAGCTCACCCAGGGCCGCGCGGGGGCGTTCTGCTCCCTCAAGAAGGACGGCGAGCTGCGCGGGTGCATTGGGACCACGGGGCCGACCCAGCCGAGCCTCGCGCGCGAGATCGCGGAGAACGCCGTGAGCGCCGGCACACGCGACCCCCGGTTCGAGCCGGTCGACGAGGACGAGCTCGACGACCTCGTGTACAGCGTCGACGTGCTCGGGACGCCCGAGGCGATCGACTCGCCCGCCAGCCTCGACCCCGCGCGCTGGGGCGTCATCGTGAGCGCGCGCGACGGGCGGCGCGGCCTGCTCCTCCCCGACCTCGAGGGCGTCGATACCGTCGAGCAGCAGGTCTCCATCGCCCGGCGCAAGGCCGGCATCGGCGAGCGCGAGCCCGTCTCCCTCCAGCGGTTCGAGGTGGTGAGGCACCGATGACGCCCGAGCGGACGATACCCGTGACGTGCGAGACCTGCCCGCACCGCTGCTCGCTCCTGCCCGGGCAGGTGGGGAGATGCCGGGCGCGCAGGAACGTCGACGGCGTCGTGACCTGCGGGAACTACGGGCGCGTCACCTCCTGCGCCCTCGACCCGGTCGAGAAGAAGCCGCTCGCCATGTGGCGGCCGGGCTCGCTCGTGCTCTCCGTGGGGAGCTACGGCTGCAACATGCGCTGCCCCTTCTGCCAGAACCACCAGATCGCCGCCGTCGGGGAGGGCGGGGTCGCCTGGCAGTCCGTCTCCCCCGAGGACCTCGTCGGTCTCGCCCGCCGGCTGCGCGCCGAGGACCCGCGCGTGGTAGGGCTCGCCTTCACCTACAACGAGCCGCTCGTGGGCTGGGAGTATGTGCGCGACTGCGCCGAGCTAGCCCGCCGCGAGGGGCTCGCGAACGTCCTCGTGTCGAACGGGTTTGCGTGCGAGCCGGTCGTGCGGCAGGTGGCGGGGCTCATCGACGCCGCGAACATCGACGTCAAGACGCCCTCGGCCGAGACCTACCGCAACCTGGGCGGCGACCTCGAGACGACATGGGCGACGCTCGGGATCCTCGCCGGGACGCCGGGCTGCCATGTCGAGGCGACGATGCTCATGGTCCCGGGCGTCAGCGCCTCGGCCGACGACGTCGAGACGACCGCCCGCCGCCTCGCCGCGCTCGACCGCGACATCCCGCTCCACCTGAGCCGGTTCTTCCCCTGCCACCGCATGGCGCACGCGCAGCCGACCCCCGTGGCCGACGTCTACCGCGCGGCCGAGGTCGCCCGCCGCCACCTGTTCCACGTGTTCACTGGCAACTGCTGAGGCGACGGCAGGGACCGGCCCGCAAGACGGTCGGCGAAATGGGTGAGAGCGTCGCCGTCCTCGGCCCAGCAGGACCGCCCCTAGCGCAGAGCCGGCTCCCGCTCGGACACCCAGGCGGCGATGTTGTGCGTGAGGCAGTCGAAGGAGACGCCCAGCAGACACACCTCATCGGCGCCCCCGCGATAGGGCTCGGCGTAGCCTCTCTCGTGAATCTGAGCGAGAGCGCCCTCCGCCGCCTTCTTCCCGGCGGCCTCGCCGGAAGCAACCTTGAGTTCCATGACGAAGACATGGCCGGGCGCGCGCATGACCATATCGATGCGCCCGCGCGAGGTTGTGACCTCGGCGGACAGATAGATGCCGATGAAGCGCAGGATTGCGACGGCGACGCACTGATACGCCTGCTCGGACAGCCGGTCCGTGAGGTCGTAGCCGATGGCGGCGAAGAAAGACCTGAGCGCATCGATAAAACCCCGAGCGTCGCCCTCCCCCACAGCCTGGCGACAGGCCATCGCCCAGCCGCTGGTCAGCGCGGCGTCGTCGGAGGTGTAGGCGTTGGCGAGCCAGCGGTTGAAGCCCGCGGCAACCTCTTTGTTGGGGAAGCCCAGCTGGTACACCCTCCCGACGTCCTCACCCCAGAAACCCTTGATGGTGAGGTAGCCGGTCTGGAAGAGGACCGCCGGCATCGAGGGCGCGACGGGCTCGAACGTGCCGAGGTCGGCCTCAGACACCTCGAGGCGATCGAGATCCATCGGAGTCTTTCGCGCATACGACATGAGCCAGGACGGCGTCCCGGTCTCGAACCAGTAGGAGCGTAGACTCAGCGCATCGAGGCAGCGCCCGAGCGAAACCGGGTTGAAGACCCGCGTCATACCCTCGTCGAAACAATAGCCGTCGTACATGTCGATGAGCCGATCGAAGGCACTCCGCTCGTCCGTGCCCAGTTTTTGCGCCAGCGCACTGAGACGAGCGGGAAAAGCCGTCCTGACCTCGTCATGCGTATAGCCCAGAAGGGCGGAGAAGCGCCAGTCCATCGTCAGGTCGGTCAGGTTGTTCAGGTCGGAGAAGATTGACACCTTCGAAAACTTGGAGACGCCCGTCATGAGACAGAAGCGCTGGAGAGCCTCGGTCTTCTTGACCGCGGAGTAGAACGACTTGAGGAACGCCTGGAAAGGAAGTACCTCGGTCGTGCCGACCCAACGCGCGAGCGGTTTATCGTACTCGTCAATAAGAAGGACCGTTTGGCCGTCGGGTCCTGTGGCGGCGACGTCCTCGATAAGGGACTGCAGGCAGATGGTGAGATCGGACTCGTCGCGCAGTGAGACGCCCAGACGGTCCGCCTCCGACCGCATCGTCGCCAGGACGCGACCCTCCGCCTCATCAATCGTTTCCCCCGAGCACAGGCTCATGTCCAGGCAGATCACCGGGTAGCGCTTCGTCCAGTCCCACGGCAGCGAGTCGATCGCGAGTCCCTCGAACAGGTCGCGGCGACCCTCGAAGAGCTTCTGCAGCGTGGAGACGAGCAGCGACTTGCCAAAACGCCTTGGGCGGGAGAGGAAGAACTGGTTGCCCATGGAGCGATCGACCAGCGGGTAGAAGATCCCCGTCTTGTCGACGTACGTAAGCCCCGTCTCGCGGATGGTCTCGAAGTCGAACGTGTTTGTGGCTATCCGCTCAGGTTCCATAAGGCTACCCCCTACTCAGGCGATCGGAGGTCATTTTACATCGTGTGCGTCTCGTAGACCCTCTCGTCGTGCCAGAGCACCGGGTATCCCTCGGCGCCCTCGCCCGCCGCGGCGCCGGCGCGCTCGGCGGCACGGGTCGCGCGCAGGTCGATGAGCCGCTGGTTCGCCGACCCCTTGAACCTGAGCGTAACGTCGTGCTCGGCGGCGACGAACGGGCCGTCCACCAGCACGTCGATGCAGTCGAGCATGGCGTCGGTGTCGGGAGTGCGCTTGCGGCCGTCGGCAGGGGCGAGGTCGCGGTCGTACACGTACCCCGTGAAGCACCAGATCCCCTTGTGGGGGAAACGCCGGCGGGTCTCCTCGAGGAACGGGCGGAGCGCGGCCTGGTTCTCAGGCTCGAACGGCTCGCCGCCCAGCACGGTGAGGCCCTCGACCCACGCCGGCTCGAGGCTCTTCCAGATCGCCTCCATCGTCTGCTCGTCGAACGGCCGGCCGGCTGCGAAGTCCCAGGCCTCGGCGTTGAAGCACCCCGGGCAGTGCACCCGGCAGCCGCTCACGAAGAGCGTGGTGCGCACGCCCACACCGTTCGCGATGTCGCAGTACTTGATGTTCGCGTAGTTCATGCCTCGCCGGCCTCCTCGCCGAATGTTGCCGCCGCGCCGATTACGACGCGGGCGCGACCCGAGCCGCCCATGCGACCCGCGCCGCGCCCGCGCATGGCCTTGCGCCGTCAGCGCCGTCGGCGCCGTCCGCGCCTACAGGTGCATCACGCGGTCCCTGATCTCCTCGGTGCGACCCTGGTTCCAGAACTGGGTGCCGATGTAGCCGCAGGTGCGGCGCGCCACGTTGAGCGTCGACTGGTCGCGGTTGCCGCACTTGGGGCACTCCCACACGAGCTTGCCGTCGTCCTCCACGATCTGGATCTCGCCGTCGAACCCGCACGCCTGGCAGTAGTCGCTCTTGGTGTTGAGCTCGGCGTACATGATGTTCTCGTAGATGAACTGCAGCACGCGCACCACGGCCTCGAGGTTGTCCTGCATGTCGGGCACCTCGATGTAGCTGATGGCGCCGCCCGGCGAGAGTCGCTGGAACTGGCTCTCGAACTCGAGCTTGGTGAACGCGTCGATCTTCTCGGACACGTGCACGTGGTAGCTGTTCGTGATGTAGCCCTTGTCGGTGATGCCCTCGATCACGCCGAAGCGGCGCTGCAGGCACTTGGCGAACTTGTACGTCGTCGACTCGAGCGGCGTGCCGTAGAGCGAGAAGTCGATGTCGTGGGCGGCCTTCCACTCGGCGCACTTGTCGTTCATGCGCTGCATGACGTCGAGCGCGAACGGCGTGGCCTCGGGGTCGGTGTGCGACTTGCCCGTCATGTACTTGCAGCACTCGTAGAGGCCCGCGTACCCCAGGCTGATGGTCGAGTACCCGCCGTAGAGCAGCTTGTCGATGGTCTCGCCCTTCTTGAGGCGCGCGAGGGCGCCGTGCTGCCACAGGATGGGGGCGGCGTCGGAGAGCGTGCCCTTGAGGCGGTTGTGGCGGCACATGAGGGCGCGGTGGCAGAGCTCGAGGCGCTCCTCGAGGATCTGCCAGAACTTGGCCATGTCACCGCCGCTCGAGAGCGCGACATCCACCAGGTTGAGGGTGACGACGCCCTGGTTGAAGCGGCCGTAGTACTTGGGCTTGCCCGGCTCGTAGTTGAGGGCGCGCGCGACGTTGTTGTAGCCGTTGCCGCTGCGGTCGGGCGTGAGGAACGAGCGGCAGCCCATGCAGGTGTAGCAGTCGCCGTCGCCGTTGCCGTTGATCTTGTACTCGAACATCTTCTTCTCGGAGATGTAGTCGGGCACCATGCGCTTGGCCGTGCACTTCGCGGCGAGCTGGGTGAGGTAGAAGAAGCGCGACCCCTCGCGGATGTTGTCCTCCTCGAGCACGTAGATGAGCTTGGGGAAGGCGGGGGTGATCCAGACGCCGGCCTCGTTCTTGACGCCCTCGTAGCGCTGGCGGAGCATCTCCTCGATGATCATCGCGAGGTCGAGCTTCTCGCGCTCGCTCTTGGCCTCGCCGAGGTACATGGAGACGGTCACGAACGGGGCCTGGCCGTTGGTGGTCATGAGGGTGACCACCTGGTACTGGATGGTCTGCACGCCGCGGCGGATCTCCTCGCGCAGGCGGCGCTCCACGATGTCGGAGAGCTTGGCCTCGTCGGGGGCGCAGCCCAGCTCCTCCATCTCGGCCTCGACGTCGCGGCGGATCTTCTGACGGCTCACGTCGACGAAGGGCGCGAGGTGCGTGAGCGAGATCGACTGGCCGCCGTACTGGCTCGAGGCGACCTGGGCGATGATCTGCGTGGCGATGTTGCAGGCGGTCGAGAAGCTGTGCGGACGCTCGATCATGGTCCCCGAGATGACCGTGCCGTTCTGGAGCATGTCCTCGAGGTTCACGAGGTCGCAGTTGTGGATGTGCTGGGCGAAGTAGTCGGCGTCGTGGAAGTGGATGATGCCCTCGTCGTGCGCCTCGACGATGTCGGCCGGGAGCAGCAGGCGGCGCGTGAGGTCCTTGGAGACCTCGCCGGCCATGTAGTCGCGCTGGACCGAGTTGACGGTGGGGTTCTTGTTGGAGTTCTCCTGCAGGACCTCCTCGTTGTTGCACTCGATGAGCGTGATGATCTTGTCGTCGGTCGTGTTGCTCTGGCGCTTAAGGTTCTGGACGTAGCGGTAGGTGATGTAGTGGCGGGCGACCTCGTACGCGCAGGCGGCCATGATCTGGTCCTCGACCATGTCCTGGACCTCTTCGACCGAGACGGTGTGCCCGCAGGTGGCGGCGGCGTTCTCGACCTTGCGCGCGATACGGTTGATCTGCTCGTGCGTCAGACGGCAGTCGGGCGGGACGCACTCGTTCGCCTTCTGGACCGCGGCGACGATCTTCTGGATGTCGAAGGCGACCTCGGAACCGTTGCGTTTGATGATCTTCATAGCTGCTCACCTTCCTGGAACGCGCTGATGCAAAAACCGTGCCGCGGGCCCAAGGGGACCGACGGGCAATATCGCGATGTCGATGACGATGATAGCGGGGCCTCGGAGGGAAATTCCGCAACGGGGTCCTGCCGAGACGCTGCCAACGGAAACGCGGGAATGCATTATACGTAAACCACACTATATAGTGTAGCCCCGCGCGAACGGTTACTAAATATATGCCGTTTTCGTTTTCGCAGGTTATTGTGTCAAGGGCGGCGGTCGAATTTGGAACGCCGTTCACGGAATGATGCCACAGGCTGCGGGAACGGTGCCGGCGGTTTGGAAAATTGTTCGAAAATACTTCACGGGGAGCCTTCGGCGAACGGTCGGCAAAGCGTCGGGCGGCCCGGACCTCCTCCGAGTTTTCGAAAGTTCTTCACATGACGGCGCAGCATACGATGAGGATTCGAGGCGCTCGGAGGCATCGCAATCCCGCCGGCGGAGGCGCCGCCAAGACTGGCCCCGCGCGAGCCGTTCGCGCGAGTTGCGCGAAGGGCAACCATATGTGGTGGTCTGGCGATGTCGCGGGTACAGCATGTACACGAATAGAAGCCGAACAGGCAAGGGGCGGACGAGGGGTGGCCAAAGACGTGCGGACGGCAGACAGGCGGAGGACGGGAGCCTGCGGATACGAGGGTGCGCCCGCAGGCTGCGCGAGCGCGGCAGCGGGGCGCGCGAGCGGTCCGGCGGATGCGGGAATGCCGTGGAGCGGCGCCGGACATACGCCGAGGGTGTAAGATTTCCTGGCGCCCGCCGCAAGGCGGGCATATCGCGCAAACAAAGGAGACCGAACCGTGACCGCACCCGAGACCGTCGAGACCGCCAGAACCGCCGAGACCCCCGCAACCGAAGCTGCAGGCACCGGCTCGGACGCGAGGCAGGCGTCCCACACGCCCAAGGAGGTCCGCGCCGCCTGGGTCCAGGCGACCAGGCCCCGCACGCTCCCCCTCGCCGCCTCGGGGTCGCTCGTCGCCGCGGGCATCGCGGCGTGCGCGGGGGCGTTCCGCTGGGAGGTCTTCGCGCTCATGTTCGTCACGAGCGCCCTCCTCCAGGTCATCGCCAACTTCGCCGACGACTACGGCGACCTCTCCCACGGCCTCGACGACGAGACGCGCGTGGGGCCCAAGCGCGGCCTGCAGCGCGGGGTCATCACGATGGGGCAGATGAAGCGCGCGCTCGTCGGCGTGAGCGCGGCCACGCTCGTCCTGGGCGTCGCGCTCGTCGCGGTCGCGTTCACCGGCGGACCCGCCATGTCCGGGGGCTCCGTCGTCGCCGCCGTCGTCTTCGTCCTCCTCGGGATCGCGTCGATCGCGGCGGCCATGCTCTACACGATGGGGAAGCACCCCTACGGCTACATCGGCCTGGGGGACTTCATGAGCTTCCTGTTCTTCGGCGTGGTCGCGGTGGTGGGCGGCAGCTTCCTCTACCTGCACGAGTTCACCTGGGTCAGCCTCGTCGCGGCCGTCGCGCTCGGCTGCCCCGTCATGGCGGTCATGAACGTCAACAACATGCGCGACGCCAAGCGCGACGCGGCCAAGGGGAAGCGGACCGTGGCCAACATGCTCGGCGACCCGGGGATGCGCGTCTACGAGACCGTCCTGCTCGCCCTCGGCGCCGTGCTGTTTGTGGTCGCCGCCGCGATGTGCCGCGCGACCAACCCGGTCTCGTACGTGCTGCTCGTCGCGTCGTTCGCCGTGTGGGGCAAGGTCCTCGCCACCATGTGGAGGACGCCCGACCCCGAGCGGTTCGACCGCCTCATGGCGCCCACGAGCATGGGCAGCGTCCTCGTCGCCGTCGTGTGGCTCGCGGCGGTGCTCATCGGGTAGAGAGACGGCCAAACCCTCACGCTGTCCAAAAGGGGCGGCCCGCGTGCTTCGTCTCGCACG
>CAYMHQ010000026.1:0-13753 GCA_964390275.1 uncultured Coriobacteriaceae bacterium
GGCCGGCGATCTTGCCGGCGTCCTTGGTGGCCTGGCGCTGGGCGTCGTTGAAGTACGCGGGGACGGTGATGACGGCGTTGGTGACCTTCTCGCCCAGGTACTTCTCGGCGTCGGCCTTGAGCTTGCCGAGGATCATGGCCGAGATCTCCTCGGGCGTGTAGTCCTTGCCGTCGACCTTGACGGCGCAGCGGCCGTCCTTGCCGCGCTCCATGTCGTACGCGATGGCCTTGAGCTCGCTGCCGACCTCGTCGTAGGAGCGGCCCATGAAGCGCTTGATCGACGCGATGGTGTTCTTGGGCTCGGTGACGGCCGCGTTCTTGGCCGGCTTGCCGACGACGCGGTCGCCGCCCGCGCGGAAGCTGACGACGGACGGGGTGGTGCGGTCGCCCTCGGCGTTCACGATGACCGTGGGCTCGCCGCCCTCGAGAACGGCGACGCAGGAGTTGGTGGTGCCGAGGTCGATACCGATGACTTTGCTCATGATGACTGCCTCTTTCGTTTCTCATATCGGGGCGCCTGCGGTGTGCCCGCCCGACGCCCCGGCTTTTGTTTTCGAACGCATTATATCCGTTCACGCGAAGGTTGATACATAATCTAAGTCTCTCCATATTAAGTTTTGTACCTATCGACATGAAGGCTTCACGTATCGACCGCATTTTGCGGCGGCGCGCCCCGCTCAGGCCCCGCGAGATGCCAGTTATGGGCAATCGGGCGTTTTACCCCTAAAAGTCGGGAGGCGGGTCTTGTGCAAAACCCGATAAATGCTATTTTATCCCGCGACAAACCGCCTGCCGTTCTACATACGTACTTTGGACGGCTTGTTTCTAGACGTGCCTGGTTTTTCCGGAGCCCCGGAGAGAGGAGACCCCAATGTCCCACCCCATCATCGACACCGACGAGTGCACCGCCTGCGGTTCCTGCGTCGACGCGTGCCCCATGGGCGTCCTCGAGATCGAGGACGAGGTCGCGACCGTCGTCGACGAGGAGTCCTGCATCGGTTGCAGCGCCTGCCTCGACGAGTGCCCGAGCGGCGCGATCACCGACATCGCCGACGACGACGAGGAGTAGCGCGCGGCGGGCGTGAGCCCGCGACAGCCCGACGTCACACGAGGCCGACGTTCCCGCGAGGGTGCGTCGGCCTTGTGCTTTCCCGGGGGTCGTGCGGCAGGCGCGGCCAGCGCGGCCAGTGCTGCCAGTTCGACCCCTCCCCCGGCGGGGCGCGAAGTCGCACTGCGCACTATATACTGCGCACTATATATATGTTGGGTCATGCGGATGGGGCGGGTCCGGACGAGGCTCCGGACGGGACGCGGAGTCGCGGCGCGGGCGTCACATCGGGGCGCCGAGGGGCGGGACCCTCTTGAGGCGCGCCCACATGACGCGCTTCTGGGCGGGGTCGTCGAGCGCGCGCTCGAACCCGCCGAGCGCGAGGACCCTCCTGCCGAGAACACGCCGCGGCTCGCCCGGGACAAGCGGCGCCTCGAGCGCCCAGGCCTCGGCGAGCGAGACGGCAGCGGCGGAGTCGAGGGCGACGACGAGCTCCGGGTCGAACACCTCCACGGAGAACGAGAGGTCCTCCGGACCCACGGGGACCCACGACCCGTCGGCGGCGCGGCGCGCGGAGGCGAGCGCGGCCCAGGCGTCGTCGGCATAGCCCAGGGTCGAGAGCGCGCGCGACAGGGCGACCCCGTCGCGGCCCGAGAGCAGGGCCTCCCCCGCGAGCTCCGCCGGGCCCGGCTCGCCCTTCACGAGCAGCACGTCGGAGGGGGCGCTCCCCGCGAGCAGGAGGCCGCGGCGGACGAGCTCGGACAGCTCGGCGACGGTCCTCGTGAGATACATTCCGACAATCTCGCGCTCCTCAAACATGCCGCTCCCGCACCGCCTCTCCGCAACCCGACCGCTCCGGCCATCCCGAAGACTCCGACATCTCCGACTGACCTGACAGATTGTACACACTAAACGGCGCCGCCGGGGCCGTGGGGACCCGTTTGCCCGCCCATGTGTCGCCTCCATGAACGAGCGGACGACGTTCATACGATTTTGGGTTAGAATGCGAATTCGTGTTACGCTTGCCCCGCAACGCCCGACGCCGCTACATCTGACGCAGACGGTCCCGGGCACCGGCCCGCGCGTGGTTTTCGCGCACGATAGGAGGGACATGGCCAGCGACCTGGTCCGGTTCACCATCGCGATCCCCGAGAAGCTCCTGAACGAGTTCGACAGGCAGACGTCGCAGCGCGGCCTGCTCGTCAACCGGTCGGAGGCCATGCGCAACCTCATACGGGACGCGCTCGTCGAGATGGAGCTGCAGGACCCCGCGGCCGACGTCGCCGGGTCGATCACGCTCGTCTACGACCCCCGCACCACCGACCTCGTCCGCAGGGTCGACGAGGTCGCGCGCAACTACCCGCAGGAGGTCATCGCCTCGACGCGCTCGCACCTCGACCAGGGGCGCTGCCTCGAGGTCGTCGCCGTGAGGGGCAAGGCGTACAAGGTCGACGAGCTCGCGAACTGCCTGCTCGGCATCAAGGGGATGCTCTACGGCAAGCTGTGCGTCACCACGGGCAACGAGCGTCTGGGGGACTGAGATGCCGCGCGTTCGCATACATGTGACGGGAATCGTGCAGGGCGTGGGGTACCGCCCGTTCGTGTGGCGCGCCGCGACCGCGGCCGGCGTCTCGGGATGGGTGCGCAACGCGTCCGACGGCGTCCACATCGAGGCCGAGGCCGACCAGGGGGCGCTCGACGCCTTCGTCCTCGCGCTCTCCACGCAGCGCCCGCCCGCCGCGCGCGTCGACGCCGTGCAGGTGGAGCGCGTGAGGGAGGATGACGGCGAGGGCTCGAGCGTGGGCGCCCGGGGCACGGACGGGGGATTCCGCATCGTCGAGAGCGACCCGAGCGCGGAGAAGGTCACGCTCGTCTCACCGGACATCGCGACGTGCCCCGAGTGTCTCGCGGAGATGCTCGACCCGCAGAACCGCAGGTACCACTACCCGTTCATCAACTGCACGAACTGCGGGCCGCGCTTCACCATCATCGACTCGCTGCCCTACGACAGACCGAGCACGTCGATGGCGCCGTTCGCGATGTGCCCCGCGTGCGCGCGCGAGTACGCCGACCCCGCCGACCGCCGCTTCCACGCGCAGCCGGACGCCTGCTTCGAGTGCGGGCCCCACATCTTCTGGCGCACGGCCGAGGAGCCGGGCGTCGTGGAGCGCGGCGGCACGCGCGAGGAGAGCGACGCGATCGTTGAGAAGGCGGCGGCGCTGCTGAGGGCCGGGGGCATCGTCGCGGTCAAGGGCCTCGGGGGCTTCCATCTCGCGTGCGACGCCACGAGCGAGACCGCCGTCGCGCGGTTGAGGGAGCGCAAGCGCAGGCCGTCGAAGCCGCTCGCCGTGATGTTCGAGCGCCTCGACCACCTGCGCCAGGTCGTGGAGGTCGACGACGCGGAGCGCGCGCAGGTCACGAGCCCGCGCCGTCCCATCGTCCTTCTGCGCAGAAAGCCCGACGACGAGGTACCGCCGCGGCTCAGGATGGCGCCCTCGGTGGCCGGCGACCTGCCCGAGCTGGGGGCCATGCTCCCCTACACTCCGCTCCAGCACCTGCTGCTGCGCGCCGCGGGGGTCCCGCTCGTCATGACCTCGGGCAACCTCTCCGACGAGCCCATCGTGTGCGACGACCAGGTCGCCGTGGCGCGTCTCATGGACGTGGCGGACGCGTGGGTGGGCAACGACCGCAGAATCGTCGCGCGCTACGACGACTCGGTGGTGCGCGTGGAGGACGGGCGCGTGCAGACCGTGCGCCGCGCGAGGGGTATCGCGCCCACGCCGGTGAGGCTGCCGCTCCCCGACGAGGGTGAGGGCGAGCCCGGGTCCGCAGGGACGCCCGACGTCCTCGCGTGCGGGCCCGAGCAGAAGGCGACGTTCTGCATCACCCGGGGCGAGCTCGCCTTCGTCTCGCAGCACATCGGCGACCTGGAGAACGTAGAGTCGTTCGACGCGTGGCTCCAGGCACTCGACCGCTACACCGAGCTCTTCGACCTCGCGCCCGGAGCACTCGCGTGCGACGCGCACCCCGAGTACCTGAGCTCGAAATGGGCGCGCGAGCAGGCGCGGGACCGCGGTCTGCCCCTCTTCGAGGTCCAGCACCACCATGCGCACGTCGCCGCGACCCTCGCCGAGCACGGCGAGCGCGGCAAGGTGGTGGGCGTGGCGCTCGACGGCACGGGGTATGGCCTCGACGGCGCCATCTGGGGCTGCGAGGTGCTCGTGTGCGACCAGGCCGAGTTCGTGCGGGCGGCGCATCTCGCCTACTGGCGCCTGCCCGGCGGGGCAGCAGCCGTGAGGAAGCCCGTCCGCAGCGCCTACGCGCTCCTCGAGGGTCTGGGGATGGGCGATGGGCCGCTCGCGGCGCGGCTCGTTGAGTCCATGGGCGTCGAGGGTCCGGTCGTCCGCCAGATGCTCGCGCGCGACCTCAACTGCCCGCGCGCCGGCACAGCCGGGCGCCTCTTCGACGCGGTGGCGGCCATGCTCGGCCTCTGCGCCCAGGCGGGGTACGAGGGCGAGCCCGCGTGCCTGCTCGAGGCGGCCGCGCAGAGGGCGCTCGCCGCGGCTCGCGAGGCGGGCGGGGACGCCGCTGCCGATGACGCCGCGCACGAGAGCGCCGACGACGGACGCTACCTGCTCGAGCTCCGCCCGGCGCGCCCCGAGGACGGGCACGCGGAGGGCGACGGCTCGCTCGTCCTCGACCCGGGCCGCATGATTCGCGCCGTCGCGGAGGACGTCGAGGCAGGCGTCGACGCGGGCCTGGTCGCGCTGCGCTTCCACCGCGGGTTCGCGGACGGAATCGCGCGCGCGGCAGCGGGCGTCGCGCAGGCGGCGGGCATCGGCACGGTCGCGCTCGGCGGCGGCGTCTTCGCGAACAGGCTCGTCCTCTCGCGCGTCACCGAGGGACTCGCCGGCGCGGGGCTCGAGGTGCTCGCGCCGAGCGCCCTGCCCTTCAACGACGGCGGCGTCTCGTACGGGCAGGCCGCGGTCGCGCGCGCCCGCATGGCCCGCGGGCTCGGCGGAGCGACCTCCGCCGCGGACCCGGACCCGGGCACCGAAGGCGACGCGACCCCCTCGGCAGACGACGCGATTCAACCATAACCGGCATTGCAAGCGACACCACAAGCGACGTGAGAAAGGCAAGCCATCATGTGCCTCGCTGTTCCTTCCAAGATAGTCTCGATCGACGAGCCCACCCGCCTCGCGACGGTGAGCGTCATGGGCGTGGAGCGCACGTGCTCGCTGCGCCTGACGCCCGAGGCGCAGGTCGGCGACTACGTGCTCGTGCACGCGGGCTTCGCCATCCAGCGCGTCGAGGAGCAGGACGCCCAGGAGACGCTGCGCCTGCTCGAGGAGATGCCCGGGCTCCTCGGCGACGAGCTGCCTGCGGAGAGCCCCGCCGCGCAGACACCCGCAGGCGCCTAGGACAGGCGTCAAAGACACGCAAGACCGACTCGAATCGGAGGGATGGAACGTGAACCTCGCGTCGTTTCGCGACCCAGAGCTCGCCCGCGAGCTGCTCGACACGATCCGCCGCCTGTGCGACGGGCGCGCGATGAACCTTATGGAGGTGTGCGGGACCCACACCGTGAGCATCGGGCGCTACGGGCTGCGCGGCGCGATGCCCGAGGGGGTCAAGCTCCTCTCCGGCCCCGGGTGCCCCGTGTGCGTGACCGACAACCGCGACATCGACACCGCGATCGCCATGGCGAAGGTCCCCGGGGTCATCGTCACGACGTTCGGCGATATGGTGCGCGTGCCCGGCAGCACCACGACGCTCGGCGCGCAGAAGGCGGCCGGCTCGGACGTGCGCGTGGTCTACTCCCCGCTCGACGCGCTCGACGTGGCCCGCAGGAACCCCGACCGGCCCGTGGTCTTCATCGGCGTGGGCTTCGAGACGACCACGCCAGTGGTGGGCGCGAGCATCCAGATGGCGCATGAGGAGGGGCTCGCGAACTACTACGTGCTCTCGGCCCACAAGCGCACCGCGCCGGCGCTCGCCGCCATCGCGAACGACCCGGCGTGCAAGGTCGACGGGTTCATCCTGCCCGGGCACGTCTCGACCGTCACGGGCGTCGAGCCGTACCGGTTCCTCGCCGAGGAGTTCGGCGTCCCGGGGGTGGTGACGGGCTTCGAGCCGGTCGACATCCTGAACGGGGTGGCCCGCCTCGCCGCGATGATCCGCGAGGGGCGCCCGGCCATCGAGAACGCGTACGGCCGCGGGGTGCTCGACAGCGGCAACCGCACGGCGCAGGCGGTCATCGACGAGGTGTTCGAGCCGTGCGACGCGAGGTGGCGCGGGCTGGGGCTCATCCCCGAGAGCGGGATGCGCATCCGCGAGCGCTACGCCGACCACGACGCCCTGCGCGCCTTCTCGCCCGAGGTGGAGCCGACGCGGGAGACGCGCGGCTGCCGGTGCGGCGACGTGCTGCGCGGGATCATCCCGCCCACAAAGTGCCCCCTCTTCGACCGGGCGTGCACGCCGGAGAACCCCGTGGGGCCGTGCATGGTCTCGAGCGAGGGCAGCTGCGCGGCGTACTGGCGCTACAACAGGGGCTAGCGGGGAGCGGCGCGACCGGGGACGGCGCATCCGGCGTCGCCGGGCACGGGACCAACAAGCGAACGTCACACAAAGGAGACGGCTAACGATGCAAAAGGACACCGAGGTCAGGCTCGGGCACGGGTCGGGCGGCGCGATGATGAAGCGCCTGATAGACGAGCTGTTCCTCGAGGAATTCAAGGACGAGGCCGCGCTCGGCGGCGACGACGCGGCAGTGATGCCCATCGCGTTCACGGGCTGCGGCACGGCGTGTGAGGGTGGCGCGGCGGTGCCCGCGGGGGCGCGCGTGGCGCTCAGCACCGACTCGTTCGTGGTCACCCCGCAGTTCTTCCCCGGCGGCAACATCGGGCGGCTCGCGGTGTGCGGCACGGTGAACGACGTCGCGACCTCGGGCGCCGACGTGCGCTATCTCTCGTGCGGGTTCGTGCTCGAGGAGGGCTACCCCATCGACCGGCTGCGCGAGATCGTGCGCACCATGGCCGAGACCGCGGCCGAGGCGGGCGTGAAGATCGTCACGGGCGACACCAAGGTGGTCGAGCGCGGCCACGCCGACGGCGTGTTCATCAACACGACGGGCGTGGGGTTCGTCCCGGCCGGCGTCTCGCTCTCGGGCAGGAACTGCCGCCCGGGCGACAAGGTTCTCGTGAGCGGCACCCTGGGCGACCACGGGATCGCCATCGTCTCGCAGCGTGAGGGCCTCTCGTTCGAGACGACCGTGAAGACCGACGCGGCGCCGCTCAACCACCTCATCGCCGCCGTGCTCGCCGCCGCGCCGCACACGCGCTGCTTCCGCGACCCCACGCGCGGCGGCCTCGCGAGCACCCTGAACGAGTTCGCCGAGGCGAGCGGCGTGGACATCCATGTGGACGAGGCGCTTGTGCCCGTGCGCGAGGAGGTCCGCGGGGCCTGCGAGATGCTCGGGTACGACGTGTTCCAGGTGGCCAACGAGGGCAAGATGGTCGCCGTGGTCCCCGCCGACGAGGCCGAGGCCGCGCTCGCCGCGATGAGGGGCGACCGCTACGGCGCCGACGCCGCGATCGTGGGCGAGATCGCCGAGCCCGCGCGCGAGGGGTCGCACCGCGTGCTCCTGCGCACCCCCTACGGCTCGAGCCGCATCCTCGACATGCTGGTCGGGGAGCAGCTCCCCCGCATATGCTAAGATTTCGCGCTAATCGCGCGGCCGCGGCCCCGGCTCGTCATCGCACGGGCAAGGGCGCGGCCGCGCTTCCGAACGGCAGCCCCGACGCGCGCAACGCCGGGCTGGACATCTGAATCGAGGTTTTTCTTGGACAGCCAGACGGAACCGAACGGGCGGACCCCGGCAGAGCTCCTCGTCGCGAACAGCGTGCCCTCGCGCGTCCACGCGAAGGACGCGACGCTCTACGACTTCAGCGACGTCGCGCTCGAGAGCGCCCGCGGATACATGGGTTGGTCCGACCTCGCCACCAACCCGCCCACGCCGCTCGACGAGATCGTCGACTTCGCGCAGGGCGTCATCGCCGACGGGCTCTCGTACATCGGCCTGCTCGGGCAGGGCGGCAGCTCGCAGGCGCCCATGACCATCACGAAGCTGTGCGCCGGGATGCACCCGGACATCCGCTTCTCCACGCTCGACTCCCTCTCCCCCGTCTACCTCAGGCAGATCCTCAACGGGGTCGACTACACGCGGTCGCTCTTCATCGTGAGCAGCAAGTCGGGCGGCACGCTCGAGACGCTCTCGATGTACCGCACCATCTGGGAGGACGTCGCGCGCACGCTCGGCGAGGAGGAGGCGGGGCGCCACTTTGTCGCCATCACCGACCCGGGCAGCCCGCTCGAGGCGGAGGCGCGCGAGAGGGGCTTCCGCGGCGTCTTTCTGGGCGAGCCCACGGTGGGCGGCAGGTTCTCGGCGCTCTCGGTCTTCGGCCTCGTGCCGGCGGCCCTGTGCGGCCTCGACATCCGCGACCTCGTGGAGCGCGCGGCGGAGATGGAGCGCATGTGCGCGCGCGACGCGGCCTCGAACCCGGCGGTGCAGCTCGCCGACTTCCTCATCGGCAACCTCTCGCCCGAGTCGGCCCGCGTCTTCACCTACATCTCCCCCCAGCCAGGGCGCGTCTTTGGCCTCTGGATGGAGCAGCTCATCGCCGAGAGCCTCGGCAAGGACGGCAAGGGCGTGGTGCCCCACATCGAGATCGACGTGAACCTGCTCAACCACCACCAGCCGAAGCACCCCGTGATCGTGTACCACACGAACCCCGACTCGACGTTCGACCGCGAGGCCTCGATGCTCTCGCCGCTCGTGCCGCAGCTCTCGTACATGCTCGAGGACCCCATCGACATCGGGCGCCACTTTGTGCTGTGGGAGTACGCCGTGGCGTTCATGGGATGGCTCATGAAGGTCCCGCCGTTCAACCAGCCCGACGTGCAGGCGGCCAAGACGAGCACCAAGCACGTGCTGGCCGGCGAGCTGCCCGAGCGGACGCACCGCCTGCGCGAGCCGTGGGTCTGCGCGGGGTACTCCGACGCGTTCGCGGCCGAGACGGGCATCCACGACCCAACCCAGATGCACTCGGTCGACACGGTCATCGACGCGTTCATGAAGCTCGTGACGCCGCGCAACTGGATCAGCGTGAACGCGTTCCTGCCGTTCACCGGCGAGCGCCGCGGCCCGATGGAGGTCATCCGCCACACGCTGGCACGCCACCTCGAGGTGCCGTGCTCGCTCGAGATCGGCCCGCGCTACCTGCACTCGACGGGGCAGCTCCAGAAGGGCGGCGAGAACACCGGTGTGTTTTTGCTGCTTTCGGGCAACGAGGTGTACGACCTCGAGGTCCCGGGGGCATCGTTCAGCCTGGGGCAGCTCGAGGTCGCGCAGAGCAAGGGCGACCTGGAGGCCCTCTCTGAGAAGGGTCGGTACGCGCTGCACCTGCACCTGATCGACACCGACGCGGACACGCTCTGGCGCCTCGCGCACGCTTTCGAGGACGCGGGAACCCGCATCGCGGTCGCCCGGGCGCTGGGGCAGCGGTAACGGCGACGACGATAACGGCTGCGGCAGCGGCGACGGCAGAGACGAACGGCAGAATCGGAGGCTGAAGGATGAGGAACATCGCCATCGTGACCGGGGCGACGTCGGGGGTCGGTCGCGAGTTCGTGCGGCAGCTCGACGGGCTCTACTACGGAAAGATCGACGAGATGTGGGCCGTCGCGCGCGACGCAGGCGAGCTCGAGGAGCTGCGGCGCACGACCTACGCGCCCGTGCGCCCCTTCGCGCTCGACCTCGCCGAGGACGCCTCGGTGCGGCGCCTGCTCGCGGAGCTCGAGGGCGCGGGGGACGTCCAGGTGGGCTGGCTCGTGAACAGCGCGGGGACCGGCTGGTTCGGCCCCACGCAGGCGGCGCCCGAGGGCGCGGTCGAGCGGATGGTGAGGCTCAACTGCCTCGCGCTCACCACGCTCACGAGCGGCGCGCTCAAGTACATGGCGCCGGGGTCGCGCATCGTGAACGTCGCCTCGGCCGCGGCGTTCCTGCCGGTCTCGGGGATGGCGACGTACGCGGCGACGAAGCGCTTCGTGCTCGACCTGACCCGCGCGCTCAACGGCGACCTCGCAGGCACCGGGATCCACGCGTGCGCCGTCTGCCCCAAGGCGATGGCGACGCGCTTCTGGGAGGGGGCCGGCGACGGCTCGCTCGCGCAGGTCTTTGGGACCGAGAGGGTCTACGACGTGGTGCGCAAGGCGATCTCGGCGGTCAACCGGGGCCAGTCCTACATCGTGACCTCGCCCGACATGAAGGTGCTCTGCGCGCTCGCGAACGCGCTCCCCTACTGCCTCACCTCGACGGCGGTCTCGCTCGCGCTGCAGGGCGCGCGCCGGGATGCCTCGCGCGCGTACGAGCGCGGGCGCGCCGCGGCGCAGGTGGCGCAGACAGTACCGGCGGGACAGACGGCGTAGACGGCACGACCCGCGCCGACGCCCTCGTCGGCACCCCCGGCACGGCGTCGGCGCGACAGGGGCTCGAAACGAGAAAGGCCCGCGCATCGCGAGAAATCGCAGATGCGCGGGCCTTTTGCGTACGTTCGATGGCGCCCGGGACGGGCGGACGGGACGGCTTAGTGGCAGCCGGAGCAGCTCGAGCAGCTGCCGCTGCAGCTCTCCTCGGGGGCGGGCTCGCGGGAGACGAGCTCGAGGTCGAAGTTCAGCGCCTTGCCGGCGAGGTTGTGGTTGAAGTCGAGGTGGACCTTGCCGTCCTCGACCTTCTCGACGAGCGCGGGCATGGGATAGCCGGCCGGGTTGCGGAAGTACACCGTCTTGCCAACGGGGAGCTGGTCGGCGTTGGGGATGCTGTCGACGGGGATGACCTGCACGAGACGCTCGTCGCGCTCGCCGTAGGCCTCGGACGGCTCGAGGTGGACGGTCGTCTTCTCGCCGGGCTGCATCTTGGCGATGGCGTTCTCGAAGCCGGGGATGACCTGGTGCGTGCCCTCGACGAACGCGATGGGCTCGCGGCCCTCGCTGCTGTCGAACACGGTGCCGTCGTCGAGCGTACCCTTGTAATGGACCTTAACGAGCGTTGCCATTTTCGTTTCTCCTATCAGTGAATCGTCGATGCCCCATGATGAACCCCCGGGTGCCTCAACCGGGGAGGCATTTTCGCACAGGGAGCAGGATACCATTAATGCCGCGCCCGTATACCCGCGCTGCGCACTTCCCTGCGAAACGACGGAGCGCGGAAGTCCGCCGGCAAGGGCGCGGGGCACGGCCGGGCGGGCGTCAGTACTCCCCGTGCTTGCGACCGAAGGCCTTGGCCGCCTCGTCAAACTGGGGGATCGTCTGCGCCCACGCGATGAACTCGGGCGTGTCCGCCACGAGGAAGTCCGCCTCGTAGGTGGCGAGCAGCGACTCGCGGTCGGTCCCCGGGGAGTAGAGCGGACGATCGGGCAGGTACGGCTCGACGTAGCTTGGGTTGACGAGGTAGAACGCGGCCCCGGGGCACAGGTCCGCGAGGCCCACGACGGCGCGGCGGGCGGCGTCGAGCCTGCCGAGCTTGTAGAGCAGCATCGCGCGCGAGAGGTGCATCCAGCAGCTTCCCTCGTGCGAGAACTCCCCGTCGAGGCGCGTGAGGGCGTCCTCGTCCTCGAGGCGCGCGAGGATGAGCGCGAGCGTGTGGCGGACCCCCTGCCCGTCGGAGGGGGCGGCCGCAAGCATCTCCTCGCAGCGGCGGCGGGCCTCACGGTAGCAGCACGACTGGACGAGCATGTCGATCGCGCGCGACTTGATGCGGAGCCAGGGTCGCAGGAACACGGCGTCCCACGGGTCGGCGACGGGGCCGTCATAGCGGGCGGCCTGCCCCTCGCACCACGCGCGCGCCTCGGGCTCGAGGGCGTCGAGCCGAGCGAGCGCCTCGTCGGAGGTGTCGCAGCGGATGAGCGCGTCGAGGGCGAGCGCGTCGTAGCAGTGCGGGTCGAGCGCGATGCACTTCGCGAGCAGCGCCTGGGTCCTGGGGAGCTTCGACGGGGGCTTCTTGGGCTCCTTCGCCCCCTCGTAGTACATCTCGTCGAGCTCGTCGTCGATCTCCTGGCGGGCGCGCTGGACGGCGCGGTCGAGAGCGTGGAACGCGCGGTCCTCGTCGTCGGCGAAGAGGGACGAGGGGTTGCGCAGCGCGCGGCGGGAAAGCTCGGCGAGGCGGGCCGGGTCGGTCGCGAGCGTCGGGTCGGCCACGGCGGCCTTCTTGATGAGCCTGTTGGTGAGTTCGGAGGACACGTTCATGGTGCGCTACCGTCCTTGAATGTCCGGATGGGAGGGATCGTCTGAGCCTGAGGGGTCGCCCGGCGCGGCAGGCGCGGCGGGGTCGGCGGGCGCATCGGGCGCCGCAGGGTCACCGGACGCGGAGGGGCCGCCGGCAGAGCCGCCCTTCGAGAGCGCGGCGAGCAGGTCCTCGACGGTCTCGACGTCGTCGAAGCCGGAGAGGACGTCGGGGCCGTCTGAGACGCCGGGGGCCGCAGGGTCCTCGGCGGGCGCGTCCGCCACGGGGGCGCCGGCGGCGTGGGACCGCTTGCGCGGGGCCGCGGGAGACGCGGGACCGCCCGCGGGCGCGCCGGGAGCCGAGGTGCCGGAAGCCGCCGCGGGCGAGGGGCGCCTCACGCCGTCGCGGGCCTCGACCTCGGCGCACGCCTGCTCCACGACGGGGTCGCGCGCGATCCAGTCGGAGAGCGGACTCAGGAAGTCGCCGCAGTTCTCGTCGAGGACCACGGCGGCCTCGCTCACCGCGATGAAGAGCTCGTCGGCGCTGCCCTCGGCGAAGTCGAGATGCGTGAACATGCCGGGATGGACCTCGTCCTGGTAGCTGAGCGTGCAGCCGGCGCGGTCGTACTCGGCCACAAGCTCGTGCAGGATCCTCGTCGCCTCGTCGAGACGGCGCAGCTTGTAGGCCATGATGCAGCGGGAGAGCCTGAACCAGGCGTCGTCGGCCGAGTCGGGATACCGCTCAGCGAGCGCGTCGAGCCCCTCCTCGTCCTCGAGCTTCACGTAGTCGAGCACGGCGATGTGCCTGAGGCACGCCGCGTCGGACGCGTCCTCCTCCATCGCGCGCATGCAGACGTCGAGCGAGCGCCGGTAGCGCCCGCAGCCGAGCTGCTCGTTCGCGAGGTCGAAGAGCCACCGCAGGTAGGGGCGCATGTACACCGCGTACGACAGCTGGCCCTCGGGCGGCACGAGGCCGTTCTTCCTCGCGACCTCGGCGCACTCGGCGCGCACCGTGTCGACCGTCGACGAGAGGTACTCGACCATCTCGTCGCGGGAGGGGTGCTCCATGTACTTCATGATGCGGCGAGCGTCGTGGCAGAGGGGGTCGAGCTTGAGCGCCTCGTGGACGAGGCCGGCCGCCTCCTCGATACAGCGCGCCGCCGCGTCGTCCGACTGGGCGAAGGCCGAGTCGACGTCGAGCAGCTTGACCGCACGGGCCACCAGCCCGAAGGCGCGGTCGGAGTCGTTCTGCGGGAGCGCCTCGCGGTTCTTGGCGTAGAGCTCGGGGAACGCGGTGATGGCGGCAACCACGTTGGGGTAGTCGCCCTTAAGCTGCGCGCTCGTCGCCCATCGGACGGCGAGCCGCTCGAAGTCCTCGGAAAACGGGTTCATGCCCATCGTCTCTCACGCCTCCCCTGCCTGCCGG
>CAYMHQ010000026.1:13853-21988 GCA_964390275.1 uncultured Coriobacteriaceae bacterium
CGCTACGCGTGCGGCAGCGAGATGGTCACCACGGCGCCGCCGCCCAGCCGGAATCGCTGTTTGATAGTACCCCCGTGGGCGCGCACGACAAGGGCCGCCATATAAAGGCCGTATTCGAGCCGGTCGAACCTGAGGATGCGCTGGCGGTTGAGGGCGCCCTCGCGAGCCCCCTCGGGGCGACCAACACCAAGTGGCAGCTTCTCGGCGCGGCAGAGGGCGGTGAGGAACGCCTGCTGGTCGCCGGTCATGAGCTCGCGGTCGGCGAGGACGTCGCAGAGGGCGGTCGACCGGGCGCGCGCGTACACGAGCTCGCCCTCCCGGCCGGCCTGGGAGGAGACCTCGAAGGCGGCGGCGTGGGAGGCGCGCATCTCGGAGGGGCGGTCGTCGGCGATGGTCACGATCACGCGGTCGGGATGCGACTCGACGCTCACCTGCACGATGCCGCGCTTGTCGATGTAGCCGCACGTCGCCTCGAGCACGAGCTTCACGGCGGCGCGCACGAGGGCGGGGTCGGCGGCGATCGGGGCGACGGGGTCGCCGGGCTGCAGGTCGATGACCTTGCCGGAGAGGCCCTCGCGCACCTCCTCCACCGCGCGGGAGACCTCGGCACGAACGGCACACGGGGTGGAGACCGGCGTCTCGAGCACGCTCATCATGCGGTCGACCATGATGTGCTCGCGAGACGTCTCCTCGTTCAGGGCGCGCAGGAGCGCGTCGCGGTAGGCGCGGTCCTCCTCCGAGGCGCCGTAGAGCCGCTCGGAGATGGCGTGGATCGTGTCGCCGCCGACCCCCGCCGCCTCGACGAGGCTGTCGGAGAACGCGGCCCTCACGCCCGTGACGTGCATGAGCTCGAGGTCGCCGCGATGCTTGGCCGCGAGCGACTGGCGCTCGAGCGAGTAGGTCACCTGGTTCGCGGCGAGCTGCACGAAGCCGAGGTCGGCCTGGTCGAGGGGGCGGCGCGACGAGACGGCGAGCACGCCCTCGAACCCGTCGGGCGAGCTGAGGGGGAAGTAGCGGACGTCGGACTCGTCGTGCGTCTCGGTCCCACGGCCGGCCTCCTTGCCGTTTGCGAACACCCAGTGCACGATCGCCTGCTCGGGGAGCTTCTCGAACGCGGGGCGCTCGAGGTCGCCGGGGACGGAGCGCACGGTGGGGAGGCGCCGCTCGGGAGCGCCGGCCTGGCCCTGAGGCGCGAGCGGGTCGTAGAGGTAGGCGGCGACGGAGCGGTCGAGCAGGCCGGAGAGGCAGTCGACCGCCGTGTCGCACACGCCCGTGGTCCCGCGCGCGTACGAGAGGCTCTGCCCGAGGTCGAAGAGGGCCTGCGTGCGGCGCTCGCGCATGGTGGCGTGCCAAGCCGCGCGGCGGGCGCGCACGACGAAGGCGGCCGAGACGGCGGAGAAGACGATGAACGAGACGAGCGTCCAGAGGCTCGCCCGGTGGTCGACAGCGAGCGACAGGTACGGCCTGACGAAGAAGTAGTCGAGCGAGAGCGCGCAGAGCGCCACGCCGAGGAACGCGGGGACGTACGAGCGCGCGCACTCCGAGGCGGCGACGGCCGCGAAGAGAAGGACGACGAACGGGGCGGCGTCGCTGAAGCCGAGCGAGCTGAACAGGCGCGCGAGGGCGAGGCCGGCGGCGCAGACGGCGACGACCGCCAGGACGCTGCGCAGGGCGGAGCGTCCTGGCTTGAAGCCGAAGACGGGCTGGCGCAGCGACCCCGTGCGGGTGCCTGCCACAAGGTGGACGTTCACCGAGGCGAGCCCCTCGACGAGGCGCTCCTCGAACGGGGCGACGAAGGGGTGCGAGACCCTGCGGACGAGCGTGGGCCGGCGATGGGCCACCACGACGTCGGAAGCGCCCTGGGAGCGGACGTAGGCGTTCACAATCTCGGCCGCGTCGTCGCCGTAGAGGACCGTGAGCGTGAAGCCCATGGCCTCGACCTGCTCCTGGAGGGCGGCGTAGCGGGCCTCGGTACCGGCGAACCGAGCGTCGGCCGGGCGCATCTCACGGCGCACGCACACCACGTCGACGTCCGCGCTGATGGAGTTCGCAATCGAGACCGCCTCGATGAGCACGCCCCCGGGGAGGGCGTCGGGCTCGACGACGGCCACCACACGGCCCCGGGCGTCGCGCCTCTCCGCGGCAGCGCCGGCGTCGCCCTCGGCAGATCCGGAGACAGCCACGTAGGCGCTCACGCACCTGAGCGCGAGGGCGCGCAGCTCGTTGAGGGACCGCACGGGGACGTCCTCGCGGCCGGAGGATTTGGCGCGCGAGACGAGCTCGGACGGGTCGATGTCGACGAACTCGACCTGGTGGGCGCGATAGAGCATGTAGTCGGGGACGGAGTTCGCGGGGACCTCGACGCCGAGCGCCTTCACACGCTCGCGCTCGTTCTGGAGGTCGCTTACGCGAAGCGTCGCGTAGACGTCGATGCCCGCGCGCAGGAGCTCCTCGGCGTCCTGGTAGCGGGTGTGGTTGCGCGACCCCTCGGGGTTGGGGAACGCGAGGTTCTCGAGGACCGCGACATCGGGCCGGCGCTTGAGCACCTGGTCGAGGTCGAACGTCTTGTCGGAGACCCCGTCGGGGGCCGCGGCGGCGTCAGCCACGAACACGTCGAGGCCGTTCGCCATGAAGCCGGACGCCTCGTCGAGCATGACCGACGAGGCGCCTGAGCAGGGAGCGTAGCTGAAGAATATCTTGAGCGAACCTGGCCGCCCCTCCGGACGGGGGCTTTCTTCCTCAGAAGGGCGCGCGCTCGTGAGCGTCGTGCGCCTCATTGCTCAATGGACCCCCACAGCGGGCCGTTGCCCAGAAGGACCGGGGCGATCTCGCGCACCCAGGCGTCGACCTTGTCCCAGTCGCGGTAGTCGCCGTCCTCGAGGGGATAGACGCGCAGGGCGAGCTTCTCCATCGTGTTGAAGCCCTCGCTGCGCTTCCAGCCAGGCAGGACGACAGAGCCCACGGGCTGCAGGGAGCCGCCGAGCGATGAGACCGCGGCGTCGAGGTCGCGCTCGGCCTGGACGACGCCGCCGGCGCCGCCGGACTGGCTGGGGACGGCCCGGAGGCCGACCGAGAAGAGGGCGAGGGGGATGCGGGAGAGCTCGTCGATGTTCTCCTGCAGCCAGGCGCGGGCGTCCTTGTGGAACTTGCCCATGCGCATACCGCTGCCGAAGACGACGGCATCGAGGTCGTCGTCGAAATCGGGCGCGTCCTCGACGCTCACGACGCGGGGGCAGGCCCCGTACGCGATGAAATCGTCACCTATCCGTTTAGCTATCGTTTCCGTGCATCCAGAGACGGTTGAATAAACGACCAGAACCTTCTTCAGGCGTTCGCCCATCCGCAAACTCCTTTGCGTCCAACGCGCCGAACGGCACAGGCGAGCAGCGATGTCTGAATGCCGTAACGACGGGAACGGGGTTCAAACGACGCTGTTGCTCGAGTAGATAATCCGCGTGGGAGTAAGTATAGCATTGTTCACCCTGATAGTACGACGGCATTGTTCATGCATGCCAAACATTCCTGCTTGACACGGTTGAACTGCCTTTTTTCAGGAAATTTTAATATCAATGCTCGAATCATCACGAACATGGGGCAGAAAAACCACGAGCATGCGCAGCGGGAGCCGAGTCGTTCGAACTTTGATACTAACCATGGTGGGAATAATGACGTCCACCAAATCAGCACATCACGCAGGTCTAAACGCGCGCCGCTTTGCAATGATGGAAACCGCTGCGTACAAGACGCACACAACCGCGACACCGAGGCTGAGCCACTGCGACGTGGAGAGCGGGCCCCAGAAGCCGCGAGCCGCGTCGCCGCGCCAGAATTCGTCGACGAATCGCACGAGGGCGTACAGGAAGCCGTAGACGAACACGAGGCGGCCGTGCAGGAGGCCTCGACGGTAGAGGGCGAGCGTGACCGCGAATATCGTCGCGACGCACGCGGCCTCGACGAGCTGGACGGGGACGCGCGGGACACCGTCCGCCTCGGGCACCAGGGAGGACTCGAAGACGACACCCCAGTCGGCCTCGACGCCGTAGCAGCACCCCGCCATGAAGCACCCCACGCGCCCGCACGCGTGGAAGAGAGGGACGGCCACGGCGAACACGTCGGCCCACTCGCCGAAGGGCTGGCCCATCCTGCGACAGAGGAGGCGGCAGGTGAGAAGGGCGCCGAGGAGGCCGCCGTAGAAGACGAGCCCGGCGAAGCAGACCGCGAGCGCGGAGGCGGCGTCGAGCGGAGAGGCGTAGGCGCCGGCCGCGATCCCCGCGAGCACCTCGGCGACCGAGGAGGCGTTCACCGCGCCGTACAGGAGCGAGGCGCCGGCGCCCGCGCCCAGGAACGACGCGATGACGAGCACCTTCGCCACCTCCGGGTCGAGCCCCCGGCGCGCGGCGAGCCGGCGGGCGCAGACGAGCATGAGGAGGAACCCGCACGCGGCGCAGACGCCGTAGGTCCCCACCGTGACGCCGAACAGCTCGAGCGTGGGATGCACCGGCGCTCCCCTCCCCTCTTCCGCTCAGACTCTTGTGCTCAGACGTTGGAAACCGGACGCCGGAAACTCAGGCAAAAGAAAAGGCCGCCCGCTTCGAGATGAGACGGACGGCCTTTCGAGAGAACCTCAGAGAACGCGAGGGACCGCTTTACGCGGCGAGCTTGATGTCCTTGCCCATGAAGGGAACCATGAGGAGGTCGACCGCGTAGACGATGAACGCGATGCCGGCCATGGTCGAGGCGTAGGCGGAGTTGTACACGACGCCGAGCGCGAGCACGACGAGGACGAGGCCGAGGACGAGCTCAATCGTCCAGCCCTTGAAGCCGATCGCACGGCCGGCGAACGCGCCGAGGAACAGGGCGATGCCGACAAAGGCGATGAAGACGGCGATGACCCACTCGAACGAGAAGGTGCCGAGCCACGGGTCGAGGATCGCGCCGAGAGCGCACACGATGGACATGACGCCGGCCATCACGAGCCAGCCGGAGAGGTTCTTGGAACCGCCGGCCATGTTGTACGCGGCGAGCTGGCACACGCCGGCGATCAGAAGGACGGCCGCGCCGAGAAGCTCGCCCGCGGGCCAGGTGTAACCCTCGGGGAGGACGGGCGTGTGAAGCGCCTCAGGCATGAACTCGGTCCCGTGCATGGCGAAGCAGAGCACGCCGAAAATGGCGAGCAGCACCGCGCTCACGATAAGGCCGCCGCGCGACCAGCCGATCTTGCTCCCAAACTCCTGCATCGTATACCCCTTTCCACAGCGTCGCGACGGACGCCGCATGCGGGCGCGAGGCGCCCGCATCCCAATCGTAAAAACAATCGTGACCATTGTATATCCAACCGGCGCGTTCGTGCGGCGAGCTTTTGATTGTCCACCCGCTGACCGGAAATGCACAATTCCTTAACGGTTTTCAGGCACGGTCGAGACGCCTCCGGAAACCTTCGAACGCCTACACGTACGACCACGGGGTGAGCAGATCGTCGTTGCCCGCGACCTCGGAAAGCGCCACGGGACGGGCGAACCCATCCTCGCAGGGACGGTCCGCGCCGCCGAGCCACGCCACGCACGCCTCGACAAGCCTGTCGCGCACGGAGGCGGGCATGACGCGCTCGGGAGCCTGGCCGGGACGGACGTCGCCCACGAACATGTCGGGCGAGACCGCGGGGTCGGGGTTGGGCTCGGCGAGGCCGAGGGCGGAGACCATGAGGCACTCGGGGTCCTCGGAGGCGGGGCGCGGGTCACCGAGGACGATAAGGCTCATCGCGGGCCTGCCGTCGGCGTAGATGCGGCCCGGGAGCGACGCGACGAGGCGCACGCGACCGGACGCGACAAGCTCGTGCCGAAGCTCGCGCTCGCAGCCCGTCGAGGAGTGGAGCACGGCGTTGCACGCGAGGAGCACCGTGGCGCCGCCCTCCTCCTGGTGCCAGAGCGCATGCTGGAGCCAGGCGTAGTTCGCCCTGCTCCGCGGCGGGGTCCCGAGCACCCAGCGGGGGTCGTCGGCCTGAACGACCGAGGTCGTCCAGCTGGGCTGGTTGGGCGGCAGCGCGGCGACCACGAGGGGCGCCTTCCAGTCGGCGAACTCGTCCGCGACGAGGGAGGAGCCGGCGGCGGCGCCGAGGCCCCCGCGCGTCTCGAGCGCGCCGCGAAGCTCGACCGCGCGCACCATCGCGGCGGCGATCATATGGGAGAACTCGTCGAACTGCGCGCGGAACGTCACGTCCGGCAGGGTGCGCGCGAGGCTGTCGACGACGCCCTCGCAGGATTCGCAGGGGACGTACGCAGTCTCGAACCCCTCGGGCAGCGTCCTGGCAACCGCGGAGACGACAGCGTCGAGGAGCGCCGCGACCTCGGCGGGAAGACCCGCGCAGCCGGGCTCGAGCGCGAACGCCGCGCGGACGTTTTCCCCCGTGAGGGCGGGCGCCGCGTCGAGCATGCGCACCCACACGGCGAGCTGCGCCGGGGAGAGCAGGGAGGAGCCGTAGGAGAGGTTCGGCAGGAACGAGAGGAGGTCGTCGGTCTCGGCGAGGTTGTCCATGGCGGCGTCGAGCGCTGGGACGAGCGCGGCGTGGTCGGGCGCCTGGGCCTCGTCGGCGGCGCGGACCACAGCCTCCCAGTGGGGGGCAGCGGCGCAGGCGCGCACAACGGCGAGCGGCGCAAGCTCCCAGGCGAGGTCGGAGGCCTCGAGGCCGAAGTCGGCGCGCTCGACGACCTCGGCGAGAGGGCCGAGCGCCGTGCGGGAGGCGGCGTCGAGGAAGACGCGCGGGAGACCCTCGACGCGCTTGGCCGCGTCGGCCTTGGCGCGGTCGAACGAGCGGGAGGCGCCGCGGGGCTCGGGGAGGTCGCCCTTCGCCTGCTCGCACCCCTCGCAGGAGCCGTTGCCCTCGACCGTGCCCCGCGAGAAGAGCTCCGTCACGAGCGCCGCGCGGTCGGCGGCGCAGCGGCGGATGCCCTCGCGCGTCTCGACGAGGCGCTCGAGCAGGGCCGCCCCCACCGGGGCGAACGCCGCGCGGTCCTCCTCGGAGCCCACGCGGAACGCGAGCGAGGGGATGTCGTCGACGGTGAGGACGCGCTCGGAGGCGCGCTTCTCCGTGGGCGCGGCGGTACCGGCCGCGCGTCCGTGCGCGTGCGGGGGACGCTCGGCGAGGCCGGCCTGGCGCAGGGAGAAGAAGAGGACGGGCAGCTCGACCGCCATGTCGGCCTGCTCGGCGAATGACACGTCGGAGAGCGGGTGGCACGCGCCGGGGACGTAGCGGGCGACGGGGCCGCGGCGCGACCCCACGAGGACCGCGGGACCTCCCGTGAGCGCCTCGTCGCAGCGGCCGAGCTCGCTGCGCGGGCTCTCGACGGGGTACGGCTTGTCGTCGGCGCGCTGGTCGGCGGGGACGCCGGTGCCGGTCCTCCAGGAGGCGAGGGCGTCGAACGTCATGGTCGCCGCCTCGGGACCGAACGCCCGGGCGAACGCGGCGTCGCCCTCGGCGAGGATCTCCCAGACCTGCGCCTCGAGGGAGCGCTTCCGCTCGTCGAACTCGTCGAGCGCCTCCACGTAGCGGTCGCGGACCGAGCGGCACGGCCACGGGATGCGCGCCGCGAGGAGCGCGGGGCCCGAGAGCTGGCGGAACTGCGAGGTGCCGTCGACCAGGAACCCGGCGCCGGGCATCGTGGTGAGCGCGCGCCAGATGTAGCGGGCGTCCGCCGGGTCGTGCGGGACGAGCGCGTGGACCTGGTCGCTCGCCGAGCACCGGCCCTCCTCGAGCACGGCGCACAGGTGCCCCGTGGCGTCGAGCACCTGCCCGAGCGCGCCCACCATGACGACCGGGCCCTCGTCAATCGCATAGTCGTCGATTGAGGCCCCCTGCGCCGAGCTCCCCCCGTGGTAGGGGTACGGCCCCTTGCGCGCCTGGCAGTCGGTCGACGTGAGCGAGACCTGCCGGTCGCCCGCCAGACGGCAGACGTCCTTCACGAACACCTTGAACGCGGACACGCGGCTCGCGGGCCGGGCGTCGGATGCGTCCGGAGTACGAACATCGTCCATAGCTGAACCACCTCATCGCAACGAGAACGCGGACGGGGCGCGCCCGCACAGGACGCGCCCCGGTTCCGCACGCAACTGATTTGCAGGGGGTAATGATACCCCAGTTC
>CAYMHQ010000027.1:0-3911 GCA_964390275.1 uncultured Coriobacteriaceae bacterium
GCGCGATGATGGGGCCGCAGTCGTAGGCGGCGTTCGCGAAGTGGACCGTGACGCCGGTGACCTTCACGCCGCGCTCGAACGCCTCCTGGATCGCGTGGGCCCCCTTGAACGCGGGGAGCAGCGCGGGGTGGAGGTTGATGATGCGGTCGGGGAAGGCGACGAGCAGCGGCTCGCGGACCATGCGCATGTAGCCGGCCATCACGACGTAGTCGACCTCGTGCTTGAGAAGCGTGACGGCGATGAACTCGTCGGCGGCGATGGGATCGGCCTTGTACACCTCGGGCGTGAGCGAGACGGTGGGGATGCCGGCGGCCGCGGCGCGCTTGAGGCCGTAGGCGCTCTCGCGGCTCGAGATGACCACCGCGACCTCGGCGTCGAGCTTGCCGGCGGCGATGGCGTCGATGATGGCCTGCAGGTTCGTCCCGCTCCCCGAGATGAGGACGCCGAGCTTGATGGGCTTGCGCGCCTCGCCGGTCGCGGCAGGCTGGTCGGCCGCGCAGGGCTGGTCGACGCCGCAGGGCTTGACGGGCTGGTCGGGCATGTCGGTCATCTTGGCACTCCTTCGATACGACTCGCCGACGGTCGGGAACCCCGGCCGCCGGCGAGCGGGCATGACTTCTGTTTACGTGCGGCTACCGGCGCGAACGCGCGGCTCGGCCACCCTCGCGACTCGCGCGGCTCTGCCCTCGCCATCCGCGGGGCTGGCCGACCTTACCGGTAGGTCACCTTGCCGGTGCCGGGGACGATCTCGCCGATGGGGAACACGGTCTCGCCGGCAGCCGTGAGCATCTCGGCGATGTCGTCGACAGCCTCGGGCGGGCACACCACGGCCATGCCGACGCCCATGTTGAACGTGCGGTAGGCCTCCTCGTCAGAGAGGTTCGCGAGCTCCACGGTGTAGCTCACGATGGGCGGGACGTCCCAGGTGCCGGCGTCGATCGCGGCGTCGAGCGTGGGCGGCAGGACGCGGTTGAGGTTCTCGGTGATGCCGCCGCCCGTGATGTGGGCCACGCCGTGCACGGGCAGGCCGGCGCGGATGAGCGAGAGGATGGGCTGCACGTAGATGCGCGTGGGCTTGAGCAGGGCGTCCGCCAGGCTCTCGCCGCCGAGGCGCTCGCAGGGCAGCAGGTAGTCGTCGACCGGGCGCGCGTCGATGTGGACGCGGCGGGCGAGCGAGTAGCCGTTGGAGTGCAGGCCCGAGGACGCGATGCCGAGCACCACGTCGCCCTCCTGCACCATCTCGGGGACGATCATCTTGGACCGCTCGACCACGCCCACGCAGAAGCCGGCGAGGTCGTAGTCGCCCACGGCCATGACGCCGGGGTGCTCGGCCATCTCGCCGCCGATGAGGGCGCACCCGCTCTGGCGGCAGCCCTCGGCGATGCCACCCACGATGTCGGCGACGTGCTCGGCGTCGATGTGGCCGATCGCGATGTAGTCGAGGAAGAACAGCGGCTCGGCACCGCTCGCGAGCAGGTCGTTCACGCACATGGCGACGAGGTCGATGCCCACGGTCTCGTGGCGGTCGAAGATCTGCGCGAGCTTGAGCTTGGTGCCCACGCCGTCGGTGCCGCTCACCAGGATCGGGTCGTCCATCTGCTTGATGCGCTCGGCCGAGAAGAGGCCGCCGAACCCGCCGAGGCCGCCGATGACCTCGGGGCGACGGGTGGTGGCGACTGCCTCCTTGATGAGTTCAACCGCACGGGCGCCCTCGTCGACGTCAACGCCGGCGTCGCGGTAGGTGACCTGTCTCTTTGCCTCGTTCACTGGGATGCTTCCTTTCAGGTTATCGGCGCCGCGGCCGGGCCGGGCGAGTCGGGCGAAACTGGACGAACCACGAACCGGACGAGCTGAACCGGACGAGCTTTCGAGCTGGGCGAACGCGCCTACAGGATGACCTCGCCCTCTCCCGCCGCGGCCGCGTCAGCCGCGTCCTGGATGTCGTTGATGCTGGCGGACGCGTCGACGACCTTGCCGTTCGTCCCGTCCGTCTCGACGCACACGAGGATGGTGCGCTCGTTGTCCGTCGCGTAGCTGCAGGTGGCGAGCATGAAGATGTGGTCCACGCTCGCCGTCGAGACCGTCCACGAGCGCGCGCTCGCCCGGCCCACGAGGGACTCGACGTACTGGGCGAACGTGGCCTGGTCGGAGAACTCGAACTGCACCGCATCGGTGTCGTAGCCGTTCACGACGATGGTGCACAGCGGCACGAGCACGTGGACCTTGCCGTCCTCGCTCACATAGTACAGGTTCTCGAGCGTGTCGAACGTGTCCTGGTCGGAGTAATCGGCAAGGGCGGCGAACATCTCGCCGTTCTGGAGATGGTGGCCGTAGATGACCGTGTTCCAGTCGGAGAGGTCGGCGGCGCTGCGGTAGTCCATGTAGATGGTCCCCGCCAGGTTGTACTGGCCGAGGAAGGTGTGCACGAGGTAGTAGTCGTTGTCGCCGGTCTGGCAGATGGGGTAGTTGACCGGCGTGCCCGGCACCTGGATCCAGCCCACGATGTCGCTGTTCTCGGCCTTGAGCGCGGCGAAGTCGACGGTGGGCTGGCCGCTCACGGCGTCCTCGGTGACGTTGGCCTGCGCGACCTCCTTGTACTCGTCGATGCCCACCTGGTAGGCGGCCTTGCTGCTCGCGCACGCCACGACGGACCCGGCGATGAGGGCGACGCCCACGACGAGCAGGAGGATCGAGACGACGAGCATCCCCTTGCCGCTCTTCCTGCGCGGCGCGCGGGAGTCGGGCGAGGGAACCTTGCCGGCGCGGGGGCCGCGGGGCGGTCGGGAGCCGCCGCGGGCCGAGGCAGCCTGGGCGACCGCAGGCTGGCGCACCGTGCGCTCGACGAGGGTGACGTCGGGGTCGGCGGAGCCGGCGGAAGTGGCGGATCCGGAGGGCATGGCGGTCGTGGCGGTCGCCGCGGCGGGGATGGCGGTGGTGGGGGCGGCGTGCCTGCCCCAGGCGGCGTCGAGCGCCTGCTGCCTGTCGGCCTCGGTCTCGGCAGTCACATCGGCCTGGAGGGCGCGGGCGGTGAAGGCGGAATCGTCGTACAGTGCGTCGTACTGGTCGGACCACGCGGGCTGACCCGCATGGGCGCCCGACCTCGCGGACCCCGCGCCCGCCGAACCGCTCGCCGGAACGTTCGCCGAGACGCCCGCAGGCTCGCTCGCCGGCGCCGGCGTCGCGGGCTTGGCGAAGTGCGACCCCCTGTACCCGGAGGAGGAGCCGCCAGGCTGTCGATCGGTGTCATAAGCCATTCGTATCACATCCAACAGCAATCGAGGAAAGCGGGCATCGAGACACGCGTTCGTGAATCATAGCGCACGGCGGCACCGCGTTTGACCGCCGTAGGGAACGCCCCGCGAATGCCCACGAGGGACGCGCGGGGCGTCAGACGAACGGGGCGCCAGGCGGGCGGGGCGCCAGGCGATGGGGCGTGCGACCGGCCTCGCGCGGCTACGCCAGACGGGCGCCGGCCAGCTTGGCAGCCTCGGGCTTGTCGAAGTTGCCGCCGGTGCGCTCGCCGAGCTCCTTCATGACCTTGCCCATGTCCTTCTTGCTGGTGAACCCGCCCGCGGTGCAGATCTCGTCGATGAGCGCGGCGAGCGCGTCGCCGGCAAGCTGGGTGGGCAGCAGGCCCTCGAGAATCTCGACCTGGCGGGCGAGGTTGGCGGTGCGCTCCTCGTCGGTGCCGGCCTTGCGCGAGAACTCGAGCGTCTCGGCTGTCACCTTGATGAGCTTCTTGACGCACGCGGTCACGTCGGCCTCGGTCACCTCGCGGCGCTGGTCGACCTCGATCTTCTTGAACTCCTCGTTCACCTGGCGCAGGATGGACAGGCGCACCTTGTCCTTCGCGCGCATGGCGTCCTTGATGAGCTCGAGCAGCTCTTCCTTCTTCATGGCGTGCTCCCTTC
>CAYMHQ010000027.1:4011-12505 GCA_964390275.1 uncultured Coriobacteriaceae bacterium
GGCGTGAGATACAGATAGCACGCGAGCAACAAACTCATCGTAGGAGCCCCCACCGCGGCGAGCGGGACCGCGCCGGCGATCGACCAGGGGACGAGCGCGGGCACCACCACGGCGGAGTCCTCGAGGTCGACGGCCCGCTGACGCGCGTCGCGGCCGAAGTCCCCGCACAACTGGTGGGTGAGCATGATGGCGAGCGTCTGATTGCACGCGATCACCGAGGTGAGCGCCGCCGCGGCGAGGGTCGCGACGAACGGCGAGCTCCCCTCGTTCACGCGTGCGACGAGTCCCTTGAGCCGGTCGAGCAGCCCGGTCCCGTCGAAGATGCCGGCGAAGGTAGACGAGACGCACACGATCGCGGCGACGTTGATCATCGAGACGACCCCTCCCCCGTCGAGCAGCTCCGCCACCGCCGGCGACTCGGCCGCGTAGCCGAGCACGGCGAACCTCAGCACGTCGAGCATCGGGACACCCTGCACCAGCAGGCACACGGGCACCGCGGCGACGACCCCCGCGAGCATGGCGAGCTTCACGTCGACCCGGCACACGGCGAGCCCGATCATGACGACGGCGGGAACGAGCGTGCTCCAGTGCAGCGCGAACTCCCCCGAGAAGAGGGCCATGGGGTCGGTGGAGGCCGAGCTGGCGGAGGCGGCGTCGGCGGCGGACTCGGGCGCGACGAGGACGAGGCCGAGCACCAGGTAGACCGCGCAGGACGCGAGCAGCGGGACGACGGCCGAGCGGAGCATGGCGCCCATGTTCCCCATCACCGTGGTCCGCGTGATGGTCGCCACGAGGAGGGCGCTCGTCGAGACGGGCGACATGCGGTCGCCCACGTACGCCCCGGAGAGGATGGCGCCGCCCATGAGCACGGGGTCGACGCCCATCGTGACGCCCATCGTCATGCAGATCACGCCCATGGTCGCCGCCGTGCCGAACGATGTCCCGGTGAGCAGCGAGAGCAGGGCGTTGAGCAGGAACGCCGCGAGAATCATCGTGCGCGGGCTCACCGCGTACGACGCGTAGCAGGTGATGAACGGGATGGTCCCGCACGCGCGCCACAGGGCGGTGAGCATGCCGATGAGCAGGAACGCGATGAGGATGTTCGAGACCGAGCGCACCCCGCCGAGCGCCATGTCGGCGAGCGCCCGCCACGGGTGCCCCTTGAGGCGCCCGTACGCGAGGAAGCCGACGAGTCCGAGGACGAGCGCGACCACCACGGGGATGTTGGCGACGGCGCACACGACGAGGGCGACGCAAAAGAACGACAGGGTGACGGCTTCTGCCACGGGAGGGTCCTTTGGGACGAGGCTGGGGCGGACAACGACGGCACCAATGATACGCGGAGCCGGGCGCGCTGCCCCAGCCGCAGGCCGACCTGGCCAAAACGGCAACTTTCCTTGCAGTTGCCGCCGATGATGGGCAAGAAGTCAACTTTCCTTGCACTTTAGGAAGGGCCAAATCGAGGGCTTCGATAAAACCGCAGGTAAAACGGCGTATCCTAATCAACCTACCTGCACGGTGGGTTGATGTTCTGCAAGGAAATTTGACTTTTTGCCCACTGTGAACCCAAAGTGCAAGGAAACTTGAAGTTTTGGCCATCTGCAAGGAAACTTGCAATCTTGACCATCCCGCCATCCGTCCCGACGCGTTCAGGCGGATTCGGGCACCTCGGGAACTTCCATTCGCCCGTTTTTAGCTAACCACTCACACATCTGAACATGTGTGAGTGGTTAGCTAAATCCGCCCAAAACCATTCCCTCGGCGCTCGTACCCGCCCCCCGTACCCACCGCCCGCCATCCCGCCATCCGTCCCAAACAAAAGGACGCCTCCCGAGGTTTCCCCAGGAGGCGTCCCGTTTACCGTATGTCACGCGGGTCGGCGCACCTTAGTCGGCGCGCCGCCGCGCCTTACCCGCAGGCGTACCTTACTCGCAGGCTCGCCTTACTTCGCGGGAGCCTCGCCGCCCTCGGCAGCGGGAGCACCCTCACCCTCGGCAGGAGCTTCGCCGCCCTCGAAGGCCTCGCCCACGGCAGCCTCGCCGCCCATGGCAGCGTCGCCGCCGCCAGGGCCGCCGGCCTGATCCTGGAGGCTGATGTCGCCCATCCAGTTCTCAGCCACGGTGCCGCCGAGGATGTTCTCGACGATGTAGCGGGCGGCCTTCGAGCCGGCCCACATGCCCACGGTCTGGCAGGTGCCGCCGCCGTAGACCTCGCCGTCCCAGCCGCTCGTGCAGACGCCGGCCGCGAAGAGGCCCTGGACCGGCTTGCCGCGGTCGTCGCAGACCTCGGCGTTGCGGTCGATGCGGATGCCGCCGCAGGTGTTCAGCATGCCCGAGCAGCACTGGAACGCGTAGAACGGGCCGGTCTCGCAGGCCCACAGGTAGTCGGCACCCTTGCCGTACTCCTCATCGGTGCCGGAGGCGCAGAAGCCGTTGTAGCGCTCGACCTCGGCGAGGAAGTCCTCCTTAACGAAGGTCGGGACCTTCTCGGCCAGCTTGTCGGCCAGCTCCTCGAGCGTGTCGGCGGAGAGGACGTAGTCCTTGTCCGCGTACTCGGCGATCTCGGAGGTCAGGTCGATCTCGGCGCCCACGCAGGCGTCAGCGAAGCCCGAGTAGTGACGGCTGCAGCCGCCGGCCTCGTACTTCTCCTTCATCGAGGTGTCCATGATCGAGAAGACGTAGCCCTGGCTCTCGATGAGCTTGCCCGACTGCGAGGTGCCAAGCGAGCCACCGGCCGACTCGTCGCAGAAGCGGATGCCGTACTCGTTCACGAACAGGTCGGTGTACTGCATGGAGGCCGCGACGCCCAGCGGCGAGCTGTAGGCGAGGGACTCGTCGCCGTTGCCCACGTTGTTGAACAGCGACGCGACGCACAGGTGGTTCGCACGGCCGTGGGCGGTCTGCTCGGCCATGATCTGGCCGTCGCCGTCCTGGCCCTCGCCCCAGCCGATGATCTTGCTCATGTCCTGGCTGGAGTACTGAGCGAGCAGCTCCTTGTTGGTGGACATGCCGCCGGTGCACAGGACGACCGCCTTGCAGTTGACCTGCACGACGCTGCCGTCCTCGGCCTGGTACTGGATGCCGGTGACCGTGTAGGGGTCGGCGAGCACAAGCGCGAAGGCGCGCGAGTTCATGCGGATGTCGACGCCCTCCTCCTCGGCGATGGGGGTCAGCTTATTGATGGCCGAGGTGCCGTTGCCGCCCTCGTAGAACGTGACGCCCGCGTTGTAGTAGCCGCAGCCGTGCTTGCCGAACAGCCAGTCGGCGTTGCTGCCGGCCTCCTTGACGCGCTCGTAGTGGAGGATGGAGTTGGCGATGAAGTTGGTGTTGGAGGCCGACTTGAAGCCGGAGAGACGCGCGGCGTCCTCCTCCTGGTTCTTCTGCGGGCCGTTGCACTCGGCGTAGTTGGTGGAGCCGCCGAGGTGGCCGTTCTTCTCGAGCATGATGACGTTGGCCTCGGGCATCTGCTCCTTGGCGATCATCGCCGCGAAGAAGCCGCCGATGCCGGAGCCGACGACGACGACGTCGGCCTCCTCGGTGGTGTCGGGGGTCTCGACGGGGACGCCCACCGTGATGCCGGCGGCAGCCTCATCGGCGCTGGCGATCGCGGGGACCGCCGCAAGCGCGCCGGCAGCAGCGGCGACGCCGAAGAACGAACGACGAGTCATTTCAGTCATAACGTGTGCTCCTATCTCTTGGAGGCGCGGGCCGGAACGCTTGAAAGCTCTTGACAACCGGCAGGCGCAGGTACACAACACGGCGGACTATCGCACGCCCTCCCCGCCAAGGGATAATCCCCAAACGGGTGAATTTAGTATAGCAGCTGGTAAACGCATGTAAAAGTGCGTATCCGAGACCATCCGAGACCAGGCGGGCGCTTTTTTCGCCACCGGGGCGACACCGGGGCGACACCTGCGGGGTGGGCGGCCGACGCGCGGCGCGGGATGCGAATCCGCCGCGTTCGAAGGCCTTAACCCCTTTGAGGCGAACCACCGGTTCACCGTTCCTTCACAATCCTGAAAGCACCCGATTTTCGCCACAAACGGGCGATTGTAGCCGCGTCGAGAGGGTTCCTACAATCGCGACCGTGCGGGGTTCCTCCCGCGACAGTCACGAACATCGAGATCCGAGAATCGAGACTAAGGGGTAGAGAAATGATCAAGAACTTGACCCGTCGCTCGTTCGTTGTTGGCGCGTCGCTCGCGACGTGCGCACTGGCAGCCGGCACGGCGCTCGCCGACGCTCCCGCGGAAGGCGGCGCGCCCGAGGGTGGCGCCGGCGAGGGCGGCGCTCCCGGCGCAGGCGGCCCCGGTGCAGGCGGCCCCGGCGGCATGGGCGGCGGCGCCTCGTCGATCGACCTCACGGGCATGCTCGCCCTCAAGCAGTACGTCTTCGTCGCCGGCCAGGGCGAGGTCGACGGCGGCAAGGTGACCTGCGACTGCTTCGGCGCATACGCCGAGGGCGAGGGCGTCAAGTACGCTCCCGCGGCCTTTGAGGGCGAGCTCGCCGTGTACCTCGACTCCGCCAAGACCCAGCCGGCCGAGGGTGTGACCGCCAAGGTCGAGGGCGGCGTCTTCACCATGGAGGGCGTCGACACCGAGGGCAACACCGCCTACTATCTCGCGACGGGCGACGAGGCCTACAACACGATCATCTATGTCGTGAACAGCACCTACGCGACCGACGCCGTGCTCACGCTGGCCGACGGCACGAGCCTCGAGGTCACCAAGTACGCGCCCAACATGGCCCAGGGCGACTACACCGCCACCGTCGACGCCGCCAACCAGGCCGGCTCGGTCTTCATCGGCGGCAACCGCATGATCCGCACCGCTGCCGACTACGGCATCGAGGGCGACGACGCGGCGGCTGTGGACTGGTTCCTCTCGAGTGGCGTCACCAACGCCGGCGACACGCTCACCGAGTTCGGCGACAAGATGTACGGCTTCGAGTACGCCGTGGCCATCTACCGCCTGTTCCAGATCGTGTGCGACCAGGTCACCTTCGCCAAGGGCTACGTTGACGCCACCGACTTCTCGGGCGCCATGTTCTCCAACGACCCGTACTCCGACTCCGTCAGCGCGACGCTGCAGGTTGGCGTGTGGAACGGCATCTACACCAAGATGACCGACATCAAGGACTCGGGCGCCACGGGCGACTACCCGGGCTTCTACCTGCTCACCAACATCGACGCCGACACCACGATGCTCGGCACGGGCGCCCAGGTCACCGGCAAGTTCGCGCGCGTGGGCCTCTACAACGCCCTCCAGTCCAACTGGACGATGAAGAACGAGGACGGCGTCGCCGCTGCCGAGGAGCTCGCCAAGGCCGCCGCGGCCTATGACGGTGCCGAGGTCGAGGCACCTGCCGACTACACGAACGAGGCCAAGGTCGCGGCCGTGGCGCAGGTGCTCGAGGGCGCCGAGGACGAGGGCGCTGCCGCCGTCGCCGCCATGGACGACGTCATGGGCAAGATCGACTGCATCCGTCTGCTCTATACCGTGAGCGGCTTCCTCAAGTCGCGCACCGCTCCCGACACCGCGTGGGCGCAGCAGGTTGGCTCCGCTACCTCGGACATCAGCCAGTTCTTTGGGCCCGAGTACGGCGACACCGTGATCATGAGCGGCGCCGTGGCCGACGTGCCCGAGTCCCTCGTCTCCGCCGACAACGCCGCACTGCTCGTCGACAACATCAACGGCACGCTCGAGATCGTCGACAACACGGTCTCCCTCACCGGCAACGCCGACAAGGCGGCCGACGTCATCGTGGGCGCGACCGACCCCAACACCGTCCGCGACGGCGCCGAGGCCGCGACCGAGGGCGACGGCCTGGTCTACAACGCCTCCGCGCGCAACGCGTTCTACCGCTACGGCATCGGCTCGGCCATGCCCGTGTGGGGCAAGGACTCGCACGTCAAGATGACCAGCACCGACGGCCGTCTCGTCGTCGACGGCGAGGCCACGGGCTCCTCGCAGATGGCCGGCACCATGGCGGGCGCGGTGTTCTGCGGCTTTGGCGCGAGCGTGAACGTCACCAACTCCGTAGCGTACTCGAGCGACCAGCACCTCTCCAACATCCTCTACAACGGCTCCTACCACTACGTCGACTCGGCCGCGTTCGGCTCGGGCCGCGTGTACAGCTCCGACTTCTGGGGCGGCTACCAGGTGTTCGAGGACTGCGTCGCGACCGGCGACTGCGTGACCGACGAGCCCACCACGCTCATCGTGAAGAACTCCGTCTACGGCAAGGCCCTGGGCGGTAACGGCTTCGCGTCGATTTACTTCGAGAACTCCAAGGTCAACGGCGGGTGCGCGGAGTTCCAGAACACCACCTCGCTCGTGACCGACGTCGCGGCCATGACCGCGGTGAACTCGACGATCGAGTGCTCGGGCAACACGTTCGTGAGCTCCACCAAGGGCGAGCGCGCAATTGTGACGCTCGTCGACAGCGAGATTGACATGACCGCCGGCAGCCAGCTCGCCAACGTCGACGGCTTCGACAGCGTGAACGCCATCTCGCTCGGCTCCGTCGACCCGGCCGACGTGGACGCCTACCAGGCGCGCTTCAACGGCCAGCTCGCGATCAAGCTCTACGGCGAGAACACCATCGCCACGCCCGACGGCACCCTGGGCGCGACGGTCGCCGACGGCGCGACGCTCACCGTGTACGGCCAGATCGTCGACGAGACCGGCGCGGCCATCGAGCTCCCCGGCGCGACGTTCGAGACTGGCGACGAGTACGGCACGCTCACCGTGGTGAAGTGCGACACCGAGCACGCCGCCGCGACGACCTCCGCTGCGGACGGCCAGCCCGCGGCCGGCGGCGAGGGCGGGCAGGCGCCTGCCGGCGAGGGCGAGGCACCCGCTGGCGAGCAGCCCGCAGGCGACGCGCCTGAAGGCGAGCCCGCAGCTAAGTAGCACCCCGACGGGCGACCGCGGGTGCACACGCGGACGCCGAAGGGTATAGCACGAAGAACGGCCCAGCGCCTTGCGGCGGCTGGGCCGTTCGCGTTTTTCGCTCGAGAACGCGCATCTATGGCTGTCGTATCCTCATTACAATCCCGCCTCGAGTATCATTGCACTTATCCATGCCGGCTTGTAATCACGCCCGGCGATACAGCACGGTGAGGAGGTGCCATGTTCCAGCTGGATCCGCAAGATAAATATATCCTGATGCGCAAAGACGCTGAGGTCTGCTCGTTCACATTCAACCTGCGCCGCAGAACCATTGGCGACCTCACCGTCATGAGCGAGAATGACGCACCGTGGGGCGCAAGCGTCGTCGAATCCGGACTCGACGCGACGCAGCTCGCCTGGTGGATTTCATACCGTTACATTCCAACGGGAAGAAACGGCCTCTCCGCCATCCTGCGCGGCGCGGGATGCGCTGACCCGGCGTCGCTGCTGTTCAAGTCGCTCGCGCTCAACCTCTCCGACCAGTATTGGATCCGCCCCGAAGGCCTCGACGTCTCATGGGGCGACGTCAACTACTTCGAGAACCCCTACGTCGACGGCCGGCCCGACTGGACGACGCTGGACGGAGTCCACGTGCGCATGGGGCCAGGAAGCGCCACCTCGGGACAGCTCGCCAAACGCTGGGAGTGCCGCGGCAGCACGTGCGGCGCGAACTCCCCCACCGGGGCGGCGGCAATCAAAAACGTCCTCGTCAAAGGCTCGTCCTCGAACGACTGCCACGAGCCGTGGGCCGAACTCCTGACGTCGGAGCTCTGCCGGGCCCTGCTGCCTGAGGGTTCGTGGGTGCCCTACTGGGTAGAAGAGGACTCGTCGGGCCAGCCCGTCAGCGTGTGCGAGTGCTTCGTCGACGAGAACACCGAGTTCGTCGCGCTCGACGACGTCGTGCGACACTTCGACGCGCCCGTTGATAGCAACCTCCACGACGCGTACGTCGACATCCTCGAACGGCTCGGAGTCGCGGACGCGCGGGCGGCGGTCGACCGGGAGCTGGTGCTCGACTTCCTCACGGCGAACGACGACCGCCACGAGTTCAACCTCGGCATCCTGCTCGACTCGGACTCCCGAACCCCGCTGCGCGTCGCGCCCGTGTTCGACAACGGGCGGGCGTTCTTCCCCGGCGCGCACACGAAATCCCAGCTCACCGAGGCAGTTCTGCCCTACGACGCCCGCGTGTTCGACAACGGTGCCGCCGGTCCGCTCGCACTCGTGCGCGACCTCTCGTGGATCGACTTCGACGCGCTGCGAGCCTTCGCGCCCACCGTCGGCGACATCCTCTCCCGCACGCAGCATCCCGCCTGGTTCGCACCCGCGACGCAGCGGCAGTTCCTCCTGCGCGTGGATGCCCTCGAGCGGGCAGCCATCGATGGGGTCAAAGGCAACACGGAGACCATCCGTCCGGGGGCTGCGCGCGCCAACCTATACCGGGCGGTCGAGGAATCGGAGGACGACTTCCTCGCCGGCAGAACGGCCAACGCCCGAGACTCGATAAGACGCATGGGGGAACGCCATAACCTGTAGGACCCC
>CAYMHQ010000027.1:12605-21583 GCA_964390275.1 uncultured Coriobacteriaceae bacterium
GGCGGGGTCTTCCTTTTCTGATTTGATGAAGTGCTTGATTCCTTTTCCGCAGTATTCCAGCATCATGTGGCTCATGTGCTCGAACGCCACGTGCCTGTAGGGATAGGGGAACTCGCTCGCCTCGAGGCGCTCGCAGATCTTTTCGCAGCTCTCCGTTGACGGCCAGATTGTGTCGACCTTCGTCGAGAACATGAGAATCGGCGCGCTGACCCTCTCCACGGGGATGACGGACTCCGGCAGCACGTTCTTTCCGGCGTTGACCGGGAGGATGTTGTACTCCTTCGCCTCCCAGATCATCTTGAGCGTGTTGATTTTCCGGTCGCGATAGGGGGTGAACGGCAGACCCCGCCCACCGCGTGACCAGCAGCAGTTCCCAGACGGCTGCCCACCCGCCAGCCCCTCGCTGTAGAACCACGACGGCGTCTTGATGATCACGCAGGAAATCTCGGAGTACTCAATCGCCGCGGCGAGGGCCAGCTCGGCGCCCTTCGAAGCGCCCTCGACGCCGATTCTGCGGTAGCCCATCGCCTTCAGCCGCTCGATCACGTCGCCGAAGATCTCCACCGGAATCAGGTCGAGCTTCTTCGACGAGTGCTTTGTCCTGAAGTACCCGAGGGCGAAGGAATCGATGCCGTTGTCCTGGAGATACCGGCAGCATTTCCTCGCGTGATTCGTTTGCGGACTTTCTCCGCGCGGAGTTGACCTCGACCGAACTTCAACATCTAGACTTGCCGTCGAGAGCACCGTTGAGCGCCGAGGAAACCATGGGCGCCGCGGGCATCAGGGAAATCGGGGAGACCAGGGAGGAATCACCGTGGCAGACACCACCATCAACGCAGGCGGGCAGGAACTCGGGACAGGCCAGCAGGAGCTCGGCGCGGAGCTCGGGGCCGACATCAAGAAGCTCGGATTCGGCCTCATGCGCCTGCCTCAGATCCAGCCGCAGGAGGAGGGCGCGCAGCCCGTCATCGACATCGAGCAGACCAAGCAGATGGTCGACATGTTCCTGGAGGCGGGCTTCACCTACTTCGACACCGCGTGGGCGTACGCGGGCAGCGAGGACGCCATCCGCCAGGCGCTCGTCGAACGCCACCCGCGCGAGAGCTACCAGCTCGCCACCAAGAACGCCGTGTGGATCAACTGTGCGACGAAGGAGGAGGCCGAGGCGCGCTTCGACGAGTCGCTCAGGCGCACGGGCGCGGGGTACTTCGACTTCTACCTGCTGCACAACCTGGGCGAGAGCCGCACCAAGTTCTTCGACGACTTCGACCAGTGGGAGTTCGTGCAGCGCAAGAAGGCCGAGGGGCTCATCCGCCACGTGGGGTTCTCGTTCCACTCCACGCCCGAGGAGCTCGAGGAGATCCTGACCGCCCATCCCGAGATGGAGTTCGTGCAGCTGCAGGTGAACTACGCCGACTGGGACTACCCGGCGGTTCAGTCGCGCCGCTGCTACGAGGTGGCGCGCGCCCACGGCAAGCCCGTCGTCGTGATGGAGCCGGTCAAGGGCGGCATGCTCGCCAACCCGCCCGCACCCGTGCGCGAGGTGCTCGAGCAGGCGAACCCCGAGCTGTCGCCGGCCGCGTGGGCCATCCGGTTCGCCGCCGACCTGCCCGGCGTAATTACCGTGCTCTCGGGCATGAGCAACGTCGAGCAGATGCGCGACAACATCGCCGCGATGACCGGGTTCGAGGGCCTCTCCGCCGCCGACCGCGCCACCCTCGACGAGGCCCAGAGGGCGCTCGCCGAGATTCCGCTCATTCCCTGCACCACCTGCAACTACTGCGCCAAGGTGTGCCCCAAGGGCATCGGCGTCTCGGGCACGTTCACGGCGATGAACTACCTCACGCTCTACGGCGATAAGGCCGCAGCGCTGCATCAGGAAGGCTGGCTCGTGGGCGGGCACGGCCTCAAGCGCGCCAACGAGTGTGTGGGCTGCGGCTCCTGCGAGCGCGCCTGCCCCCAGCACATCGCCATCCGCGACGAGCTCGCCCGCTGCGTGGAGGCGCTGGGGATCGAGGGGTAGCGAGAGATAGCCCTGCGGAGAGCGGAGCACGCGGGAACGGAGCAGGTACAGGGCGCGGGAACATCAAAATGGCCGGATTTAGCTAACCACTCACACATGTTGAGATGTGTGGGCACCTGGCTAAATCCGGCCTAAAGCAATGTTCCGCTCCCTGCCGTCGCGCCAAGTGATGAGGTCCTACTCCGCCCGCTCCGCCTCCACGGCGACTTCCTGTTTGTAGAACGCAATCCCAAACCGCAGCCGAGGGCCGGGCGCATCGTGGTCGTACGCCTTGGCCCGAACTTGTGCGAGGCCCTCCCGGGCCGTCTCCCGGAGCACGTCTTCCGCCGAGCGTCCGCTGGGCAGCTCAGGATCCGCCCCACGCTCGGTCCCGCGCCCAGTGTCGCACTCGGCGCCGCGGTCGACCTCGTGCCTCGGGAGCACCTTGAACTCGAGAGTGATGGTCGGCTTGCCGGGAGCGAGCGGGTTGAGGCGAATGTCGTAGAACCCCCTGCCGGCCCGACCGTTCGACACGGGCGCGGCGTAGCCGTCCACACCGAACAGCAGGCCGAGCACCAGCATGTGGTAGCTGTTCTCGGACCTGAGGTCGACCGGGGCGACGCAGTCAAGCAGCACCGACTCGAGCTCGGCCCGCAGCCCCTCGGCATTACCGTCGACAAGGGCGGCGTGCAGACCCTCGAGACGGTGCGCGCCTCCCACAAGACCCCTGAAGCGCTTAATCACCTCTCGGCTAAAGATGAGCGACACCTCTTTGTTCGGGATGCGCAGGGGACGCAGGCGAACGCTGTCGGTGGGGTCCTGCGTGTCCTCCGTGGTGAGGTATCCGGCCAGGTAGAGCAGGCTCCAGAGCTCGTCGCCGGTGACGCCGCCCTCGGGAAACGTGACCTCCACGTCCAGGGGCGCGCGGACGACGCCGCCGGGTTCCAGCAGGCCGTAGACGCCCGCCAGCGCGTCCCCGTTGAGGTCGCGCACCGCGTCTCCCACCGGCGTGTTCGTGGCCGTGTTCGCCCAGTAGACCCCGGGCTGGCACCCGCGCGAGAAGTAGTTGAGGACGCTCCAGGGGTTGTAGATGTCGACGCCGCCAAAACGATAGCCGTCGTACCAGTCCCTGACCTCCTGGTAGCGGTGGGGATGGCCCAGGTAGTCGGCCAGCGCGGCCACCTCGTGCTCGGTGAAGCCAAAACGCTCCTCGCTCTCCCCTCCCAACGCCGTATCGACCGTCACGTTGTTGAGATCGGAGAAGATGGACTCCTTCGAGATACGCTGCACCCCCGTCATGCAGGCAAAATCCAACGCCGCGCCGCCGTCTTTGAGGACGCCGGTGAGCCAGCCTTTGGTGAAGTCGACCATCTCCCGGTAGTACCCGTTCGCGTAGCCGGCCATGATGGGCGCGTCGAACTCGTCGATGAGGACGACGGTGCGACATCCATGGTGCTTAGCGAGATACAGGCTCAGCTGGCGCAGCGAGGAGTCGACCTCTGCCCGGGGAGCGCTCTTGGTGCGCAGACGGCCGAACTGGGCCTTCTCCACGTCGCTCAGCCTGTCGCTCTCCATGAGGTAGGCGTGGCGCTCGTACTCGGCGGCGACCTTGTCCGTCAGCGATGCGTACGCCTCTTCCCAGGTGGACTTCTTCACGTCGTTGAGCGTGAGGTAGATGACAGGGCGTTTCCCCTGCTCAGCGCGGTAACGACCGCCGTCGGCGTCCCAGATCGCGAGACCCTCGAACAGCCCCGCCCGGCTCACGCCGTCAGGCGGCAGCTCGAGAAACGCCTTGAGCATCGTCATCGCGAGCGTCTTGCCAAAGCGCCGGGGACGGCAGAACAGCGTGACGGCGAAGTCGCCGTCGAGCACGTCCGCGATGAGCATCGACTTGTCGATGAAGACCGAGCGCTCGGCCACGGTCTCGAAGCCGTCATCTCCAATAGGCAGCCGCTTGTCTCCGCGGCGGTCCAAGATGCGCGCCCCGTCCGCATGGAGCACGGCGTCATGGGGCACGGAGTCCCGCTGCCTATCAGCCATCTCGGTCGTCATCCCGGCACCCCGTTCCAGCACGAATTCGTTCCGCCCGCACTTGAGTCTACGCGTGAGATGCTATCACACGGACCGCAGGCGAGGGCCGGCGCGCAAGCCGACTCCGCCGCGCGAACGCATTGCATGGCGGTCTTGCCAGGTCGACGCGGCTACCAGGCCAGCGTACCTACCAGGTCGGCTCACCTACCAGGCCGGCTTGCCCGTTTCGAGCATGCTGTCGATGTCCGCGTAGGCGTTCTCGATCGCCTCGGAGTGATACTGCAGGTAGTTGTCCAGCACGTACTGGGTGATGCCGTGCTCGTCCCACTCCCTGAGGACCTCGCCCGTCGGACGCCCCTTCTCACCGGCGTAGCATTCGAGCAGGTAGACGAAGAACGCCTGCTCCTCGGTCAGAGTCTGCTCCTCGCCCAAGACCTGCTCCTCGCTCATGTCACTCACTCCTTATGAACTGGGAGTTCCGAGGGTCGCCGGTGACCTTCTCGGCCTCCCACATGTCGAATATGACGAAGGCAGGGTAGTACCACATACCGTTCTCGGCGTCTTCCAGCAGGGCGTGCGTCTCGGAGCAGATGAACTGCCGAATCGCGTCCATGGGGTCGAGGCCGTACTTGTCGACGATGCTCTGAATGACCTGCCGGTCGTAGTAGTCGATGGCGAAATACGGCATCTTGTTCATGCTGGCCTCCTCGCGGTGCACCCCACGACAGACCTCCTAAAACACCGCGTCGAACGGGTCGGTGACGGCGGGCGAGGCGGCGCCGCGGGTGAGCTCGCGCAAGGCGTCGAGGAAGGGCCGCTGGGTACCGTCGAGCATGCGGAGGTCGAGCTCGACCGCGTCGGTGAACCGGGTGCCGAGCACCTTCGCGCCGCAATTGGCCGCCAGACGGGAAACGCGCTCGTAGACGGGGTATTCCACGCGCACGGCGACATCCACGCAGCGCGAGACGCTCACAAGCTCGGCCGCCTCGACCGCCAGCCGCGCGACCCCCGAGTACGCGCGCACGAGCCCGCCCGTGCCGAGGAGCGTCCCGCCGAAGTAGCGCGTCACCACGCAGCACACGTCCTGCAGCCCCGCGCCGCGCAGCACGTCGAGCACCGGCGGCCCCGACGTCCCCTGCGGCTCGCCGTCGTCGCTGCGCCGCTCGCCGCCCGAGCGCAGCACCCACGCGTAGACGTTGTGTCTGGCCAGCGGGTTCGCCTTTCGAACCTCGGCGATCAGCGCCAGCGCGTCAGCTTCGCCCTCCACATGGTCGAGCGTCGCGATGAACCGGCTGGATTTTTCCTCGAGCTCGGCCACTGAGCGGCCGGCGACAGTCGTGTATGCTTCCATGCGCGGAAGTATAGACCACGGAGGGGAAGTACGGCTCGCTCGCGAACTGTACCGCAGACCACTCGAATTCAAACTGCCCGCCCTCAAGCTTCGCGTCCATGGTTCCCTCCGTCCAGTAGACATGCCCGGCACACCATACCCAATCGCCGGCCGGACCGCAATCAGCCAGCACCCTTTGCACCACTTGCCCCCTCTGCACCCCATCTCTCTCGCGTTCCCCGGCGTATCATAGACATCCTTTATGACCGGGCAACCCTTTTTCGATTTGAATACGCGGTTGAGCGTTGTATATTTGGCGCCGACAAACGGGAATCAGCCGGCCGGCGAAACCGTTGCCGCAGGTAATCAATGCCACAACCAAACAAAGGGGATTACGATGGCTCAGAAGATGACTCGTCGTGGTTTCGTCGCCGGCGCCGCCGCTTGCGGAACCACCATTGCTGCCGCTGCAAATATTGCTATGGCCTCGGAGGCCTCCGAGGCCGCTGCCGAGGAGAAGGCGTTCGAGACCACCGTCGACTGGGACGCCGAGTACGACGTCGTCGTGATCGGCTACGGCTTCGCCGGCGCCACCGCCGCGATCACCGCGGCCGAGGACGGCGCGAAGGTCCTCATCGTCGAGAAGGGTAACGAGAAGACCTGCGGCGGCAACAGCCGTTACGCGATGCAGGTGTACCTCTCGTTCGACGCTGAGCGCAAGGACGACGCCTTCTCGTACCTGCAGAGCATCCGCGGCATGTACGACACCCCCAGCGACGAGATCCTTCAGGCCTACGTCGACGGCTGCATCGAGACGCCCAAGTGGATCGAGGAGCACGGCGGCGCGTCGGGCCTGGTCCTGCACTCGGTCGGCGAGTTCAAGAACCTCGTGGGCTGGGACCTCATGGACTACTACGGCCTCAACGGCACGTGCTGGGACGCCGCGCTCTACAACTTCGAGCAGAAGCTCGTGAGCGGCAACGAGAACATCGACATCTGGTACGAGGCCCCCGCGAAGCACCTCATCCAGGACCACGCCACCAAGATCGTCCACGGCGTCGAGGTCGAGATCGACGGCGAGGTCAAGCGCGTCCGCGCCCTCAACGGCGTCGTGATCTGCACGGGCGGGTTCGAGGCCAACATCCAGATGGTCCAGGACTACCTCCAGCTCCCCTACGCGTACCCCAAGGGCGGCCAGCTCAACACGGGCGACGGCGTCTACCTCGCGACCGAGGTCGGCGGCCAGCTCTGGCACATGAGCAACACCTCCGGCCCCGACCTCAACTGCCTGAACCCCGAGACCGGGCGCACCGCGGGCTTCGTGTTCGCCGGCCACAGCTCCGTCATCGGCCATGACAACAACTTCTGCACCGACAACTCCGCCATCATCGTCGGCGCCGACGGCACGCGCTTCAACGACGAGGGCACCCTCCCCGGCCACGGCTTCATCCACTTCCACGGCACGCTCATCCACACGCCCTACTCGCTGCCGGCGTACTGCGTGTTCGACTCCGCCGCGTTCGAGCACGTCATCTACCCCGTCTGGAACAACGAGGACCGCGTGGCCGACGGCACCATCACCAAGGCCGATACGCTCGACGAACTCGCCCTCGCCCTCGGCCTGCCGGAGGGGAGCCTGAGCGCCGAGGTTCAGAAGTACAACGGTTACTGCGCCGAGGGCCTCGACCCCGAGTTCTCGCGCAAGGCCGAGTACCTCGTCCCGCTCTCGGAGGAGGGCCCCTACTACGCCTTCGAGGTCAAGCCGACGTTCACCAACACGCAGGGCGGTCCGCGCCGCGACATCAACGGCAACGTCGTGGACACCGAGGGCAACCCCATCCCGCACCTCTACAGCAACGGCGAGTGCGGCTCGATCTGGGCCGACGTGTACCAGGGTGCGAGCAACATCGGCGAGTGCCTGATCTTCGGCCGCATCTCCGGCCACAGCGCCGCCGCCGAGAAGGACGACAACCTGCGCGCCTCCGCCATGGGCGACAAGGAGCCGGCCGACTACACCCGCCCGGCCTACGAGCCCCAGATCGACCTCGGCGAGAACGAGTACGTGGGCAGCGCCTTTGGCATCGGCGGCCAGCTCTGGGTGAAGGTCGGCTACAAGGACGGCGTCATCGAGTCCGTCGAGGTCGTCGACAACAACGAGACCCCGGGCATCGGCTCCTACGCCGTCGAGAAGATGCCCCAGCGCATCGTCGAGGCCAACTCCACCGACGTCGACCTGGTCGCCGGCGCGAGCTGCACGAGCCGCACCATCATCGGCGCCGTCGCCACCGCCATCGCCGAGGCTCAGGCGTAAATCAGGTCCGGATGCAGGGCCGCGGTCATGCCGAAAGGCGGGCCGCGGCCCTTCTCGTTGCCGGGGTCCCGCGACCTCGGGGCGCGCCGCTACGGGACGCGGACGATGCCGCGGGACTCCTCGCTCCCGGCTCCCCTCAGCGGCTCGAACGCCCACGGACGGAGCGCGTAGTACCGCCGGACATAGTCGACGAACTCGACGACGTGCGGGCGCGCCTCCTCCTTCCAGCAGATATGCTCCTCGACGCGCGGCGACTCCGGCGTGAAGGGCACCTCCACGATGCCGGGCGCAAGGTCGGTGTGGATTCCCTGGGAGATGAACACGCCCGAGCTGCCAAAGAGGTGGAGCTGGATCTCGTGCAGGGAGCGGCCCTCGTGGAACTCGAGGGTGTACCGTTCGCGGGACTCCCGCAGGTGGAGCCAGTACCAGCAGCCGAGCGTCTCCATGAACTCGATCGACGGGAAGAGCATCGGGTAGGGCTCCATCCGGTCGAGGTCGATGTAGTCGTACCCCGCCAGCGCGTGACTCGCCGCCATGATGCCGTGCACCCAGGCGTGATAGAGGACCACGTGCCTGGTCGCGGGCGGATAGAACGACTCGAGACGCTTCTGCGGGACGATGTAGACGTCCATCTGCGGCCAGTCCAGCTCGTCGGTGAACGTGCCGAACACCGTGCGCACCTCGATGTCGGGGTGGTCCTTGGCGTAGTCGGACAGGAGCGAGCGCCAGAGACGGTCGTGGATGATCTAGCCGTGGAGGACGACGATGGGCTTGGTCTCGTTCTTGCGCAGGCTGGCGATATAGTCGTCGATCGACCTGAGGTCGTCGGACGCGCGGCGCGCCATCGGGACGAGGTGTCTGCCGACCTCCGTGAGCCGCGTGCCGTGGGGTCCGCGCTCGAACAGCCGCTGGCCCGTCTCCTTCTCGAGCGAGGCGATCTGGTACGTCACCGAGGGCTGGCTCAGAAACAGCTCCTCGGCGGCCTTGCAGATGCTCCCCGTCTCCGCCACGCGCAGAAAGCACTCGAGCTGCCTCTGGTTCATTCATCCCCCGAATCCGTCGCCGACGCCGACGACACGCGCTCACCCCATAAGCTGGAAGTATAGACCTCCCGCTGCCCCGACCGCATTCCCGCTCCGGCCACATCCCCGCCCCGCAAACGTGGTTTTCGTTCGAACATCTCCCGAATCGTTCGAACCCCGTGACAAAGAATTTTCCCTATGGTACTATTCGGTTTCGCGCGGGCATCGCCAAGTGGTAAGGCCCCAGCTTCCCAAGCTGGTATTCGCGGGTTCGAATCCCGT
>CAYMHQ010000028.1:0-7218 GCA_964390275.1 uncultured Coriobacteriaceae bacterium
GAGGCCCGAGCAGTCGAAGCCCGAGGGGTCGGTTCCGCCCCAGACATAGGGGACGCCGATGTAGTTCCACGCGATGCTCGCGACCGAGTAGACGTGGTTGCCGCCACCGCCGCCACCGCCGGAGTAGTCCCCGCCGCCCGAGTAGTCCCCGGAGTAGTCCGAGTCGCCGCCGGAATAGTCGGTGCCGCCCGAGTTCTGCTGCTGCTCCAGCGCCGCCTGCTCGGCGAGATAGGCCTCGTACTCGGCCTGCTGCGCCGCCTCGAGCTCCGCCTGCGCCTGCGCCATGAGCGCCTGGACCTCGCTGCTGAGGTTCGCGACGTACGTCTCGTAGTAGGCGACCGTCGAGTCGAGCTCGTCGGTGTAGGCCTGCTGCTCGGCGAGGAGCTGCTCCTGGACAGCGCGCTGCTCCTCGAGCGCGACCTGGTCGGCCTCGAGCTGGGCCTTGATGTCCTTGACGGTCTGGATGGCGTCCTCGTCGGACTCGTTCACCTTGCCCGCGTAGTAGAGGCGGCTCACGAAGTCCTCGAAGTCGGCGGCAGAGAACAGCAGGTCGATGAGCTGGGTGGTGCCCGCCGTGTAGCTTGCCCTTATGCGGGAGGCGAGGGTGTCCTGTGCGTCGCTCAGCTCCTGCTGACGTGCGGCGATGGACGCCTCGAGATCGGCGATCTGCTGGTTCGTCGCGTCGACCTCCGCCTGGCACTGCGAGAGGTTGTACTGGGCCTCCTCGAGCTGCGCGCCGAGGTCGGCGAGCTCGGCCATCGCGGAGTCGTAGCTCGCCTGCGCCGCGTCGAGCGCGGCGAGCGTCTCGTCTGAGGCCTTCGCCGCCAACGCCTGCTTCCTGGTTGAGCCGAGCGCGAGGCCGAGCGCCGCGAAGGCCACCCCGGCGAGAAGCCGGCGGCGAGAGATCGAGGGGGTCGCGCACCCGTCTTCGGACGCGGGTGTGGTTGCGGACGCGGGGAACGTTGCGGTTTCCTGTGACAAGGGACGTCACCTCTTTCAGTCTGTTCGAGAGAGCGCCTCCCATGTCCGGGCGAGAGGGTTCCCTCCCGTCTCGTGGGCGCTTCATACGGGGTGATACTGTACCGAATAGACCCGTCCCCGACGCGTTCAGGCCGCCGACCCCGTATATTCCGCACATCGCCGAGCAGTGCGCGGGCGGGTCGCGAAGGAGGCGGGGCGAAGCGCTCTCCCGGTTGCGCGCGAGGGCGGCTCAGTCCCTGCCCCGGCTGCGCCCCTCTGCCATAAACAAGCTCCCTAGCAGGCCGAACACTGCCTCGACGGCAAAGAGTGCCACAGCCGCTGGACCGAACGTCGGTATGGAGACGAGCATAGCATTGTACCATGCGTGACTCAGGATGCACGAGCGCACCGTGCCGCACGCGCGCCTCAGCGCCGCGAAGGAGCAGCTCAGCGACACACCCACGACGAGGATGCCCCAGAACGGGACCTGGCTCTGGAGCGTCCCTGGGATCGCCGCCAGGGGGAGGTGCCAGAAACCCCACACGAGCCCGCAGACCACGGGGGCGAGCATGACTGCGATGCGCCGGCGGGGGAGGGGCCGGCCTTCGGGGTCCCCACCCCATTTCCGACTGCCGGACAGCGTCGCGAGTCCCGACTCGAGGCAGGGCTGGAGGCACCCTCGCCAGCCGACCTCCTCGAGCCCGCCGCCCAGGAGCAGCAGCGGCAGGTTGCCGAAGAAGCTCCCGAGCGCGTCGAGGGGCGTCTCGGGGAAGCCGAACCCGAGCCGGCACGCGACCCAGCGCCAGACGGCGAACGCCGTGAAGACCGCGACCGCTCGGCGATTGGCCCCGCCGCCGAATGCGAAGCGCCAGAACCCGTCCCGCGGCGAGCCCTCCACCTCGGAGTCTCCGGGGGCGCCCGCCATCCCGGCGATTCCCGCCGCGCGCAGCCTCGGGAAGAGGGCATACGTCGCGAAGAGCGGCACGAGCGTGCCTGCGACGAGCAGGACGCGACCGACGAACGCCCCGCTCGCGCCGCCCGCGGCGAGGAGCGCCGCCGATGCCCCCCAGCACGCCCATGAACCGAAAAATGCAAGGAGCGTGTACGCGCCCGCGAGAACGAGGCCGGGGTTGGCTGTACTATAAGCCCTCATAAATGCAGTCCCTCCCAGAGCCGGGCGCCTTGCGCGCATGCCGAGCGGTCAACGATACGTGGCGAGTGTACCCCTTCGCCAGTGCGGCGACGCTCGATCGCCCGTCACTCATCCGCATTTTGAACGCTTTGTGTATCCTTCCACCATGAAAGGGGCGGTGCCATATGATCAGAGTCGTCGTATCCGGAGCGAAGGGCAAGATGGGGACGGCCGTGGTCAAGGCCGTCGCGGCGGCGGACGACCTCGCCGTCGCGGGATGCTTTGCCCCCCAGCACGTTGGTCAGACCGTCGTGTGCGAGGACGGCGAGTTCCCCTGCGCGGGCGACCTCGGCGCGCTCATCGACGAGTGCCGGCCCGACGTTCTCGTGGACTTCAGCCAGCCCGACGCCGTGCTCGCCAACGTCGAGACCGCGCTCTCGAAGGGCGTCCACGTCGTCACGGGCACCACGGGCGTCAGCGTCGACACGTTCCGCGAGGTGGCCGAGCGCCATGCCGCGACCGGCGCGAAGCTCTTCTACGCGCCCAACTTCACGACCGGCGCGGTGCTCATGATGCGGTTCGCGGCGCTCGCCGCCAAGTTCTTCCCCGACGCCGAGATCGTCGAGATGCATCACAACGGCAAGAAGGACGCACCCTCCGGGACCGCGGTCCAGACTGCGCGGCTCATCGCCGAGGCGCGTGACCATGCGAGGAACGCCGGCCCCGGCTCCGAGACCGAGCTGCCCGGGTGCGAGGGCGCCCGCGGCTGCGAGGTCGACGGCGTGCGCGTTCATGCCATCCGCGGGGACGGCTACATGGCCTCCCAGGAGGTCGTCTTCTCCGTGGCCGGCCAGACGCTCACCCTCCGCCACGACTCGACGCAGCGCGACGCCTACATGCCCGGCGTCCTGCTCGCGATCCGCAGCGTCGCGGGTCAGGAGGGGCCGTTCGTCGCCGGCCTCGAGCACCTCATGGGGTTCTAGGCGCCTGCGGGGCGGTTCTGGGGAGGTCGCGCCTATTTCGCGCAGATGGCGCGGGGACGCCCCCATCCGCCTTCGCACCGGGTATCATGGACCCTCGACTTTACGATTGCCCATCCGACTGCACATCCGTCTGCCCAACGTTCGCCCACTCTCCCTCGGGGCGCGCCCCGAGACCACCATACACAAGGAGCACGTCATGAAACCTGCCAGCCTTTTCGGTCGCCTCATCACGGCCGTCGTCACCCCGTTCGACGAATACGGCCGCGTCGACTTCAAGACGTTCGCCGAGCTCGTCGACTTCCAGTTCGAGAACGGCGCCGACTCCCTCGTCGTGTGCGGCACGACCGGCGAGTCCCCCTGCCTGCCCATCCACGACAAACTCGCCCTGTTCGAGGAAGCCGTGCGCACCGCCGCCGGGCGCGGCAAGATCATCGCCAACGTCGGCGACAACTGCACGTACGACTCGGCGATGTTCGCGCGCGAGGCCGTCTCGCTCGACGTCGACGGCATCATGTGCGTCGTCCCCTACTACAACAAGCCTTCGCAGGAGGGCATGTACCAGCACTTCAAGTACATCGCGAACGCCGTGCCGGACACGACGCTCGTCATCTACAACATCCCGGGCCGCTCGGTCGTCAACATGAACGCCGACACGGTGCTGCGCGTCGTGAACGAGTGCCCCAACGTCCGCGCCATGAAGGAGGCCGCGATCGACCCCGAGGAGGACAAGGCGATCCTCGCCGAGGCCCCCGAGGACTTCGAGCTCTTCTCCGGCAACGACGAGTGCACGCTCAGCATGATGGAGTACGGCGCGTCGGGCGTCATCAGCACGACCTCCAACGTCGCCCCCGCGGAGATGTCTCAGCTTGTCCACCTGTTCGCAGCAGGTGATAAAGAAGCGGCGTACGCGATGCACGATCGCCTCCTGCCGCTTATGAAGGGCCTGTTCAAGGCCCCCAACCCCACCATGGTCAAGGAAGCGCTCAAACTGATCGGCCGCCCCGTGGGCGGTCTTCGGCTCCCGCTCGTGAACGCGAGCGAGGCCGAGTCCCAGATGATCAGGGGCGTCCTCGCCGAGGTGGGCATTCTCTAACACAGGCGCTGTCAACGGGTGGGGCGGAGGAAGTTGCGGCCGCGGACGAGCGGCGCGCACCCTTCGCCCCTCCTTGCGCCGAACCGACCAGAAGAGGGAAATGCGTAGCCTATGGCAAAAAAGCACAATAGAAAATCCGCGAACGAGACGCCGCTGAGGATCATCCCCCTCGGCGGCCTCGACGGCATCGGCAAGAACATGACCGTCATCGAGTACGGGGACGACATGATCCTCGACGACGCCGGCCTCATGTTCCCCGACGACATCCATCCGGGAATCGACTACCTGCTTCCCGACTACACGTACGTCCTCGAGAACGAGGACAAGCTCCGCGGCATCATCATCACCCACGGTCACGAGGACCACACCGGCGCGCTGCCGTTCCTCCTCGGCGACCTCAACCCCTCGGTGCCCATCTACTCGGGCAAGCTGACGCTCGGCCTCATCGCGGGCAAGCTCGAGGAGCACCGCATCAAGAACCCGAACTTCCGCGAGGTGCGCTCTGGCGACCACCTGCAGCTCGGGCAGCTCGGCGTGGACTTCTTCTCCGTGAACCACTCGATCCCCGACGCGATGGGCATCGTCGTCTCGTCGCCGGCGGGCACGCTCCTGCACACGGGCGACTTCAAGCTCGACCAGACCCCCATCGACGGCGTGCGCACCGACTACGCCGCGATCGCCAGGTTCGGCGAGGCCGGCATCGACCTGCTCATGAGCGACTCCACGAACGCGACCCGCCCAGGCTTCACGCCGAGCGAGGCCGAGGTCGGCGAGACGCTGCGCGAGCTCATCGGGCGCGCCAAGGGCAGGGTCTTCGTCGCCTCGTTCTCGAGCCACGTTCACCGTCTCCAGCAGGTGTGCGACGCCGCGGTGGCCTCGGGCCGCAAGGTGGTCGTCACCGGCCGCTCGATGGTCACCAACACGCGCATCGCGCGCGAGCTGGGCTATCTCTCGATTCGCGACGAGGACATCATCGACGCGTACGACATCGACAAGTACCCCGGCAACCGGGTCGTCGTCATGTGCACCGGGTCCCAGGGCGAGCCGCTCTCGGCCCTCGCGCGCATGGCCTCGGGCGAGCATCGCACCCTCCAGATCCAGGAGGGCGACACGGTCATCATCTCCGCGACGCCGGTCCCGGGCAACGAGAAGGCGGTCACGCAGATCGTCAACACGCTCTCCAAGATGGGCGTGACCGTGTACGACAAGTCGCGCTGGAAGGTGCACGTCTCCGGGCACGGCTCCCAGGAGGAGCTCAAGCTCATGATGGCCCTCACCAAGCCGAAGTTCTTCATGCCGGTTCACGGCGAGTCGCTGCACCTGCGCGCCCATGCCGAGCTCGCCAAGTCGATGGGCATCCCCGCCGAGAACATCTTCGTGAACGAGAACGGCGACGTCCTCGAGCTCCGCAACGGCAAGTGCGAGCTGGGCAAACCGGTCCAGACGGGCGTCATCTACGTCGACGGTATGCTCATCAGCGACACGACCAAGACGATGCTGCGCGACCGCAAGCGCCTCTCCGAGGACGGCGTGGTGTCGATCGTGGTCACGCTCTCCAAGACCACGCGCCAGGTGGAGAAGGTCGCCATGGAGTCGCGCGGCGTCTCGTTCGACGCGTACGACCCCGAGGCGATCGCCGAGGTCACCGAGCGCCTGCGCAAGACGTTCGCCAAGCGCAGCGGCGGGGAGCGCGACGCCGAGGCCGACGCGAAGCTCGTGCGCGACAGCCTGTCGAGCTACCTGTGGGACGCCAAGCACTGCCGGCCGATGGTGGTTCCTTTCGTGACGGAGGTCTGACGAGTTCGTGGCTCAGTCTAAACGCAGCTCAAACACACAACAGACGGGCGGCGCCCCCAGGGCAAGGAAGGCGGCGGGCGCATCTGACGGCGCGTCGAGGGGCGGTGCGTCCCCGCGGGCGAAGGCCTCGGCGGGGAAGGCGACCGCCGCGGCGCGCTCGGGGCAGACGCGCGCACCGCGTGCCGCATCCCAGCAGCAGGCGCCGTCCTACCAGCCTGAGCCCATGCGGGAGCGCTACGCGCAGCCCGTGCTCGACGACTCCGCCCGACGCAACGTCTACGGCGTCGTTGTCGCGGTCCTGGGCGTCGCCATGCTCATCGCCGTGCTCGTCCCGACCTCGGGGGTTCTCACACAGGGGGTGAGCCAGGCGCTGCACGCCGTGTTCGGCCTCGGCGCCTTCCTGCTGCCCGTGTGCCTGCTCCTGTGGTCGGTCTCCTTTTTCGTCGAGCCGCGGCGCGTCGTGCCCGGCAGGGTCGCCATCGGCCTCGCCCTCATCGTCGTTGCCGTGCTCGGCATGCTGGGCATCTTTACCCCCGGTTGCGCGGCTGATTCCGCGGTGCTCTTCGCCGAGCCCGCCCTCTCTGAGCGGGGCGGCTACCTGGGCAACGGGCTCGCGTGGTTCCTGCTGACGCTCGTGGGGCAGGTCGTGGGCGCCGTCGTCCTCGGCGGCGTGATCGTCGCCGGCCTCATCGTGGTGGGGCTCGACATGTCTGACTCGATCCGCGCCCTCGTGGAGCGCGTCCGCATGCGCCGCTCGTTCGGCAGGGCGCGCGCCGAGGACGCCCGCTTCGCCGCCGGCCGTGGCGCCGAGGGCAACGGGCGCTTCATCCGCTCTACCATGCAGATGCCGGGCGACGTGCCCGCCAACTACGCGCCCACGGCCCTGTTCGACCCGTCCCGCCCGCTCTCGCAGGACGCCTACGGGCAGGACGTGCCTGCGGGCGCGCCAGCGACCAGCCCCCTGCCCCGCGCGAGCTCGATGCAGTCCGCGCGCGCCGGCCAGGCGACCACGCTCATATCGTTCGACGCCTACGGCGCGCCGGTCGCCTCGTACAGCATCCCCACGTTCGAGGGCGCCGACGCGTTCGACGACCCCTATGGCCGCCCGCGCTCCAACCGGTTCGGCTGCGGCGACGTGCCCGGCACCTCCGCGCCCACCACGCTCATCGACCAGGAGGAGCCCGCGGTCGAGAGGCAGCTTCGGGGGAGCGACGAGGCCGCTTCGAACGCTGTCTCCGAGGTCGCCCCGCGCC
>CAYMHQ010000028.1:7318-21445 GCA_964390275.1 uncultured Coriobacteriaceae bacterium
GCCTGGTGGGACCCGATGGACGACTGGGAGCGCGACGACTTCGACGCGAGCGCGCGCCGGAGGCCGTCGAGCGCCTACATCCCCGGCACGCTCCCGGGCGCACCCGTCACGCTCGACGACGTCGAGGACTACGAGACGCCGACGGACGACGTCGTCTCGTCGATCATGCGCGAGGAAGAGTCCCGTCGGTCCGGCGCTGATAGCGCGGCCGCGCCTTCGGGTTCTGCGAGCCCCGCGGTCTCGGTCATCGCGGTCTCGGCCGCCGCGGCGGCAGCCGCCCCTGCGGCCCCCTCCGCTCGCAAGCCTGCATCCGGGCGCGCTCCCGAGGCCGCTGTGTCCCATGACGAGGACGAGGAGCCGGACGTGACCGCGCCCGCCCCCGCACCCGCCCGCCAGCAGAAGGCGCCCGCGGTGCCCGAGCTCCCCTGGGAGACCACGCGCACGGCCGTCTCGGTCGCCGCGTCGACCGCCGGCTGCAGCGTCGTCTCTCCCGACGACGGCGAGCGCCCGCCGTACGAGTACCCCGACCCCTCCGTGCTCGAGCGCGGCACCCTCGGCATCGAGCGCACGCCCGAGCAACGCCGCGAGGCAGAGCGGCTCGCCTCGGTCCTTCAGTCCACGCTCACCAAGTTCGGGGTCCAGGCCGAGGTCATCGACTGGATCGAGGGCCCCACCTGCACCACGTACGAGGTCAACCCGGGCGAGGGCGTCCGCGTCAACAAGCTCACCGCCCTCGAGGACGACATCGCGCGCGTGCTCGCGTGCAGCGGCGTGCGCATCTACTCGCCGGTCCCGGGCACGAGCTACGTGGGCATCGAGGTCCCCAACGCCGTCCGCCAGACGGTCTACTTCGGCGACGTCCTGCCGTATCTCGACGGCGGCCCGCTCGAGTTCGCCGTGGGCCTCGACGCGAACGCGAAGCCGGTCCACGTCGACCTCGCGAGGCTGCCGCACATGATCGTCGCCGGCACGACCGGCTCGGGCAAGTCCGTCATGATGAACACCATCATCATGAGCATGCTCATGCGCGACACTCCCGACGAGGTCCGCCTCATCATGATCGACCCCAAGCAGGTCGAGTTCAAGGACTACGACGGCATCCCGCACCTCATCATGCCCGTCGTCACGGACATGCGCCAGGCCACTGCCGCGCTCCAGTGGTGCGTGAACGAGATGGAGCGCCGCTACGGCATCCTGCGCAACACGGGCGCGCGCGACCTCAAGGGCTATAACAAGCTCGTCAAGAGCGGGGCGTTCGAGAACTCCGAGTTCCCCCTTCAGACGCTGCCGAGCATCGTCATCTTCATCGACGAGCTCGCCGACCTCATGATGACCGCCAAGAAGGACGTCGAGGCGTCGATCGCGCGCCTGGCCCAGAAGGCGCGCGCGTGCGGCATGCACCTCGTCATCGCGACGCAGAGCCCCCGCGCCGACATCGTCACCGGCCTCATCAGGACGAACATCGCCTGCCGACTCGCGCTCAAGGTCGCCAAGGGGACCGACTCCAAGATCATCCTCGACCAGACCGGCGCCGAGAAGCTCCTGCCGCACGGCGACATGCTGTTCCTCCAGCCCGAGTGGGGCGATAAGCCGCGCCGCATTCAGGGTTGTTGGATTAGCGACGGTGAAATTTCACAAGTCGTGGAGCATCTTAAGAAACAGGCTCCCCCGGAGTACAATTACCAGATGGCGCCGCTGCCGGGGACCCAGCTCCAGGCCGACCTGTCCTACGCGCCCGTCTCGGCGGGTGAGGACCACCAGGCCTCGAAGGCGAACGACGACGAGCCGCTCGCGTGGAGGGCGGCCGAGCTCGTCGTGGAGTCCCAGATGGGATCCACCTCGCTGCTCACGCGCCGCCTCAAGATCGGGTATGCGCGCGCCGGCCGTGTCATGGACATGCTCGAGGAGATGGGCATCGTCGGGCCGGCGAAGGGTTCCAAGATGCGCGACGTGTTGATTCAAGACCTCGACGAGCTCGCCACGATGCGCGGCAGCTTCGATACGCAAGAAGGGGAGTACTGATGACAGACCGCCGACTAATCGGAGACATCCTCTCCGAACGCAGGCGAGACCTCGGCTTGTCTATCGAGCGCGTCGTGAACGACACACGGCTGCAGCGGCGCATGATAGAGGCCTACGAGGACTCCGACTTCGACGCCATGCCGCCCAAGGGCTATGCCCAGGCGTCTCTCGCCTCCTACGCGCGCTACCTGGGTCTCAACCCCAACGAGATCCTCCGCGCCTACGAGGACCAGCTGTACGAGTATCAGGAGCAGTCGTACGCGCCCGGACGCGACGGTCGCGCGCGCTCCGACTCGCGCCGCCGTTCCGACTTCGCGGGGGAGCGCGGCGGACAGGGCGGCGGCCGTTCCCAGGGTCGCGGGGCCTCTACCTCGTCGCGCGACGACCGCCGTTCATCCCGCGGCGAGAGCAGGTCGTTCTCGGCGCGGGGCGATTCCTCGCGAGTCGGCCGCGACGGGCGCGACTATGATGATTCCGGCGACTGGAGGGACGACGAGGGCGGGTACGCCGACCGCCGCGACTCCCGCCGTCAACCCTCCTCGTCCTTAGCCGCCTCGCGCAGGGCCTCCTCCTCGTCGTTCTCCGGCGGGTACGGCGACGGGTACGGCGCAGAGCGCGCCGGCCGCCCCGAGGTGGACGCCCCGGTGATGCGCTCGCGCAACCGCGGACTCTACGACAGCGGCTATCGCAGGGGGGACCGCCAGACAGCGAGGCGCGAGAGCCCCTCGTACCTCTCCTCGCGCGACTCCGCCTCCGCGTCCGGCCGTAGGCGCGGCAGGTCCGAGGAGCGCGACGCGTACGCTCAGTACCCGGCTGACGACTACTCCGTCGCAGAGGAGCCCCGCGGGCGCAAGGGTGCCGGCGAGCGACGCGGCAAGGGCAGGGGCGAGATCCAGATCGTGGACCTCGACGACGGCTATGAGGGCGGCAGCGGCGGCCCGAACGTCCAGGGCAAGGAGTCGTTCTCGCTCCGCAACCGCCAGAGGCCTCCGGAGCCGCAGCGCGAGTCGATCTTCGACGTCGCCCTCGGCTGGGTCGAGACCCTCAGGAGCGACCGGCGCATGCTCACCTTCGTCATCGTCATCCTGGGAATCACCCTCATCATCATCTCTGCCGTTGCTATCAGCTCGTGCATGAGGTCGTCGAACGGCACGGACGAGCCGGGCACCATCCCGGTCACCACCGTGACCTCGACCGACGTGGGCGTCTCTTCCCAGCTCGCCGCCTCGGTCGACCTCGACGCGATCCCCGCCGACTCGGTCCTCGCGGTGTACGTGGGCGAGGACGCCCTCTCGTCCCCCTGGGTCGAGGTCTACGTCGACGACGTCGCCGTGTACGCGGCGATCACCAACCCCGGCGCCAACCTCACGTGGACGGTCACGCAGAACGCGACCGTCAAGCTCAGCAGCACCGAGAACGTAGCCGTGACCGTGAACGGGACGCAGGTCGTGCCCGTCCTCGAGAGCGGCACCTACACGCTCACCATGACCGTGGCCTCCTAGCCCCGGCACTTCAGCGAAAGGAGCCGCCATGGCTTCCAAGGACTCAAGCTTCGACGTCGTATCCCAGGTCGACCTCATGGAGGTCGACAACGCCTACCAGCAGACCGTGAAGGAGCTGGCCCAGCGCTACGACCTCAAGGACTCCCACGCCACCATCGAGTTCAGCAAGGCCGACCGCACCGTCACCGTCGCCGCGCCGTCGCAGTTCGTGTCGTCGCAGGTCATCGACGTCTTCACGACTCGTCTCATCAGGCGCAAGGTCGACCTCGCGTCGGTCTCATGGTCCGAGCCCGCGGCGGCCTCGGGCGGCACCGTCAAGGTCGTGGGCTCAATCGTCGAGGGCATCGACCAGGAGCTCGCGAAGCGCATCAGCAAGGACATCCGCGACGAGAAGTTCAAGGTCAAGGTCACCGTCGAGGGCGACAAGCTCAAGGTGTCGTCCCCCAGCAAGGACGCCCTGCAGGCGGTCATCCAGTACCTCAAGGCCAAGGACTACGGCCAACCGCTCCAGTACGTGAACTACCGTTAAGGCAGCGCCTCATCCCGGTTTGCGCTTCCATTTTAGAAAAGAGGGCCCATGGGCCAGATCTCCCCATCCAGGCGCGTCTGCTTCATCACGCTCGGGTGCGCCAAGAACGAGGTCGACACCGACCGCATGCGTTCCATCGTCGGGGCGTCCCCGTCGATGGAGTGCGTCGACGACCCCGATGACGCCGACGCCATCGTCGTCAACACCTGCTCGTTTCTGGTGTCCGCCGTCGAGGAGGGTCTCGAGACCGTCCTGTCCCTCGTGAACGAGCGGATCGGCGAGGGCGCCGAGGGCTCCCGTCGCCGTCCCATCGTCATGACCGGGTGCATCCCGTCGCGCTACGGCCAGGCGGACCTTGCCAAGGAGCTCCCCGAGGTCGCGGCCTTCGTCCCGGTCGATGAGGAGGACTCGATCGCCGCGGTTCTCGCCTGCGTCATGGGCGAGCCCGTGACCGTCCCGCTCGCCCCCGTCGCCGCGCCTGTCGTCGCCCGCACGGTCCAGTCGCCCACCGCCTACGTCAAAATCTCCGACGGGTGTGACCGGTACTGCTCGTTCTGCGCGATCCCCTACATCCGCGGACGCTATTACTCCCGCACGCGCGAGGAGATTCTCGAGGAGGCCTCCTACCTCGTCGATAACGGCGTGAGGGAGATTGTGCTCATCGGCCAGGACACCGGCGTCTGGGGACACGACCTTCCCGGGAAACCCTCGCTCGCGAGCCTGCTGCGCGACGTGGCGGGGGTCATGGCGAGAGTCGACGGGTTGGTGCGCGTCCTCTACCTGCAGCCCGAGGGTCTCTCCGACGAGCTCGTCGGCGTCATTCGCGATGTTCCTCAGGTCGCCAAGTACATCGACATCCCCCTCCAGCACTCGAGCGCGGACGTGCTCGCGCGCATGAACCGCACCGGCTCCAGGCGGGAGTTCCTCGACCTCGTCGTCCGCCTGCGTTCCGAGGTTCCCGGCATCACGCTCCGCACGACCGCCATGGTCGGCTTCCCGGGCGAGACCGAGGAGGAGTTCGAGGACCTCGTCTCGTTCCTCGAGGAGGCCGAGTTCGACTACTGCGCCACGTTCTCCTACTCCCAGGAGGACGGCACCGCGGCGGCCGAGCTGCCCGGTCAGGTTCCCGAGGAGGTCAAGCTCGAGCGTCTCCAGCGCGTCATCGACATCGCCGAGGCCTGCGGGTTCGCCTCCGCGTCGCGCCGCATCGGCCAGAGGTACCGCGTCCTGGTCGACGGGCGCGAGGACGACGGCGACGGCGGGTTCGAGATGATCGGCCGCGCCGCCTTCCAGGCGCCTGACTCCGACGGCGTGGTCCACCTCGGCTCCGCCGACGTCTCTATCGGGGACTTCGTCGAGGTCGAGATTGAGGACGCCGCCTGTTACGAGCTGTTCGGCTCCGTTGTCGAGGGCACCCGCACCGAGGGCGTCGGGTTCGAGGCCGGTGACGGCTGCGATGACTAGTGCGGCTGGAGGTCGGCGGGGGAGCGGCTCCATCGAGTGGACCGCGGCCAACAAGGTCACGGTCGCGCGCATCGCCCTCATCCCCGTGTTCCTCGTCCTGATGCTCGCCCCGTGGGCGCAGGCCTTTCTCGACGAGACGACGGCAAGTAACGTGCAGCCCATCGTGGCGGTGCTCGTGTTCGCCCTCATCTCGCTCACCGACGGCATCGACGGCTACCTTGCGCGCTCTCGCAACGAGGTCACGGTCTTCGGCAAGTTCATGGACCCCATCGCCGACAAGGTGCTCGTTGTCTCGGCGCTCGTCGCCCTGGTTGAGCAGGGCCTCGTCTGGTCGTGGGTGCCCATCGTCATCATCGCGCGCGAGCTTCTCGTGAGCGGCCTCAGGATGCTCGTCGCGTCCTCGGGCGTCGTGATCGCCGCGAGCATGATCGGCAAGGCGAAGACGTTCACCACCATGGTCGCCATCATGCTGTGCATGATCCGGGACATCCCCCTGCTCGACGCGGCCCAGCCCTGGTTCACCTACGTCGCCGTCGCGTTCATGCTCGTCGCCGTCGTGCTGACGGTCTGGTCGATGGTCGACTACTTTGCGAAGTCGTGGCCCATCCTCACGGGAGGCGGCGCCGCCGCGCAGCGCGACCCCGCACGGCCTGCCGAACCGGCGCACGAGAGCGTGTCCGAGGTCGAGACCGAGGTCGTAGCCGAGGCTGTCCCGCTCGAGGCGCGTCAGCCCCTGGCGGACGAGGCAATCGCCCTCCTCACCGCGAAGGGGCTCACCGTCGGCACGGCCGAGTCGTGCACCGGCGGCCTCATCGCCGCTGCGCTGACCTCCGTCCCCGGCTCCTCGGAGGCGGTTGAGGGCGGTGTCGTCTCCTACGCCGTCCGCGTGAAGTGCTCGGTCCTCGGCGTCTCGCCCGAGACGGTCGAGCACCGCGGCGTCGTGTCCGAGGATACTGCCCGCGAGATGGCCGTCGGCGCCCGGGAGAGGCTCGGCACCGACTACGCCCTCAGCACCACAGGCGTCGCCGGTCCCGGAGGCGGGACGGAGGAGACACCCGTCGGCACGGTCTGCCTCGCGCTCGCCGGTCCCCGCGGGGTCACCTCCCAGACCGTGCGGTTCGAGGGCGACCGACCCTCCGTGCGCGCGCAGGCGGTCACCCGCGCGCTCGCGATGCTTCTCGACGATCTGCGCAGGTAATAGCCCCTTTTTAACACCGGTCCCGCATCATTTCGCAGGGGCCGGTGTTAGTTTTGCGTTAGAGCGTTTGCGTCAAACTGTTAGGATTTTCTTCTCGGTGTGCGTCTCGCGCCCGCCTCTTTTCTGTAAAACTGTGCGGGGCGCAAGTCAGCGCACGATAGGTTCGACGGACGGGACCGCATCCGGTCCGGTTGTTTTCAGGTCTTTCACGCTGAGGTTTACGGAGGAGCAGACGATGGCTAAGAGCGCGTCCACCAAAGAGATTCACGCCCGCACGCAGGGCGACGAGCGGACCAAGATGATCGACCTCACCACGAGCGAGATCGAGAAGCGTTTCGGCAAGGGCGCCATCATGAGGTACGGTGACGGCGCGATGAACCTCGAGGTCGAGGCCATCTCCACCGGTGCGCTCCCGCTCGACGCGGCGCTCGGCATCGGCGGCGTCCCCAGGGGCAGGATCATCGAGATCTACGGCCCCGAGTCGAGCGGCAAGACCACGCTCTCGCTCGAGATCCTCGCCGAGGCCCAGGCCATGGGCGGCGTCGTCGCCTTCATCGACGCCGAGCACGCGCTCGACCCGGGCTACGCAGCCCGCCTCGGTGTCGACATCGATGAGGTTCTGATCTCCCAGCCCGACACCGGTGAGGACGCGCTCGAGATCTGCGACATGCTCGTCCGGTCGGGCGCTATCGACGTCATCGTCATCGACTCCGTCGCGGCGCTTGTGCCCCGGGCCGAGATCGAGGGCGAGATCGGCGACAGCTCGGTCGGCCTGCAGGCGCGCCTCATGAGCCAGGCCCTGCGCAAGCTCGCCGGCTCCCTCTCGAAGTCCAAGACCACCTGCATCTTCATCAACCAGCTCCGCGAGAAGATCGGCGTCATGTTTGGCAACCCCGAGACGACGACGGGCGGCCGCGCGCTCAAGTTCTTTGCGTCCGTCCGCATGGAAATCCGCCGCGTCGACAGCATCAAGAAGGGGAACGACATCATCGGCAACCGCGTCCGCGTCAAGGTCGTGAAGAACAAGGTCGCCGCCCCCTTCAAGCAGGCCGAGTTCGACGTGATGTACGGGGAGGGTATCTCGAAGGAGGGGTGCATCCTCGATATGGCTGTCGACGAGGACGTCGTGCAGAAGTCCGGTTCGTGGTACACCTACGGCGACGAGCGCCTCGGCCAGGGTCGCGACGCCGCGAAGCAGTTCCTCAAGGAGAACCCCGCCCTCGCGAAGGAGATCGACCACAAGGTTCGCGTTGCCATCGGCCTTGTCTCCGATGACGGGGACGCTCCCGACGCCGCAGTCCCGCAGACTGACCTCAGGGGCGGCATCGGCTCGGCGCAGGCGTTCGAGCGGTGAGTCCGAGTGCGGGAGGCGGGGAGGTCGAGCGCGTCCGGGACCTCCTCGCGCAGATGCAGGCGCGGCAGAAGTCGCGCTCCGTTTCCGGGGAGTCCGGGGGACCGGTTGGGAACGCCCCCGACCCTCGCGCGAATTCGCCCCTCGTCGTCATCGACATTGGCGGTGAGGACGATGCCGCAAAACCCCGCGGGCCGCGCCCTAAGACGTGCGAGGTGCGATGGCGCCTTGCGGACAGTCCCGAGGGCGCGGTCGACGGCGCGATGATCGTGCCGCTCGACGTCGCGACCAAGCTCCGCTCATCCTGCGCCGCCGTGGTCTCCCGGGACGAGCTCGAGTGGCGGGTCTCGAAGCTCGAGGGCGAGTTCGCGTTCGAGAGGCTCGTTGAGGGCTGCAAGGCGCGCGAGCGATGCGCGAGCGAGTGCATCGACAGGCTCGTCCTGGCGGGCGTTCCCCGCACGGTCGCCCTCCAGGCGACGGAGCGCGCCATACGCTGCGGGATTGTTGACGACAGGCGGTACGCCGAGGTCTTCATCGCCACCAAGATCCGCGCCGGGTGGGGGAAGTCGCGCATCGAGCGCGAGCTCTCCCTGCGGCGTGTCGACCCCTATCTCCTCGAGGGGTATCCCGACGCGTTCTTCGACGTCGACGACGAACGGGACCGCGCGTGGGCGCTGCTCGAGCGAAAGCCCGTCCCCTCCAAGAATCCCGTCGAGAAGCTCGCGCGCTTCCTCGTGGGCAAGGGGTTCGCCCCGGGCCTCGCGCTCTCGCTGGCCAAGCGGCGTGTCGCTGAGTGCGGCGAGGGCGAGAGCGAGTGAGTGAAATATGAAGTAATTGTTATGACGCCTGTTTTTGCCTTTGTTCCTTGCTTGGATCTCGAAGAACTGCTATATTGATTGACGCACTTGAATTCGGGCAATAGCGCAGCTTGGTAGCGCACTTGACTGGGGGTCAAGGGGTCGTGGGTTCAAATCCCGCTTGCCCGACCATTGCAAAGAATGAGCCAGGGGTTCTGCCCCTGGCTTTTTCTGTATCTGGGGGCTGTGACGTTAGCGCCAGAAAACCATGGGTGCCTCTATGGCGTTTTAGGTTTCTACCCGGAAAGTCCGGCGAGTTTCGCTAGTATTCCAAAGGTGATTACCGGGTGTATCCGCCGTATGCCGAGGCCGATCAGGGGCCCTCTTCAAGGCTGTACACGATTTGGAGGATAGGCTTGATGACTGTCGACGCCAACTCAAAAGCCAGCTGTCCCAACGTCGGCCCGTGCACCGGCGTCGACGGGGTCGAAGGGCGCGAGCAGTCGCAGACGGCGCTTCCGGGCACGCCCGAGAACCCCCTCCACACGCTTGCGACCATCCCCAACCTCATCACGCTCTGCCGTCTCATCCTGACGATTCTCTTCCTCGTCATGTTCGTCACAACCGATTACAAGACGTTCGCCGTCGTCGTGTTCATCATCGCGGCGAGCACGGACTGGTTCGACGGGCAGATCGCCCGGCGCTTCCACCAGGTGAGTGTGTTCGGCAAGCGGTTTGACCCCATCATGGACCGCGTGCTCATATTCACCGGCGTCGCCGCCCTCCTCGCGACGAACCGGCTCCCGCTCTGGACCGTCGTCTTCCTCGTCGCGCGCGACTGCTTCCTCGGCACCGGCAGCCTCATCCTCAAGCGGAAGACCGGGTCCACGCTTGACGTCTGCTACGTCGGCAAGGCGTGCACCTTCATCCTGATGACCGGGTTCGCGATGCTCCTGCTCGACCTGTTCTACGTGCCCGGCCTCGCGGTGGCAGAGATTCCCTGGCTTCCCGGATTCGGCGCGGCCTCCGTGAGCCTGGGCATCTGGGCGGTCTACATCGGCTGCATCCTCTCGTTCACCGCCGCCTCCATCTACACGGTGCGCGGTGTGAGGGTGCTCTCGAACCTTAAGGACAACAATGGCTAACCGAGCAATGGCTGACCGAGTTTGTCTCACGTTCCGCGGTGGGCGAGCGTTCGCGACCGCCCTCGCGGTGGTCGCTTCTGTGGTCCTCCTGACGGTCGCCTCGTTCGCCATGGGCGCTTCGAAGGCCTCGGCGGCGGAATGGTCGGTCTTCGAAGACTCCCCCTACGTGGAGTCGACCGAGGCGATCGTCGTCGACGGCGACGGCAACGTCATCTATGCGCGCGAGGGCGAGACGATCATGTCGATGGCCTCCGTCACGAAGACGATGACGGCGGTCGTCGCGCTCGAGAGCGGCATCTCGCTCGACACCACGTACGTCATCTCTGAGAACGTCCTCGACATCTCGGCTGAGAGCTCCGTCATCGGATACTCTCTCGGCGAGGAGGTCACCCTCAACGAGCTGCTGCACGGTCTTCTCGTCCACTCGGGCAACGACGCCGCCATGGCGATCGCCGAGCTGGTGGGCGGCTCCGTCTCGGGGTTCGTCGACATGATGAACGCGAAGGCGGTCGAGCTGGGCCTCACGAACACCCATTTTGCCAACCCGCACGGCCTCGACGAGTACGGCCACTACTCCACGCCGGCCGACCTGGTCAAGCTCGGCGTGTACGCGATGCAGATCCCCATGTTCGCGAGCATCGTGGGCTCGCCCTCGACCGTCGTGACCGTCGCCGGGGAGCTCGTCGAGTTTGCCTCAACGGACGCGCTCCTCAACTCGTACCCCGGGATGCGCGGCATCAAGACCGGGTACACCTACGGGGCCGGCAACGCGTTCCTGGGCGTCGCGACCCGGGGTGGGCAGACCCTGTACGTCTGCGTCCTTGGCGCCGAGTCGAGCGCCACGCGCTGGGCCGACGTCGAGCGGCTCCTCGACTGGGGCTTCTCCCACTACCCCGAGCAGACCGTGGCCGATTCCACGGAGGGGTCGCTGGGGTATAAGACCTTCGCCGATCGGTTCGGCTGGTACGTCGCGACCGAGACCGAGGCGACCGGGACCCTGCGGGTCTCACCCTACGAGTCGGGCCTGACGTTCACCAAGGAGTACATGGGGGCCGGTGACTCGCTCGTCGACCTCGGGGAGCACCTCGGCCAGCTCGTCTGGTGGGACGGGACCTCGATTGCCCTGGCGCGGTCAGTCTACTCGAGCTCCACGGTCACGAACGGCTCCCAGGTCGACACCGCGACGTCGAATGTCTTTTTTGGTTTGGACCGCTTCTGATCGTTTCTTCGCACGCGTACCTGTATCCTGTAACCTACACATCTCGAATCGTTGCCGAAGCGGCGCTCGCGGGCCGCTCCCGGCGAAAAGGGGGACGACAATGACCGCCACGTCTGCCGATTTCCAGAGCTACAACGATCGAACTCGCGCATTCTCACTCTCCAGTTCAGATACAACCCTGCCGCAGATCGACGTTCCGGTCGAGCGCGAGGGTCTCGCCGAGCTGACCATCGTGCGCGGGCCCCAGGCGGGGGAGCGCTTCATCCTCGACATTCCCGAGGTCACGATCGGCCGCGACCCGAGCTGCGAGGTCTTCCTCAACGACCGCACCGTCTCCCGCCGCCACGCGCATCTGAGCCTGAACGGCGGCCGCGCGTTCATCGAGGACCTCGGGTCGCTCAACGGGACCTGGGTCGAGAAGGCCATCGTCACGCAGTGCGAGCTGCACAACGGCTCTTGCATCCAGATCGGCACGTTCAAAATGATCCTTAACCTTCATTAAAAGGTTGAGACTTCGTAGCGCCTGTGCTACAACGGTTCCATCAAGGGCCACACGGCTGGCCTCATCACGTCAACAGCGAGGAGCGGCGCGTCTATGTCGGGCAAAGAGACGTTCACAATTGGCAAAGTGGTCAAGCTTCTTTCGGCCTCATATCCCGATCTGACCGTCTCGAAGGTCCGCTACCTTGAGTCCGAGGGGCTGCTGTCGCCCACGCGCTCCAAGGGCGGCTACCGCACCTACACTGAGGACGACGTGAAGCGTCTCGAGCGCATCCTCAGGATGCAGCAGACCTGCTTCTACCCCCTCAACGTCATCAAGGAGAAGCTCGACACGCTTGACGCGGGGGAGGAGCTCGAGGAGCTCCAGCCCGAGAACCGCCCGGAGGAGAGCGAGGAGGTTCTCGAGAAGATGCACATGCTCGAGGACGTGCCCGCGCTCATCAACATCCCCGTCTCGTTCATCAGGTCGCTCGAGGAGGCCGGCCTGCTCAAGATATCGAAGAGCAACGGCGGCCGCCAGCTCGTCGACGGGCGCGACATCCCGCTCATCCGCGCCGCCTACGAGCTCAAGCGCTACGGCATCGACACACGCTTCCTCAAGGCGCACGTCCAGAGGGCGAACCGCGAGGTCGTCCTGTTCAAGCAGGTGCTGGCGAGCGCGATCGGTCGCCAGGCGTCTTTCGACGACCCCAAGACGCTCCAGCAGTTCAACGCGACGCTCGACCGCCTTCTCGCGCTCAACAACACCGTGGGGGACTGCATCGTGCGCCGCGAGGTCCTGCGCGAGTTTAACCACCCCTCCGCGCCCGCCAAGCCCGATCAGCCCAAGAAATAGCCGCGAGACCGCAGGTCCCTTTAGACCCGGAGAAATGTTTGTGCCTTCCCGCGGGCGTGCATATCGCGCCCCTGCCCGTTGGTAGAATACGGGGGATGGCTCAACGAAAGGCACGTTCTCATGACGAAGACGCACAACCGCATCCTAAACGCCCTCTCTGCCCCCTCGTCAAAACAGAAGTCCGCTCTCATCCGGCGATACCTGGCCCCCGTTCGTCCGGGCGTCCCGGTCGAGCGTCGCCTGTTCCTCAAGGGTGCGGCGCTCGGACTGCTCGGCCTCACCGTGTTCGGCATCGACTCGCCGGCGTTCGCCGCCAAGGCGTCCGACGAGACGCTCTCGGCCCTGTCGAGCGCGCAGGCCGCGTACGAGACCGCGATGTCCGACCTGCAGGCGATCTGCACGCAGCTTGAGGAGGCCGACTACCGCCTCGCCGAGTGCCAGGCGAACCTCGATGCGACCAACCAGGAGATCGCCGACCTCGAGGCATCCATCCTTCAGAACCAGAGCGACCTTGCGGCCGCGCAGGACGTGCTCGCCGAGCGCGTCGGCGCCAACTACAAGGCCGGCACGACCAGCCTGCTCGAGGTGCTCCTCGATGCAACGAGCTTTGAGGACTTCGTGAGCCGCCTCTACTACGCCGGCAAGGTCACCGACTCCGACGCCGAGGCCATCCAGACGGTCAAGGACATCAAGGCCACGCTCGAGGCGGAGGAGCAGGAGCTCCAAACGCGCCGCGCCGAGCAGGAGCAGCTCGTCGCCGACCAGCAGGCCTATTCGGACGAGCTCTCGTCCACGGTCGCGTACTACGAGGAGTACGTCGCGGGCCTTAGCTCCGACGTCACCGCGCTCATGGCGCAGGCGCAGGCGGAGCTCGCGGCGTCTCAGCAGGCCGAGTACGAGGCCTACCTGGCCGCCCAGGCAGCCGCCGCGGCCGCCGAACAGTCCCTGCAGGCTCAGCAGACGACCCAGCCGTCCGAGCTGACGACGCAGGAAAGCGCCCAGGAGACTGCCTCCCAAGACACCTGGACGGACACCTCGACCGAGGACACCTCCTGGACGCCGGACACGTCGACCGACGACACGTACGAGCCCTCGTATCCCGAGGTCGAGGACACCTCGTACGACTCGTGGGGCTACTCGGGTGGCAACCACGTCCCCGAGGTCGTCTCGTACGCGTGGAGCTTCATCGGCGTCCCCTATGTCTGGGGCGGCACCGATCCTTCGGGCTTCGACTGCTCGGGCCTCGCGCAGTACTGCTACGCGATGGCCGGGTACTCCATCCCCCGCACGACGTACTCGCAGATCGCCCAGATCTCCGCGCTCGGCCAGCTCACGTACAACCTGGATGACCTCCAGGCCGGCGACCTTCTGTTCCCCCACAGCGGGCATGTCGGCATCTACTGCGGCGACGGCTGCATGATCCACGCCCCCTATGAGGGTGAGACCGTCAAATATATCGGGGTCTACGCGTTCACGTGCGGCGGCTGCCCGGTGTAGGATTTTCTGTTTGATGACGAGAAGGGAGACGATGGCTGTGACAGGTACGATCGCACCGATGAGCAGG
>CAYMHQ010000029.1:0-11957 GCA_964390275.1 uncultured Coriobacteriaceae bacterium
TCCAGCTCACCGGCATCCCGGCCGCCCGCCGCGGCGTCCCGCAGATCGAGGTCACGTTCGACATCGACGCGAACGGCATCGTGAAGGTCTCCGCGAAGGACCGCGGCACCGGCAAGCAGCAGCAGATCACCATCTCCGGCTCCACCGCGCTCTCCGACGACGAGGTCACCCGCATGGTGAAGGACGCCGAGGCCCACGCCGAGGAGGACAAGCGCCAGAAGGACGAGGTCGAGACCCGCAACCAGACCGACTCGCTCGTCTACTCCACCGAGCAGACGCTCTCCGAGCTCGGCGACAAGGTGCCCGCCGACGTCAAGTCCGACGCGCAGGCCGCGGTCGACGAGGCCAAGGCGGCGCTCAACGGCACCGACATCGAGGCCATCAAGTCCGCTGGTGAGAAGCTGCGCAACGTGGGCTACAAGCTGGCCGAGGTCGTCTACTCCGACGCGCAGGCGTCCCAGCCCGCGGGTGCCGGCGCCGGCGCCTCCACGCCCAACGACGACGTCGTGGACGCCGACTACGAGGTCGTCGACGACGACGCCAAGAAGGGGAACTAGCCATGAGGGTCGAGGTCACCACTCCCGATAGCGACCAGGAGGAAGCCGCCCAGGTCCCGCAGGAACCCGCAGCCGCCGAGCCCCAGGTCGCGGACGACACCGCAGCCGCCGCGGAAGCGCCCGAGACCCCGACGGACGAGGCCGCCGAAGCCGAGCCCGAGGTCGAGCCGGAGGTCTGCGAGAAGGAGGGGAAGGCCTCCGACGAGGTCTTCTCGATCGCGGACATCGAGGCCGCCCGCGCCGACGCGAAGGCCGCCTCGGAGAAGTACCTGCGCCTGCAGGCCGAGTGGGACAACTTCCGCAAGCGCACGGCCCGCGAGCGCGAGGAGGAGAAGGCGCGGGCGGCCGAGTCGCTCGTGACCAAGCTTCTCCCTGTGGTCGACGACCTCGAGCGCTCGCTCGACCATGCGGCGAAGAGCTGCCCCGAGGGAGAGTTCGGCGAGTTCGTCGAGGGCGTGCGCGCGGTGTACGACAAGCTCTCCGACGCGCTCTCCCGCACGGGCGTCGAGGTCATCGACCCGGTGGGCCAGCCGTTCGACATGAACGAGCACCAGGCCGTCGCCAACGTCGACGACCCCTCTGTGCCCGAGTCGACGGTGCGCGACGTGTACCAGAAGGGCTATCGCATGGGCGGGCGCGTCATCCGCACCGCGATGGTGACCGTCGCCAAGGGCGGTCCCGCGCGCGAGGAGACGCCCGGCAAATAGCCCTCCGCTGCGAGCGGCCGCGTCCTTCGGTTCTCGCGGCGCGCGGCAATAGGTAAACTACGAGGCCGCATCGGGTGTTCGTCCGGTGCGGCCTCGGTCGATGATGTGCGTTTCGAGCGCACATGGTCATTTATTCAGAAGGGAGGCGCGCGTATGGCGCAGCAGAAGACGCTCTACGAGGTTCTCGGCGTCGCCCAGGACGCCTCTGAGGACCAGATCAAGAAGGCGTTCCGCTCCCTCGCCGTGAAGCACCACCCCGACGCCGGCGGCGACGAGGAGGAGTTCAAGCAGATCAGCCAGGCGTACGAGGTGCTCTCCGACCCCAAGAAGCGCGCCGAGTACGACCGCGCGCTCAAGTACGGCGCCTACATGGGCGGGCAGCCCGGCGGCGGCCAGTACGCGGGGCAGGGGTACTCGTCGATGGGCGGCATGGACTGGTCGAGCATCATCGAGAGCATCCTGCGCGGCGAGGGCGCGTTCGGGACCGACTGGAACCCCGAGCAGACCGGGTTCGCCGGCTTCACGGGATGGGGCCAGCCCCGCGCCCAACGCGGCAGCGATCTCACGTTCACGGTCGAGGTCACGTTCGACGAGGCGCTCGAAGGCGTTTCGCGGAAGATCTCGTACCGCGTGCCCTCGACGGGCGAGACCGAGAACCTAACGGTTAAGATACCCGCGGGCGCGGTCGACGGCGGGAGGCTGCGGTACCGCGAGCGCGGCGAGTACGGCTCGAACGGCGGCGTCCGCGGCGACCTTGTCGTGGTGACCCACGTGGGGTCGCACCCGTTCTTCGTGCGCGACGGGGCCGACGTCCGCATGGACCTGCCCGTCAGCATGTACGAGGCGGCGCTCGGCGCCGAGATCGTGGTGAGCGCCCCCAACGGCAAGGACCTCAGGCTCAAGCTGCCCGCCGGCACCCAGTCGGGCAAGACCTTCAGGTTCAAGGGGATGGGCGCCCCCGACGTCAAGAACAAGGGCGCGGTCGGGTCGTTCTACGTGAAAGTCGTGGTCGAGGTCCCGACCGACCTGTCAAACGAGGAGCGCGAGGCGCTCGAGCGCCTGCGGAGCCGCGACACCCGCGACCTGCGCTCCGGTATGAGAAAGAAGAGGTAAGCGACGATGGCCGGCAACGACGACGAGAAGAGCAGGCCGCTCTACATGATCTCCGTGGCGGCCGAGCTCACGGGGATGCACCCTCAGACCCTGCGCATCTACGAGAGCAAGGGTCTCGTCAACCCGCGTCGAAGTTCCGGCAACACGCGCCTGTACTCTCAGGCCGACATCGAGCGGCTCGACCTGATCGGCCGTCTCACCGACGAGGGCATCAACCTCGCCGGGGTCGTCCGGATCCTCGACATGAAAACCCAGATGGACGAGCGCGACGCCGAGATAGAGTCGCTCCGCGCCGAGCTCAAGACGCTGCGCGAACAGGTTCACGAGTTCCGCATGCGTGAAACGATCACCGCCCTCATGCCCTACGGCAAGGAGAGCGGCTCAAATCCCCTGGCCGGACTGCTAGGGGGTACGCCTGAAGATAACGGGAAGGACAGGTGATAGCGTATGAGGTTGGATAAGTTTGCGATGACTGCGCAGGCCGCGATCCAGGAGGCCCTCGGCGTCGCCTCCGACGCCGAAGCTTCCGAGGTGGCCCCGGTCCACCTTCTCAAGGCCCTCCTCGACTCCGAGGAGCGCAACCTCGATGCGATAATCGAGCGCGTGGGGGCCGACCCCGCGCAGCTCAAGCGGCTTGCGACCGAGAAGGTCGAGTCGTACCCGAAGGTTTCGGGCGACGCCCAGGTGGGCCTCTCGCACGAGCTCGTGAAGGTGCTCGACGCGGCCCAGAAGCTCGCCGCCAAGATGGAGGACTCGTTCGCGACCACGGAGCACCTGCTCATGGCCCTGGCGGACGACCGCGGCGACGCGGGCAGGATCCTCAACTCGTGCGGCGTCACGAGCGAGCGCGTCCAGGACGCGTACGCCAAGCTCCGCGGCGACAGCCGGGTGACCGACCAGGAGAGCAAGCCCCAGTTCGAGGCCCTCAAGCAGTACGGCCGCAACCTCACGGACCTCGCCCGCGAGGGCAAGCTCGACCCGGTCATCGGCCGCGTCGAGGAGATCCGCCACACGATCCAGGTGCTGTCGCGCCGCACCAAGAACAACCCTGTGCTCATCGGCGAGCCCGGTACCGGCAAGACCGCCATCGTGGAGGGCCTCGCCCAGCGCATCGTGGCGGGCGACGTGCCGAGCACGCTGCGCGACCGCGAGATCATCGAGCTCGACATGAGCGCCATGGTCGCCGGCGCGAAGTACCGCGGCGAGTTCGAGGACAGGCTCAAGGCGGTCCTCAAGGAGGTCGAGGACGCGGGCGGCTCCATCGTCCTGTTCATCGACGAGCTGCACACCATCGTGGGCGCCGGCGCGACGACCGGCTCCATGGACGCCGGCAACATCCTCAAGCCGGCCCTGGCCCGCGGCGTCCTCCACGCCATCGGCGCGACGACGCTCGACGAGTACCGCAAGTACATCGAGAAGGACCCGGCGCTCGCACGCCGCTTCCAGCCCGTCATGGTCGACCAGCCCTCGGTCGAGGACACCATCTCCATCCTGCGCGGCATCAAGGAGAAGTACGAGAACCACCACCGCGTGCACATCACCGACTCCGCGCTCGTCGCGGCGGCGCAGCTCTCCGACCGCTACATCACCGACCGCTTCCTCCCCGACAAGGCCATCGACCTGGTCGACGAGGCGGGCAGCCGCCTGCGCATGGAGCTCGACTCGATGCCGAGCGAGATCGACGCCATGGAGCGCTCGGTCACGCAGATGCAGATCGAGGAGCAGGCCCTCATGAAGGAGGAGGACGATGCCTCGCGCGAGCGCCTCGAGACCCTGCGCGGCGAGATCGCGGAGGAGCGCGAGAAGCTCGACGCCGCGAAGGCCGCCTGGCAGAACGAGCGCGACATCATCAACCTCGTGCAGTCCCTCAAGAGCCAGATCGAGGACGCCCGCGTGGAGGAGGAGCGCGCCACGCGCGAGGGCGACCTGCGCCGCGCCTCCGAGCTGCGCTACGGCACGATCCCCCAGCTCGAGCAGCAGTACCGCGAGGCCGAGCAGCGCATGCGCGACAAGCAGCAGGCGGGCGGCAACCTCAAGGAGGAGGTCACCGCGGACGAGATCGCCGAGGTCGTGAGCGCGTGGACCGGCGTCCCCGTCTCCAAGATGCTCCAGGGCGACATGGAGAAGCTCCGCCACCTCGAGGACCATCTCAAGGAGCGCGTCATCGGTCAGGACGAGGCCGTCCACGCCGTGGCGTCGGCCGTGCGCCGCAGCCGCGCGGGTCTCTCGGACCCGAACCGCCCGCTCGGCAGCTTCATGTTCCTGGGACCCACGGGCGTGGGCAAGACCGAGCTCGCCAAGGCGCTCGCGGCCGCCCTGTTCGACGACGAGCGCGCCATGGTGCGCATCGACATGTCCGAGTACATGGAGAAGTTCAGCGTGCAGCGCCTCATCGGCGCGCCCCCGGGATACGTGGGCTACGAGGAGGGCGGCCAGCTCACCGAGGCCGTCCGTCGCCACCCGTACACGGTGGTCCTGCTCGACGAGCTCGAGAAGGCGCACCCCGACGTGTTCAACGTCCTGCTCCAGGTGCTTGACGACGGCCGCCTGACCGACGGCCAGGGCAGGGTCGTGAGCTTCAAGAACGCGATCATCATCATGACGAGCAACGTCGGCTCGCAGGTGATCCTCGAGGCGGCCCAGTCCGGCGACGCCGAGACCATGCGCCAGCGTGTGAACGACCTGCTCCACTCGACGTTCAGGCCCGAGTTCCTGAACCGCATCGACGACATCGTCATGTTCAACAGCCTCGGCTACGCGGACATCGAGCGCATCGTGAACCTGCAGCTCGACGCCGTGCGCGAGCGCCTCGCCCGCGAGCGCCTGTCGATGAATGTCACGCCGTCCGCGGTCGACCTGCTGAGCGTCGGGGGCCTCGACCCCGTGTTCGGCGCCCGCCCGCTGCGCCGCCTCATCCAGAACAAGGTGGTCGACGGCATCGCGAACCTCATCATCGACGGCAAGCTCGGCGAGAACGACGTCGCCCTCGTCGACGCGGGCGCGGACAACGACATCGTGGTCACGCGCGACGAGAAGGCCTCGCAGGCGAACCGCGCCTCGCACGCGGCCCGCGTCGAGGACGTGCCGATAGAGCCGGACGCGGTTGAGTGACGGGGGAGCAGTGAGAGACGGCGGAGCCAACATGCCGGGCTGTAGCCCGGATAACAGCTTGAACAGCGGTTTGAACAGCGAAAACGGATTTTCGGCCGTCCCTGGGGGCGCCAGCAACGGCGCTCGCGGGGACGGCCCCGCTTTGGACGCGCGCGTCGAGGCGATGGCGCCCATGCTCTCCGACCCCGACCCGCGGGTGAGGAAGAGCGCGGTCGTCGCCCTCGGGCGCATGCCCTGCGCCGCGGCGACGGAGCGGCTGTGCGCCGCGCTCGGCGATCGCGTCGAGGGGGTGCGCGCCCTCGCGTGCCAGGCGCTCGGCCGGATCGCCGACCCGGCGAGCGTCCCCGCGCTCCTCGGGTGCGTCCACGACCCCTCGGCCGGCGTGCGCGCCGGGGTGCTCTGGGCGATCGCGAACGTCGCCCTGCACGGGAGCATCGACGCCGAGGCGCGGGCGGCCCTGTTCTGCCCCGTCGCCGTGCTCGCGTTCGACCCCGACGACGGGGTGCGGGCCGACGCCGCGGCGGTCATCGGCTCGCTCCGCGACCCCCGCGCGACCGACGCGCTCCTCGTCCTGCTCGAGGACCCGTGCGCGAGGGTGCGGGCGAACGCGTGCTCGAGCCTCGCGCTCCTCGACGATGCGAAGGGCCTCGAGGCCCTGCTCGGCGTTCTGGAAGCTGCCAGGGAGAAGACCGGGGAGGAGCCCGACGGACAGCCTGGGGAGGAGCCGCTCGTGCTCGTCTCCGCCCTCGACGGCGTCGCCCGGCGCGCCGAGCGCGGCTCGCTCGGTCCCGCGTCCCCCCAGGCGGCGCGCGCGCTGAGGGTCGTGTGCTCGCTCGCGCGCGCGGAGGCAGGCGGTTCCGCTGCCGGTCGCGAATGGCCTGCCGAGCCGGCGACGGCGGGTGGGGAGGGCGACCCGACACCCGCCGACGTGCGGGCGACGGCGGTGTGGGCGCTCGGCTTGCTCGGCCCGCTCGCCCAGCTCGACCGCGCCGCGGTGCAGGGTCTGCTCGAGGGGGCGCTCCGCTCCGACGATGCTTGGACGCGCCGCTACGCCGTCGAGGCGCTCGCCCGCGTCCACGACGACATCGCCCGCGTGACGCTCGACGCGTTCGCGCGGGAGGTCGGCGCGCCTGCGGCTGCCGGCGAATCCCCAGCGGCCGGCGCAGGCGGCGACACCGAGTCCCGAGAGCTCGCCGAGGTCGTTCGCAAGGCCCTCGCGACGTTCGCGTGACGGCGTGCGGTGCGATGGCCTTTGGTCGCTGCGGCATGCGGGCGTTTCGGTGCGGCTGCGCGGGGCTTCGGCTCGTCATGTTCTGTTCATGGTGATTCACGGGCGTCTAAACGTCCGGACGCCGGCCCTGTGATATCATTCAACAGCTTGTGAGGTTTTGGTCGGAAACCAACGCCCACATCTACCCTTAAGGAGCATGGTATGAAGCCGGGTATCCACCCCAATTACGTCGAGTGCACCGTTCGCTGCACGTGCGGCAACACCTTCAAGACGCACGCGACGGTCCCCTCGATCACGGTCGAGCTTTGCAACGCCTGCCACCCGTTCTACACGGGCCAGCAGAAGTTCGTTGATACCGGCGGCCGCGTGCAGCGCTTCGCCGACAAGTTCGGCGGTGCCGCCGCTGCAGCCCTCGAGAAGGAGAAGGCCGCCAAGGCCGCTCGTGCCGCCAAGGCCGCCGAGATCGAGGCTGCCGCCAAGGTCGAGCGCGAGAAGAAGGCCGCTGAGAAGGCAAAGCGCGCCGCTGAGTTCGCCGCCAAGGCCCCCGAGGTCGAGGAAGAGACGCCCGCCGTCGAAGAGACCCCCGCTGCCGAGTAAGGCTTCCGGATTCGTCTCCGCACCATCGTTTCAAGATAAACTGGCCTCCGGGAATCAAATCGCCCGGAGGCCAGTTTCGTATAGGGGCGAGTCGGGCGGAATGCCCCGTTCGCGCTTGACCTGTCGCTCGGCAGGCAGCGGCAATGAACGGCGGGAGCCGCCGACGACCGCCACGGAGGGAGAGGAAATTTCGATGGAAGTCGTGCTTCTGTACCATACGCCGGACCCCCAGCGGGCCGTCGCGACCGCCGCCAGGCTCTGCTACGCGCCGGTCGGCGGCAAGGAGCTCATGGAGGGGCTCACCGAGGAGAAGATCGAGAAGGTCCTCAAGACCATCATGTCCTCCGGCCATTTCTCGACGCTCGAGCACGCGAGTTACACGTTCTCGGTCGAGGGCGTGAGCCGCGCGCTGACCCACCAGCTCGTGCGGCACCGTCTCGCCAGCTTCAACCAGCAGTCGCAGCGGTACGTGAAGTTCAAGGAGGAGCCGCAGACGGTGGTCCCCGAGAGCATCGCGTCGAACCCTGAGCTGCTCGAGAAGTACCAGGGCGCGATGGAGACCGTCTGGCAGACCTACGACGAGCTCGTCCAGGCCGGCGTGCCCGCCGAGGACGCGCGCTACGTGCTGCCCAACGCCTGCGAGACCAAGATCGTCGTGACGATGAACATCCGCGAGCTTCTGCACTTCTTCGAGCTCAGGTGCTGCAACCGCGCCCAGTGGGAGATCCGCGAGATGGCGTGGAAGATGCTCGAGCTCGTCCGCCCCACTGCCCCCTACATCTTCCTCGACGCCGGCCCCGGGTGCGTGCGCGGCTGCTGCCCCGAGAAGAAGATGTCGTGCGGCAACCCGTACCCCTGCGTGCAGAGGGGGTAGTCGCCGCTGGTCTTCTCGTCGAGCCGTCGATTCGAAGGCCATAGTTGCGCAGAAGGCCCGCGGGTCCGCCGTCGAACAGGCGCCCCGCGGGCCTTTCGTTCAGCGCACTACGCGCTGTTGTCCAAACTCTACCGCCCGGCTAACTCGGCATCTTCGACCTCGGAGTCTACTCCAGACCGCGCTCCTGTGCCGCGGCGCGGAGGTCGGCCCAGACGGAGAGGTGGTCGATCTCGAGCGCCTTGCACACGGTGTCGCACGTGCCGCACTGAATGCAGTTGAACAGGCCGTTCTGAACCGCCTCGACCACGCGGTCGCCCTGGTCATAGGGGTCATAGTAGCGCAGGCCGATCGCGAGCATCTGCTCGGGGCCGGCGAACTTCTTGAGGCCCATCTGCGTTACGACGGGGCAGCTCGCGGTGCAGACGCCGCAGCGGGCGCAGTGCTCGAGCGGGTCCATCTTCGCGTAGACCTCGGGGTCGACGGGCGCGTTGATTTCCTCGAGGGTGACGGGCTTCGCGCGTCTGCGCGTCATGATGCTCGCGACGCGGGCGTTCACCTTGGTCTTGTCGACCACGAGGTCGCGCACGACGGGGAACCCGGGCAGCGGCTCGATGAGGTTCTCGCCGTCCTCCTCGACGAGCGTGACGCAGGCGAGGCACGGCGTCCCGTTCAGGCTCATCGCGCAGCGTCCGCAGGTGCGCCCGCGGCAGCTGTAGTCGAACACGACGGGGGCATAGTCGTCGTTCACGGCTACGAGGGCCTCCAGCACGGTCATGTGCTCGTGGAACGGGATATCGAAGTCGACAACGTAGGGCTGCTCGTCGACCGACGGATCGTATTTCTGGATGCTAACCTTCATCTCGATGCTCCTTCATTCCTGGGCGCGTTAGTCCTCGACCGTCACGACGTCGGCCTTCTCGCACTGGATGTCGCCGCCGTTGTAGAACTCGCGGACGTTGCACAGCCAGTTCTCGTTGTCCTGCGCGGGGAACTCCGGCCGGTACATGTGGCCTCGCGTCTCCTCGCGGAACAGGGCCGCCTTGGCTGCGGCCTCGGCGAGATCGAGGAGGTTGTAGTTCTCGATTGCGCATTTCCAGTCGGTGTTGAAGACGTGGGAGGTGTCGCCGAGGGTCATCGCGGGCATCTCCTCCTGGCGGATGCGCTCGAGCTCGGCGATGCCGGCCTCGATGTCGGCCGTGGCGCGGGTCGGCTGGCAGGCCTGGTAGCAGGCACGCTGAATCTCGCGGCGGACCTGCTGGGGACGCTTGCCTCCCGTGCGGTCGAAGAGCTCGTGCAGGCGGCGGTACTCGGCCGCGACCACGCTCTCGTCGAGCGCGGGGATCTGGAGGTCCTCCATGTAGGCCACGGCGCGCTTGACCGCGTAAGAGCCGTTGCGCGGGGCGACGTTGACGCTCGACCCACCCTGGCTCCCGCAGTACCCGCCTCCGCGCGCGTGGAAGAGGCCGGGCATGCCCTCGACCATGAGGTTCTCGTCGGCCACGGGGTTGCCGCTTCGCTCGTACGCCTCGAGACCCACCTCGAGCTTGATGCCCTCGACGTCGATGCCGAAGACCTCCTTCCACAGCGCGATGTTGCGGATGTAGGTCTCGCCGATGGCCCCGTACGCCTCGGGCGAGCTGAAGTCGACGTAGACCCCGTTGTTCTCGGTGCCGCCCCCGTTCGCGATGCACTCGGCTATGGTCTGCGTGAAGGTGATCTTGTTGAGGGTCGAGTAGTCCATGCCCCTGAAGAAGTAGTTGCCGTCCTTGTCGCAGATATACTCGCAGCAGCCGGAGTCGGCGCCGATGCCCGACTGGAAGCTGCAGGCGATGCCGGAGGGCTCGAGGTTGATGAGGTCGCACTGGAAGAACTCGGAGCCCTCGAGCGCGCATCCGTGACGGAACGCGGCGGCGTCGATGTCACCTGTGTTGTCGGGCGAGTTGATCGTCTTGGGGGCGCACGTGTTCCAGCCGTACATCCAGGTGGAGGCGCCGGTGCAGCAGACCGTCGCCTTGGCGCGGATCACACGCATCGTCCCCGTGGGGATGTGCAGGCCCATGGCCCCGGTGCACACGCCGTCCTGGAGGATCACGTCGGTCGCGATGGTCTGATCGAGAATCTTGACGCCGAGGTCGCCGAGCGCGTCGAGCTGGTGGCGCGAGAAGCCGCGGTAGATGCCGTAGATGGTGGGCAGGTCGAGCAGCGGCGCGATATCGCCGGTTTCCTCGTTGCGGGTGAGCAGGCCGTACCCCAGGTTCACGTCGCGGACCATGAGGTTGCGCTCGTCGCCGGGCCAGCTCTCGTAGCTCGCCTTCTCGATCTTCTGGTTCGTCAGCTCGTTGAGGACGAAGTCGGTCGAGTCGCGCCACGGCAGGTCGTCGCGGACGAAGTTGATGAACTGGTCCCAGTTGTAGCCTGCAGGCCCGCCGAACCCGTGGGGTCCCTTTTCGATGACGATGACGTCCTTGCCCTCGTCGACCGCCTGGATCGCTGCTGCGACGCCGGCGAGGCCGCCACCGATGATGCAGATGTCGGTGTTGTAGACCTCGTAGTCGATGTGGCCCTGCCCCTCCTGGGCGGCCGATTCATCTGCCGAGGCCGTCCCGGCGGTCCCCAGGGTCGCGAACGCGGCGCCTGTCGCGGCTGCCGTCGCACCGCCCAGGACGAAGCCCCTGCGCGAGACGCCGTCGGCGCCAAAGGTGCTGTTTCCCATGCTCATACGTCTCCCTTCCGTGCTGCCCTTGGGCCAGATAGGCCCGACCCCACGGTATCCTGCGCGAAGGCGGGAAGGCAAGCCGCGGGGAGACGTTAAAGCGGCGAAGCTGTCGTGAATGGCGTTACGTTTTCGAGGTTTCGTCTTAAATTTCGTACAGAAGTGCGATTTAGTCCGCTGGCGGTTGCTCGTATCGTTGCGCATTCCTTGTCGCAACCGATGGGGTACTTAGCCCAAGATGCTGTTGCCGAATGTATGCAATTACCCCTTCGCCCACTCCGCCCAGTCGCGGATCACGTAGTCCGCGGTGCGCATGATCGCCTCGACGTTCTGCTGCGGCAGGCCCGTCAGCACGCCCACGGCGGTCATGCCCGCCTCCTTCGCGGAGCGGATCCCCATCGCGAGGTCCTCGAAGACGACGCAATCGCGCGGTTCGGCCCCGAGGCGGCGGGCGCACTCCAGGTAGATGTCGGGATGCTCCTTCGTCTTGCCGGGGAGCTCGCACTCGTAGGTGCGCACGGGGAAGAGGCTGCCCAGGGGGAGGCGTGCCTCCATGGCGTCGACGACCTCGGGCGCGTTCGTGGTGGCAAGGCCCACGGGTATCGCGAGCCGATGGAGCGCCTCGACGTACTCGCGCGCGCCCGGCCGCAGCGAGACCTCGGTCTTGTAGAGCTCGCGGCCGAGCTCGTTCCACTCCCGGCAGACGTCCTCGACAGAGTCGGAGAGGCCGTACTCGTCGATGGTGTAGCGCGCACCCTCTTCGAACCCCAGGATGCTGAGCGTCTCGGCGAACTTCTCCGAGTAGACGAGGCCGCGCCGGCCGAAGAAGATGTCGTCCACGCGCCGCCACACGTGGTGCGAGTCCGCGACGGTGCCGTCGAAGTCGAACACGGCGGCCTTGAACCCGAAGGGCCAGAGCGGGTCGGTGGCGGAGGTGATGACGGTCGCGGGCATGGGGCTTCCTATCGGGTCGATGGTCGGGCGGGGTGTCGGGCCGTACCGCCCGGAACAGAGCCTCAATCAGGGTAGGCGTCGGCGTCGCGAAGGGCGCTCT
>CAYMHQ010000029.1:12057-20341 GCA_964390275.1 uncultured Coriobacteriaceae bacterium
CCGCCCGGAACAGAGCCTCAATCAGGGTAGGCGTCGGCGTCGCGAAGGGCGCTCTGGGCAGGCGAAAAGGGCGAATTATCTATTCCTAGCAAAATGGTGGTATTTGAATCCGCCTCGTGTATAATACCCATCCGGAAACGGTAGGGACGACCGTTCCCCACGGGTACGGCGCCGCGCGGCGCCGGGGGAACGCATCAACGGAGGAGGGGCGATGCTCGAACTCAGGAACGTCGCTTTCGTGGCGCCTGCCAGCGGGGGAGACTCCTTGGGCGCCGCAAAGCCGGGCAAACAGATCATCAACGACGTCTCGCTCACGCTCAAAAAGGGCGAGATCACCGTCATCACGGGGCCGAACGGCGGCGGCAAGTCCACGCTCGCGCGGCTCATCATGGGCATCGAGAAGCCGACCTCGGGTCAGATCCTTCTCGACGGGGTCGACATCACCGACAAGCCCGTCGACGAGCGAGCCCGCATGGGCATCGGCTACGGGTTCCAGGCCCCCGCGCGCTTCAAGGGGATGAAGGTCCGCAAGCTCATCACGCTCGCCTCGGGCAAGAAGATCAGCGCGCGCGAGTGCAACGAGTACCTGAGCGCCGTGGGCCTCTGCTCGAGCAGCTACCTCATGCGCGACGTCGACAAGAGCCTCTCGGGCGGCGAGCTCAAGCGCATCGAGATCGCGACCGTTCTCGCGCGCGACCCGCGCGTCGCCATCTTCGACGAGCCCGAGGCGGGCATCGACCTGTGGAGCTTCGACCGGCTCATCGAGACCTTCAAGGAGTTCCACGAGAAGAACCCCGACCACGCGATCGCCATCATCTCCCACCAGGAGCGCATCATGGAGATCGCCGACTCGATCGTCGTCATCAAGGACGGCGCGGTGGCGCGCCAGGGCACGCGCGAGGAGATCCTCCCCACGCTGCTCGTCCGCCGCAGCGCGCTCAACCCCGCGTGCGGGATGGCGGCCGTCGAGACGGAGCTGGGTGAATGGAGCGAGACGGAGGAGGACGCCCGATGAGCCAGGAGCAGCAGGCGCAGACGCAGGCACAGACGCTCAGCACGAGCGAGATCGACGACATCACGCAGGCGATGCTGAGCGTCATCGCCGACATGAAGGCGGGGGAGACGCCCGGCGCCGTGAACATCCGCAAGGACGGGCACCTCGCCGCGCGCCAGAACTCGGAGAACATCACCATCACGTCGAAGACCGACCTTCCCGGCATCGACATCACCGTCGCCCCCGGCACCAAGGGGGAGCAGGTCCACATCCCGGTCGTGCTCACCGAGACGGGCCTCAACGACAAGGTCTACAACGACTTCTACATCGGCGAGGGCGCGGACGTGTACATCGTGGCCGGCTGCGGCATCCACAACGACGGGTGCGAGACCTCGGAGCACGACGGCATCCACCGCTTCTTCCTCAAGAAGGGGTCGCACGTCGTCTACCTCGAGAAGCACTACGGCGAGGGCTCCGGCTCGGGCGACCGCGTGCTCAACCCCACGACCGAGGTCCACATGGAGGACGGCTCCTCGATGGAGATGGTCATGGTCCAGATCGAGGGCGTCTCGAACACGGTGCGCGACACCGACTGCTACCTGGGCGAGGGCTGCAAGCTCACGCTCACCGAGAAGCTCATGACGACCGGCGACCAGCACGCCACGAGCAACATGCACATCGAGATGCTCGGGCGCGACGCGTCGGTGCAGGTCATCAGCCGCTCCGTCGCGAAGGACGAGTCGGTCCAGATCTTCAACCCGCTCGTCGTGGGCAAGGCGGCCTGCCGCGGCCACGTGCAGTGCGACGCCATCATCATGGGCGGCGCCGTGGTGCGCGCGATTCCCGGCATCGAGGCCGACTGCGAGGACGCGCAGCTCGTGCACGAGGCCGCCATCGGCAAGATCGCCGGCGACCAGATCGTCAAGCTCATGACGCTCGGCCTCACCGAGGAGGAGGCGGAGGAGCAGATTCTCGAGGACTTCCTGAGCTAGGGAGGCACGAGGCCGGTCCCGGGGCCGCGCGGCGCGATTCGTGCGATAATGCCGTCGCACGACCGCGTCGCGCGGCCTTTTGCGTTTCGTTGCGTTGCGCTACGTTGCGGGACGCGGCGTGGCGGCCGGTCGCGCGGCTGATTCGCAGTCTACCAACCCGGGCGGGTGCGACCCGCGCGGCAGGATACGGAGGTTCGAGCATGATGAACGCTGCAGGCGGGAGGGCGGGCGACCTCGCCCAGATTGAGGAGTACGTCGAGAGGGTGTGGCCGCAGGTCCTCGAGGACATCGCGACCCTGGTGGCGGTCCCGAGCGTCGCCGACAACGCGCACCCGCAGGAGGGCGCGCCGCACGGCCCCGAGGCTCGCAGGGCGCTCGACACCGCGCTCGGCATCTGCGAGCGGCTCGGCCTCGCGCCGTGCAACCTCGACGGCTGGATGGGCTTCGCCGACCTCAAGGGCGCCTCGGACACGCAGATCGCGACGATCGCGCACGTCGACGTCGTGCCGGCGGGGACGGGCTGGACGTGCGACCCGTTCGCCATGGAGCGCCGCGACGGCTACCTCATCGGCCGCGGCGTGATCGACGACAAGGGCCCGGCGGTCCTCTCCATGTACGCGGCGCACTACTTCGTCGACCGCGGCGAGGTGCCCCCGTACACGCTGCGCGTCATGCTCGGCAGCGACGAGGAGACCGACATGACCGACGTCGAGCACTACCTGGGACTCTACGACGACCCGGCGTTCCTCTTCACGCCCGACGCCGACTTCCCGGTGTGCTGCGGCGAGAAGGGCCGCGTGGGCGGCACGTTCGTCTCGCCCCGCCTCGAGGGCGGCAACGTGGTCGCGTTCGACGGCGGCACGGTCTCCAACGCGGTGCCCGGCCTCGCCGAGGCGACCGTCCGCGCCGACGCCTCCTCCCTCGCGCCCGCCGAGGGCATCGAGCTCGAGGACCTCGGCGACGGCACCGTCCGCATCGTCGCGCACGGGAAGGGCGGCCACGCGTCGATGCCCGAGGGCACCTGCAACGCCATCGGCATGATCGTTTCCTACCTGCTCGGGAACGGCGTGGTCACCGAGGGCGAGCGCCCGTTCTTCGGCCTGCTCGAGAGGATCTTCGCCTCCACCGACGGCTCCACGCTCGGCATCGCGGCGACCGACGATCTCTTCGAGCCGCTCACCTGCATCGGCGGGACGATCCACCTGGTCGACGGGCGCCTGAGGCAGAGCATCGACAGCCGCTACCCCAAGTCGATCACGGGGGAGCGCATCATCGAGACGCTCTCCGGCCTCGCGCGTGAGGCGGGCGCGGAGTTCGTCGACTTCACCAACACGGTGCCCTTCTACACCGACCCCGCGAAGCCCGCGGTGCAGGCCCTCGTCGACGTGTACAACGAGGTCACCGGGAAGGACTCCAAGCCGTTCACCATCGGCGGCGGGACCTACGCGCGCCACTTCAGGAACGCCGTGAGCTTCGGCCCCGAGGAGCCCGGCGAGCCCGTCCCCGCGTGGGTTGGTCCCATGCACGGTCCCGACGAGGGCGTGAGCGAGGAGCTGCTCAAGCGCTCGCTCAAGATCTACGTCTACGCGCTCACGAAGCTGATGGCGCTGGAGTTCTAGGAAGTCTGGGCGGCGTTCCAGCTGCCGTCTCAGATGGAGCGACAAAGAGGAGGGCCCGCGAGCATTCATCGCCCGCGGGCCCTCCTTGTCGGCTCTCCCGGTTACGATTTCCGGCCTCCCGGATTCCGCCGTGTCCTTCCTGCTAGAGGGCCGCTTTCACCGCGGCGAGCAGGTCGGCGTACTCCTCGAACGCGGGGACGTCGGGGTTCTCGGCTTTGATCTGCGGGGTGCTCCTGAAGAGGAAGCCCGCGCTGCTCTCGCGGATCATGCCGAGGTCGTTGTAGCTGTCGCCGAAGGCGATCGTCTCGAAGCCCATCGCATGCAGGCCGCGCACCGTGGTGAGCTTGGTCTGTTCGCATCGCATGCGGTAGTCGGTCACGGTTCCGTCCTCGGCCACGACGAGCTCGTTGCAGAAAATCGTCGGCCTGCCGAGTTTCTCCATGAGCGGCCCGGCGAACTGGATGAACGTGTCGCTCACCACGATCGCCTGCGCGCACCCGCGCAGCTCGTCGAGGAACTCGCGCGCGCCGGGGAGCGGGTCGATGCCGGCGATGACCTCCTGGATCTCGCGGAGGCCCAGGCCGTGCTCCTTGAGGACGCCCAGCCGCCAGCGCATCAGCTTGTCGTAGTCGGGCTCGTCGCGCGTGGTGCGCGAGAGCTCGGGGATTCCCGAGGCCTTGGCGAACTCGATCCAAATCTCCGGGACGAGCACGCCCTCAAGGTCGAGGCATACGATTTTCACGGTTCTATCAGCGCTTCTTTCTGTCTTCTCAAAATGGTTCGCCGGGGCGCGCACGGCCCCGGCCCCCTTCGTCCCACCTTGTGCGCGGTCTGACACCGCCGCCTGACCGCTATCTGGCCGCTATTTGATCACGCGGACGCGCCACATGCCCTCGATCGACTTGATCGCGTCGACGACCTGGGCGTCCACGGGGCTGTCGACGTCGAACAGCGTGTAGGCGTTGTCCCCGAGCGACTCGTTCGCCATGCGCACGATGTTGACGTGCTCGGCGGCGAGGATGGCCGTGAGCTGGCCGATCATGTTGGGGATGTTGGCGTGCAGCGCGCCGATGCGGCCCATCGATCGGCAGATGCCGAGGTTCACGGGCGGGTAGTTCACCGAGTTGGTGATGTTGCCGTTCTCGAGGTAGTCCTTGAGCTGGTCGAGGGCCATCGCGGCGCAGTTCTCCTCGGCCTCGGCGGTGCCGGCGCCCGCGTGGGGCGTCACGATCGTCCTCGGCATGTGGAGCGTGCCGGGCGTGGCGAAGTCGGTGACGAACTGGCTGATCTTGCCGCTCTCGAGGCCCTCGCGCACCGCGTCCTCGTCGACGAGCGTCTCGCGCGAGTAGTTGAACAGGATGACGCCGTCGGGCATGCAGGCGATCTGCTCGCGGCCGATGAGGCCCCACGTGTCGGGCTCGCTCGGCACGTGCACGGTGACGTAGGCGCTCTTGCTGCACAGCTCGTTGAGGTCGTTCACGCGGATGACGTCGCGGCTCAGCTGCCAGGCGTCCTTCACGGCGATGTAGGGGTCGTAGCCGTACACGGTCATGCCGAGGTCCACGAGGGCGTTCGCGACCTTGCTGCCCACGTTGCCGAGGCCGATGACGCCCACGGTCTTGCCCTTGATCTCCTGGCCCACGAACGCCTTCTTGGCGGCCTCGGCGTCGGTGTAGGCGTTGGGGTTGTCGGCGTTGTCACGGCACCACTGGATGCCGCCGAGCACGTCGCGGCTCGTGAGCATGAACATGCAGACCATGAGCTCCTTCACGGCGTTGCTGTTCGCGCCCGGGGTGTTGAATACGACGATTCCCTGCTTGGCGTAGCGCTCGATCGGGATGTTGTTGAACCCGGCGCCGGCGCGCGCGACCGCGTCGATGTTCTCGGGCAGGTCCATGTTGTGCATGCTCGAGCTGCGGATGATGATCGCCTCGGCGTCGGCGACGTCGTCGACGAGCTCGTAGCCCTCCCCGAGGTCGGTGAGGCCCTTCTTGGTGATGTGGTCGATCGTCTTGATGTGGCGCATGGTGGGACTCCTTGTCTGACGTTTCACAGTTTTATGTGCTGATGCGTACCGTGCTGATGATGCGCTGAGGGGCCCGTGCCGCCGCTGAGATCTGCTGGCGCGGCATGGTCGAACGTCCCCGCGCTGAGTCGGGGAGGGCTGGAGGCGCCGGTGGCGGTCCCGGGGCGCGCTCGCCGTTTGCAGGGGGTTCGCCCTCGTAGGGGCCCTGCGGTCGGCGGCGGGGTTCCCGCGGCCACGCACCGGCTACATAGACTGAGAGCCGGAGGTGGAATCCTCAGAGGAGGAACAAGAGCAAGACGAAGAGGAGCAGCCGCGCAGGCCGCTCTCATAGGAAGCCATGAAGTTAGCGAGGGCCTCGACGGCCTCGACCGGGACGGCGTTGTAGATGCTCGCGCGCATGCCGCCGAAGCTGCGGTGGCCCTTGACGCCCACAAAGCCCGCCTCGGTCGCGGCGGCGATGAAGGCCGCGTCGCGCTCGGCGTCGCCCGTGGTGAACGTGACGTTCATGTAGCTGCGGTCCGCCGGGTTGGCGTAGCCCCTGAACAGCGAGCTCTCGTCGATGAGGTTGTAGAGGAGCGCCGCCTTGCGACGGTTGCGCTCGGCCATGGCCTCGAGGCCGCCCTGCTCCTTGATCCACTTGAAGACGAGACCGCAGATGTAGATGCCCCAGCACGGCGGGGTGTTGTAGAGCGAGCCCGAATCGGCCGACGTCTTGTAGCGCAGCATCGTGGGGGTGCCGGGCCACACGTCCTCGGTGACCAGGTCCTTGCGAACGATGACGATGACGGTGCCCGCGGGGCCGACGTTCTTCTGCGCGCCCGCCCAGACGAGGCCGTAGCGGCTCACGTCCATGGGCTCTGAGAGGAAGCACGACGAGGCGTCCGCGACGAGGGTCTTGCCCTGCGCGTTCGGCAGCGTGTGAAACTGGATGCCGCCGATGGTCTCGTTCTGGCAGAAGTAGACGTAGTCGGCCTCGGGCGTGACCGCGAGGTCGCTGCAGTCGGGGATGCGCGTGAACGAGCTCTCCTCGCCGGTCGCCACGACGTGCGGCGTGCCGTAGAGCTTGGCCTCGTTGAGGGCCTTCTTGCTCCACGTGCCGGTCACGATGTAGTCGGCGACGCCGCTGTGCATGAGGTTCATGGGGACCATCGCGAACTGCTGTGTGCCGCCGCCCTGCAGGAACAGGACGTCGTAGTTCTCGGGAATCGCGAGCAGGTCGCGCAGGTCGGCCTCGGCGGTCTCGATGATCTGCTTGAAGGCAGAGCTGCGGTGGCTCATCTCCATGACAGAGAGGCCGGTGCCGTGGTAGTCGAGCATCTCGGCGGCGGCGGTGCGCAGCACGTCCTCGGGCAAAGCCGCGGGACCCGCGTTGAAGTTGAACGCGCGCTGCATCTGGTACCGCCTCCTCTCACGACGCTCGGCCGAAATCGACATGTGGCGTACTTTAGCACGATGGAGCCGTGCGATGCGTCCTCAATTGTAAAAGTTTCGTTACGTCACGATTCCGCCGACGAGCGGTTCCCGGCGCCGACGAAGGGCGCGCGGGATATACTCTGTTCCCCACGGGACCGGCCGGCGGACGAGAAGGGCGAGCCGTACGCGCCGCGCGAGACGAGCGAGAGGAGTGTCGCGAATGCTGATCGGGGCGCACGTCCCCACGTTCGGGGACTACCGGAAGATGGCGGCCTACGCGCGGGAGACGGGCTGCGAGTGCGTGCAGGTCTTCAGCTGCTCGCCGCGCACCTGGGCCGTCCCTGCGGTGAACGAGACGACGCTCTCGCAGCTCCGTAAGGCGCGCGCCGCCGCGGCTGACGGCGGCGAGGGGGACGGCGATGACGCCGGCGGCAGCCCCGGGTTTCCCAGGATGCTCGTCCACGCGGGCTACCTCATCAACCTCGCCTCGGACGACCCCGCCGTCCTCGAGAAGTCGCGCGACTCCCTCGCCGGCGAGATTGTCCGCGCGCACGGCATCGGGGCCGCTGCGCTCAACGTGCACACGGGGTCGAGCAGGGACCTCCCACGCGAGGCCGTCCCCGAGCGCATCGCGCAGACGGTCTTCGAGGCGCTCGAGCTCGCGCGGGCTGCGGGCGGCGTCGTCCCGGTCGTCCTCGAGGACACGGCCGGCGCGGGAAACACGTTCGGCACGACGATGGCCGAGCTGGGCGCCGTCCTCAGTTGCCTGGAGTCCCGCGGGGTCGGCGCGTCCGAGGCGGGCATATGCATCGATACCTGCCACGCGTGGGCCGCGGGCTACGACGTCTCCTGCCATGACGGCTGGTCGGCCCTGCTCGAGGAGGTTGAGACCGCGTGCGGCGGGCCCGGCCGTCTGCGCTGGATTCATGCGAACGACTGTAAGTTCGGCCGCGGAGAGAACAAGGACCGCCATGAGTGGATAGGCCGCGGTCGCATCGGCGAGGAGGGCTTCAGGGACATGGTCCGCCGCCCCGAGCTCGCCCATGTCGACGTCGTCGTGGAGATGCCCGGCGAGCCGCCGGATAAGGATGCGGTGAACGTGGCGCTGCTCAAGCGGTGGCGCGACGGGCTCGACTGAGGGCTGCCGCGCGCTGGAATCGCTTTTTTCGTTTTTTGACCAAAAGGCGGGGTAAGTCAGTTTCCGAGTTGATATAACAGTCGTAGAATTAGGGTCGCGAGC
>CAYMHQ010000030.1:0-5952 GCA_964390275.1 uncultured Coriobacteriaceae bacterium
GGCGTGGGGAAGACGCTGCTCGCGAAGTGCGTCCCCTCGATCCTCCCCGAGATGACCGACGAGGAGTACCACGAATGCGCGCTCATCCACTCGGTGGCCGAGAGCGGGGACGCCCAGGTCGCGGCGCACCGGCGCCCGTTCCGCGCACCGCACCATTCTGTGAGCATGGGCGGCCTCATCGGGGGAGGGAGGCCGCTCAAGCCGGGGGAGGTCTCACTCGCCCACAACGGCGTCCTCTTCCTCGACGAGCTCGGCGAGTTCAACCGCGCGGCGCTCCAGTCGCTGCGTCAGCCCCTCGAGGAGCGCGTCGTGCGACTGACGCGCGTCGAGGGCGGCTACGTGTTCCCGAGCGACTTTCAGCTCGTTGCGGCGAGCAACCCGTGCCCCTGCGGGCACCTGGGGGACCCGCTCACACCCTGCACCTGCTCGAGCGCGGTCGCCGCGTCGTACCGCGCAAAGCTCGCGGGACCCCTCATCGACAGGATCGACCTTGTGGTCTCGCTCGAGCGGCCGAGTGCCACCGAGCTCTTCGAGGCGCGAGGGACCGAGTCGTCCGCCACGATGCGCCACCGGGTCGAGGCGGCGATGGCGTTCCGGGAGTGGCGTGCAGGCAAGGCGGGCCCGGTCCCCGTTCCCGAGGATGACGGCACCGTGCTCGGCGAGGGCAACCTGGTGCGGCTGATCGAGGAGAACGCGGTCCGGCGCGACGCGCGCCCGGTCCTCGAGTCGCTCATGCAGGCGCACGCCCTGTCCGTCCGGGCGCTCGTCTCGGTCATCAGGGTGGCGCGGGTCGTAGCGGACATGGAAGAGAGCCAGCAGGTGGGCGAGGGCCACCTGCTCGAGGCGGTCGGGTATCGTGACAGGGGGATCTCGCTATGAAGACGGTGAACGGATACGACGCGCTCGAGGGCCCGCGGAAGGTCATCTCAGAGAAGGACGACCTGTACCCGCCCCAGCTGCTCGAGAGCGCGCACAGGCCCAGGCGACTCTACGTGCTCGGCGACCCGGAAGCGCTCCTCGCGCCCAGCGTCGCCATCGTCGGCGCCCGCAAGGCAACCCCGTACGGCATCGCGTGCGCCGAGCTCTCCGCGCGCGTCGCCGCCGAGATGGGCGTGAGCGTCGTCTCAGGCGCCGCCATCGGGTGCGACCAGGCGTCCCAGAGGGAGGCGCTCCGCCGGGGTGGGAGGGTGGTCGCCGTGCTCGGATCGGGGGCGAACGTCGTCTACCCCAAGAGCGCCCGCGGGATGCTCGAGACGGTGCTGAAGCAGGGCGGCGCGGTTGTCTCCCTGCAGCCGTGGGACGCCCCGCCGGTCAGATGGGCGTTCGTCAGGCGCAACGCCGTGATCGCCTCGCTCGCGCGGCTTCTCATCATCTGCGAGGCGGGCATGCCCTCGGGCACGTTCTCGACCGCGCAGAGCGCCACGGAGGCGGGCAGGGAGGTTCTGGTGTTCCCCGGGTCGGTCTTCTCGCCCAACTCGACCGGCTCGAACTACCTCATCGCCTCCGACACGAACGCCATGCCCATCTGGGACGAGAAATGCCTCGAGATCGCGCTTTCGAGGAACTTCGGGCGGGAGTGCAACCTCGTCCTGCACTCCGAGGGCGCGGCTCGGCCGGAAGCCGGGGGCGCGCCGGCCGAGCGCGCGAACGAGAACCGTGTGCTTGAGGCGCTCGACGCGTACCCCGTCGCACCGGGCATGCTCGCGATGCAGCTCGGGATGGACCCGGTGGAGCTGATGCGTTTGCTCGGCAGACTGGAGATGAGAGGTTGCGTAAGCCGGCTTGTGGACGGAAGATACTCACTGACCAAGGACGAGTACAAGGCTTACGGCATAGGACGGTTGAAGGATGGAGCAGTTCACGGATAGCGGCGCGACGACGGTCGTCACGGTGGTCGGGGGAGGGCTCGCCGGGTGCGAGTGCGCGCTCGGTCTGGCGGACATGGGCGTCAAGGTCCGCCTGTTCGAGATGCGCCCGACGGCGACGACCCCGGCGCACAGGACGGGGGGCCTGGCGGAGCTCGTCTGCTCGAACTCCCTCAAGGCGACGAGGATCGACTCGGCGGCCGGCCTCCTCAAGGCCGAGCTGCGTCGCCTGGGCAGCAGGCTCCTCCCCCTGGCTGAGCGCGCCTCCGTGCCGGCGGGCGGGGCGCTCGCCGTCGACCGCGAGGTGTTCAGCCGTCTCGTCGAGGAGGAGGTCGCTGCTCGCGGGAACATCGAGCTCGTGCGCACCGAGGTGCGCGAGGTGCCGGGGGAGGGTCCCGTCGTCGTCGCGGCGGGGCCGCTCTGCTCGGCCGCCCTCTTCTCCCGCGTGGAGGAGCTCGTGGGCGCGTCGCGGCTCTCGTTCTTCGACGCCGCCGCCCCCATCGTCGACGCCTGCTCGCTCGACTACGACAAGGTGTTCGCCCAGTCACGCTACGAGCGCGGGGAGGGGGCCGACTACCTCAACTGCCCCATGGACAGGGAGACCTACGAGTCGTTCGTCGAGGAGCTCGTGGGGGCCGAGCGGGTGATCCTCAGGGATTTCGAACGGGGCGACCTCTTCCAGGCCTGCCAGCCCGTCGAGGAGGTCGCGAGGACCGGCCGCGACGCGCTGAGGTTCGGCGCGTTCAAGCCGGTCGGGATCGTCGACCCCGCCACGGGGAGGCGCCCCTGGGCGGTCGTGCAGCTCCGCAAGGAGAACCGCGACGGGACTGCGTACAACCTCGTCGGGTTCCAGACCAACCTCACCTGGCCGGAGCAGAGGCGCGTGTTCCGCATGATCCCCGGGCTCGAGTCCGCCGAGTTCTTCCGGTACGGCGTGATGCACCGCAACACGTTCATCGACTCGCCGCGCTGCCTCGACTCGACGTTCGCGCTCAGGGGAGACGACCGCGTTCGGTTCGCCGGGCAGATCACGGGCACCGAGGGGTACACCGAGGCCATCGCGACCGGCCGCCTCGCCGCCCTGAACACGTTCGCGTGGCTTCGCGGGGAGAGCCTGCCCCCGCTTCCCGCCACATGCGCGCTCGGCTCGCTCGTCGCTTACGCCACCTCTACCGAGACGAAGGACTACCAGCCGATGCACGCGAACTTCGGGCTCTTCCCCGCGCTCGAGGGTCGCGGGAGGATGGCGAAGCGCGACAGGTACCTCGCCTACTCGAAGCGCGCGCTCGCCGACCTCGAGGCATGGTGCGACGGGGCCGCGCAGGTCGTGCCCCTGCCCTCCGCCTCCGAGATTCCCTCGCCCTTCGACGAACGCGGCGCCGAGGCCGTCGCCGCGAGCGAGGACGAGGGCGCGAGGTGACGGCGCAGACCGGCGGGCCCGACCATGCGTCCCTGCTGAAAGACGAGGAGGGCGAGTTCCTCGGCTACCTCGCCCGCACGGCGAACTACTCCCGGCACACCGTGCGCGCCTATGAGGGCGACATCGACGCGTTCCTCGAATGGCTCGACGAGAACGGGGTGGACGGTCTCGCGCTCGAACATCGCGACTGCCGCAGGTACCTGGCGTCGCTCGACGGAGGGCGGTACGCCCGCACCACGGTGGCGCGGCGGCTCTCGTCGATACGCTCCTTCTACGGATGGCTCACGCGGAAGGGCATCGTCGACGTCAACCCCACGGCGACGCTCGCGAGTCCCAAGCTGCCGCGCCGTCTGCCCCACGTCCTCACGAACGAGGAGGTCGAGTCCCTGCTCGAGGCGGTCGACGCCTCGACGCCTGAGGGACTGCGCGACCGCGCCATGCTCGAGCTCCTCAACGCCTGCGGCGCCCGCATCGGCGAGCTCTCGGCGCTCGACGTGGGGGACGTCGACCGCGTCTCGCGCACCGTGCGCCTGTTCGGCAAGGGGAGCAAGGAGCGCATCGTCCCCGTGTACCCCGTCGCTCTCGAAGCGGTCGACGACTACGTCCGGATGGGGCGCCCGGTCCTCATTGCGCGGGCCGGCGTCCGCGGGAGGCGCAAGGCATCCGCCCCCGACACAGGGGAAACCTCCCCGGGCGGCGTCGACGGTGCGGGCGCGCCTCAGGGCGACGCCCTGAAGGAGTCCCGAGCCGACAAGGCACCCTGTGCCGAGAAGGCGCTCTTCATCAACTCGCAGGGCCGGCGCATGTCGGCCGACTCCCTGCGGCGTCGCTTCGACAGACTCTCCGGCTCCGTCGGCCTCGACGCGCTCACGAGTCCGCATACCATGCGCCACACGTTCGCCACCGAGCTGCTCGACGGCGGGGCCGACCTGAGGAGCGTCCAGGAGATGCTCGGCCATGCGAGCCTCTCGACGACCCAGATCTACACGCATCTGAGCCCCGAGCGCCTGCGCGAGGTCTCCGAGCGCGCCCATCCGAGAGGTTAGGCTCGCGAGTGTCGATCGGCTGCTTGATGTATCATTGCACGCCGCCTCGCGGGGTCCTCCGCGAGGCATGTTTCAGAGAGACTGGTTTAAGGGAGACAGGACCCGGAGGCGGGCTTCGAGTCGGATAGGCGGGATGTCATGGACGTTGTGGTGTACAGCGACGGGTCTTCTCGGGGGAATCCCGGCCCGGGAGGCTACGGCTCGGTCCTTCTCTACACCGACCCCGCCGGGACGCTCCACAAGCTCGAGCTGTCGGGAGGCTATCGCCGGACGACGAACAACCGGATGGAGCTCATGGGCGTCATCGCCGCGCTCGAGGCGCTCAAGCGGCCGTGCAACGTCGAGGTCCGCTCAGACTCGCAGTACGTCGTGAACGCGTTCAACCAGCACTGGATCCAGGGATGGGTCAGGCGCGGCTGGACCACGGCGTCTAAGGACCCCGTGAAGAACGTCGACCTGTGGAAGCGGCTCATGAAGGCAAAGGAGCCGCACGTCGTCACGTTCTCCTGGCTCAAGGGGCACGCCGGCCATGAATACAACGAGCGCTGCGACGAGCTCGCCGTGGCGGCGGCTACGGGCAGCGCTCTCAGGGACGATGACGGGTTCGAAGGGTGATGCGAACCGGTGACGTTGGCTGATGCCGTGGGTCCGATGACGCAATGCGTGGTCTCACCGGCTCGCCGCTTGGGCTACAGGAGCGACTCGAAGTAGGCGCGGACCTCCTCGATGCCGGTCCCCTGCGAGCTCGAGGTTATGAACATGGGGATGCGCTTGGGGACCCCGAGCTGCTCGCGCAGCATGTCCCGCTGGTCGGGCGCCTTGGTCGGCGCGATCTTGTCCGCTTTGGTGAGGATGACGGCGTAGGGGAGGCGTCGGTCGTTCAGGAAGCGCACCATGTCCACGTCGAGCGTGCTCGCCTCGTGGCGGATGTCGACGAGGGTGCACACGGTGGCGAAACGGCGGTCTTGCTCGAAGTACCCCTCGATCATGGACGCCCAGCGCACCTTCTCGGACTTCGAGACCTGCGCGTAGCCGTACCCCGGCAGGTCGACGAAGTGCACGACGCCGGCGTCGTAGAAGTTGATCGAGGCCGTCTTGCCCGGGGTCGACGACACCTTGGCGAGCGACTTGCGGTTGAAGATCTTGTTGATGAGTGATGACTTCCCGACGTTCGACCTCCCGGCGAAGGAGATCTCGGGGAGCGTGCTTTTGTTGAGCTGCTTGGCGGTGGTGAACGCCATCGAGAACCTGACGTTGTTGAAGTCGATGTGCTGCATGCGATGCCTTTCGGGCGGATGGTCGCGGCGTGACGCGGGATTGCGTCCTGCCGGGGAAGAAAGTAGCATGGAATGGCGGGATGAGGGGTCAAATCGCCTGCATAAGCACGAGGTTTGGCGAGTCTCTCCATTTCGTCTCCACAGGTCGAAGGATTTTCAAACTCGTTGTTGACATGGGGAACGCGATTCCGTAATATACAAAAACGCGCTTCGGTTACGACAACGAAGTCCTTGGGATATCGTCTAATGGCAGGACAGCGGATTCTGGTTCCGTCAATGGGGGTTCGACTCCCTCTATCCCAGCCAGTGAGATTGTGAGAATGGCCCGTTCGTCTAGCGGTTTA
>CAYMHQ010000030.1:6052-19943 GCA_964390275.1 uncultured Coriobacteriaceae bacterium
GGACATCGCCCTCTCAAGGCGGAGATCACCAGTTCGAATCTGGTACGGGCTACCATTTCTTCTTCTCACGGGTTCATGAATGGCCCGTTCGTCTAGCGGTTTAGGACATCGCCCTCTCAAGGCGGAGATCACCAGTTCGAATCTGGTACGGGCTACCAAACATTATGACAGGCCGCTGAGGAGTCTTGGCGGCCTGTTTTTGTATCCGTTCGATTCTCCGTGGGGCTTTCGGTCGGGTTTGAACGCCGGCGGGGTTGAGTTTGCGTGTCCGACAGCGGCGAGGAAGGCCGTTTTGGGTATCTTAGCCTTCATCCGGCCTGTTCCGCGCCGGACGCCCGCCCGGACGACTTCTCGCCCGGGACCGCGACTGAAGACCAGCAAAGGAAGACCGGTATGGAGTACAAGCCAGTGAGCGTCGTCGTGCGTGCGACAGGCCGGAGGCGCGGCCGTCTGCGCCCGCCCTCGCGTCGCCCCCCGAATTCCGCTGAGAGGGGTGCGAGCGGCGGGGGCGGCAAGGGGAAGGACAGCAACCGGGCGTTCCGCTTCGGGCTCGTGTTCGTCGTCCCCGTCGTCGCGGTCTTCCTCGTGTGGCTGTTCGCCTCCGGCACGGCGGGCTCGTTCTTCGACGCGCTCAAGAGCGCCGACAAGACCTGGTTCACCCTCGCCGTTCTGTGCTTCGTCGCGTACTATCTGTTCGATGTGCTCTGCTACCGCTGCGCGGGGATGCTCGCCGGCGTCCGCATGGGCCTTCTCGACCTGCTGAGCACGGCCGCCTCGGGCGTCGTGTTCGGGTATCTGACGCCCGGTCAGTGCGGCGGTCCGCCCGCCCAGATCGTCCGCCTCTCGCAGTCGGGCCTCAAGGTGGGCGACGCCACGGCTGTTCAGCTGACAAAGTTCTTCATCTATCAGGCCGCTGTCACCGTGCTCGGCGGGACGGTCCTCGTCTCCCGGTTCTCGTTCTTCGAGGAGGCGTACGGCAACGTCGTCCTCGTGTCCTTCTTCGCGTTCTCCGTGCACGTCCTCATCATGGCCGGCCTTGTGGCGGTCATGTTCTTTCCCGGTCTCGTGCGGCGCGTCGCCCATTTCTGCGTGAGGCTTCTCTCATACCGCAGGCTTCGCATCATCAAGGACCCCGACGCGATGCATCGGCGCGTCGATGACGAGGTCGACTCATATGCGGGGGCCACGCGCTCCGCCGTGAGCCACCCGGGCGTCGTGGCTATCGCGATCGTCATCACCCTGCTCCAGCTCGTCTGCCTGTACCTCGTGCCCTACTGCGTCGTGCACGCCCTCGGCGGCTCGGCGATCGGGCTCGTCGACTCCGTCTGCGCCGCGGCGTTCGTGCAACTCATCATGACCGCTGTGCCGCTGCCGGGCGGGACCGGCGGGGCCGAGGGCGGGTTCGCGGTGTTCTTCGGCGGGGCGCTCGGGTCCATGACGACCGTCGGTGTGGTGCTTTGGCGGTTCGTCACGTTCTACGGGCCGGTCGTCGTGTGCTCCTGCCTGCTCGGCCTGCGCTCAAAGCTGACCCCCGCCGATCGCTACCGTGAGTTCGGCGAGGCGCATGTGGGCTACGAGGGCGTCAGGGACTCCATGCGCATCGCCCGCCGCCGGACAGTCGAGCTGCGCGACGCCGCCTCGAAGAAGCTTCGTCTCATGAACCCGTTCCACGGCCGTCGGTCCTACGTCGTCGTGAGCGGCACCGGGCTCGCCCCCGCGAGTCGGGGACGCCGCGGCTCGCGTGGCTCTGACGTGCGCAGGCCGGCGAGGCGTAGGCGCACCGCGACGCTGCGGATCGACGACCTCGCCGCCCGTGAGGAGACGCCGGCTGGGGAGCGACCCGAGGCTTTCGGCGAGGGCGCCGACGGAAGATCGGCTTGATGTCCACCTCGAGGGGATACACTGTTCGAGCGCGCCGCGACGACGGCGATAGGGGAGAGCAGACGATGGGAGAGGACCCGATGAACGAGAAGACGATTCTGCTGACCGGTTTCCAGCCGTTCGGTGGGCTTGCGGAGAACCCCGCGCTCGAGATCATCAAGCGCATGCCCCGCACGGTGGGCGGCTTCACGGTCGAGCGCGCGGAGATTCCCGTGACCTACGAGGGATGCTCCCAGGTCGCGGTCGAGGCTGTCGAGAGGGCGCGACCGCTCGCCGTCGTCATGGTGGGGCAGGCGCGGGGAAGGGCCGACATCACGGTCGAGCGGGTCGCGATCAACGTCGACGACTGCGAGAGCCCCGACAACGCCGGCGCGGTCCGGCGGGGCGACCCGGTCGTCGAGGGCGGTCCCGCCGCGTATTTCGCCACGCTCCCCGTGACGGAGTGCGTCCGGCGCGTCAGGGCCTGCGGCGTCCCGGCCTCGGTCAGCAACACGGCGGGAACCTATGTGTGCAACCATCTCATGTACGCCGTGCTCGACTGCTGCGCGAACAGGTTCCCGCAGGTGAGGGCCGGCTTCGTCCATGTGCCGCTCATGTCGTCGCAGGCCGCCACAGACGCCTGCGCGGGCGAGCCGAGCATGGCGGTCGAGGACATGGTCCGCGGTCTCACAGCGATCCTCGAGGCGACCGCGGAGGCGATTGTCGCCGAGGGCTGACCTGTCGTAGGCTGTCGAGCCTCGCGCCATGGCGTCGTTTCGTCTCGCGACCGTCGATTTCACCCGTAATGTAAAAGCCCCGGGACGCCGTCTGAATCGGGCATCCCGGGGCTTTCTTTGTCGTGCCGCTTGTTGTCGCGTCAATCGTCGTGACTTCGAGCCGTCTGATACGGCTCCTTCGAATCATCGACGCCCTCGGCGCTTCTGCGAGATCAGCGCTCAGGCGGGCGGAAGCGGCTCCTCACCGGTCCCGCCCGCCGGGATGTCGCGTGCCTACTCGGAGAGCCAGCACTTCGTGAGCTTGATGTAGCCGGACGGCGTGTAGAAGAAGTCGTGCACGCGGCTGGAGACGACGTAGGTGTGCTTGTAGTAGAACATCGGGATGACCGGGAAGTCCTCGGCGACGATCGCGTTGGCGTCCTGGTAGGCCTTCATGCGCTCGTCGTCGTCGACGATCTGGCGGGCGGCGTCGATCGCGGCGTCGAACTCGGGGTTCGTGTAGCTCGAGTTGTTGTCGCCGCTGCCGGTGTAGAACAGGGGCTGGAGGACGGCGTCGGCGTAGGGGACCTGGATGGTCCAGCCCAGACGGCCGATCATGTAGTTCCCGCTCTGGAGGTTGGAGATGTAGGACGCCCACTCCTGGAGCTGGAGCTCGCAGGTGACGCCGCAGGCCTCGAGGTTGGCCATGACCATCTGCATGATGTCCTCGTTCGAGGAGCCGGTGTTGCTAGAGAAGGTCAGCGTGAGGTCGCGCTTGCCGCTCGCGTCCGCAGGATAGCCGGCCTTGTCGAAGTACTCGGCGGCCTTCTCGGTGTCAGCGGTGACGCTGGTGTAGGCCCAGGCGCCCTCGACGGAGCCGGGGACGCTCGCCGCGAGCATGTTGGTCGCGGGGGAGCGGGTGCCCTGGAGGACGGTGTCGCAGATGAGCTGCCTGTCGACCGCGTACGAGATGGCGATGCGCAGGTCCTTGTTGGACATGATCTCGTCCTCGTTGTTGCAGATGAGGTAGTAGATCGACGTCTCGTCGCCAAAGAGGCCCTGCTGGCCGGGCTGAGCGGTGTAGCCGTCCTCGGCCACGCCGTAGCGCTCCTTAACCTCGTTGAAGTGGCCGGAGGAGATCATGAGGAAGTCGAGGTCGCCCGCCTCGAACTGGATCCACGCGGTGTCGTCGCTGCTGAAGACGAGGAAGTTGACGCCGTCGATGTACGGCTTCTCACCCCAGTAGTCCTCGTAGCGCTCGATCATGATGTACTGGCCGTCTTCCCACTGGCCCTTCATCTTGAAGGGGCCGTTGCCGATCGGGGCGACGCGGAACTTCTGGAAGTCCTCCTCGGTGTCGGTGCAGCCGTAGGGGACCGGGCAGGTCGCGCGCTCGGAGACGATCGAGGGGAAGTCGGCGAACGGGGCCTTGAGGTGGACGATGAGCGTGTAGTCGTCGGGGCACTCGACGTCGAGCTCGGTGCCCTCGCCGGCCATCATCTCGTCGGCGCCGCTGATCTGGGAGAGCTTGTAGCCGAGCGACGAGGGCTGCGGCTTGAAGTTCGCGTTGCAGAGGCGCTCCCACGCGTACTTGTAGTCCTTCGAGGTGACGGGCGTGCCGTCGTGGAACGTGCACTCCTTGCGGAGGTGGAAGGTGAACTCGTCGGCGACGTCGTTGACGTCCCAGCTCTCGCAGGCGACGGGGACGACCTCGCCCTTCTCGAAGTCGTACTCGCAGAGGGGCTCGAAGAGGTTGAAGATGACCTCGACGCCCTGGTTCTCCTCGGCGCCGAACGGCTCGATGGCGACCGGGTTGGTGATGTAGTACCTGAGGGTGCCGCCGTACTGGGGCTCGTCGTCGGCCAGTGCGACGCTCGTCCCGTGTCCGGCCATCGCGAGGGCCGCGGCGGTTGCCATCGCCCCGCCCACAAAAGCCCGCCTCGTCATGCCATGGTTCTGGAACGTGTCGTTCATAGCGCTGCCTTTCTCTTTCGATGGGGGCCGCCAAACGCGACCGGGCGTGCGTTCTATCTATCGGACACCTATGCGCCGCGGTAGATTAACTGCTCACCTTAAAGGGCGCATGTTACGTTTCTGTATCGATTTCAACCGTTACCGGCGAACGGTAGGAAAAAGGGCCGTTTTGCGGCGATGTGAGGGCCCGCCCCCGGCCCCGCACCGGGGTGTCTGCCCGGATTTTCGGCATGAAAAGGGGAGGCCGCGCGGCGTGCGCGACCTCCCCTGGCTTTCGTGCCGTGTTGACCTGCCTGCGCGATTGGGCGGGTTAGCCCACGGTGAGCTTCCTCGCGTCAGCGAGGCGCTGGAGGGCGGTCGCGCGGCCGAGAAGCTCCATCGACTCGCCGAGGGGCGGCGAGACCTGGTTGCCGCACTCGGCGACGCGGATGGCCTGGAACACCTTGCGCTTGTTGGAGGCGAGGCGCTCGGGGAGCGGCTCGAGTGCGGCGTCGATCGCGGCGGCCTGCCACGCGTCCTCGCCAACGGCCTCGAGCGCCTCGATCGCGGCGTCAAGGACAGCGCACGCGCCCTCCTTCGCGAGGTTCTTCGCGACCGACGTCTCGTCGTACTCGAGCTCGCCGAACAGGAACCGCGCCTTCTCGACGACCTCGCCGGCGAGGCGGCAGCGCGGCTTGAGGATGCTCGAGAGCAGGTCGAACCACGCGGACTTCGTCTCGTAGGCGCCCTCCTCGGCCAGGCCGGCCGCGGCGAGCTGGGGGACGAGGATGCGCTGCGAGAACTCGGCGTCGGACATCGCGGCCATGTACTCGCCGTTCATCCAGACGAGCTTCTCCTCGTCGAAGATCGAGGGGTTCTTGCTGATGCGCTCGAGCGAGAAGTGGCGTGCAATCTCCTCGGGCCTCACGACGGTCGTCTCGCCGTCGAGCGACCAGCCGAGCAGGGCCAGGTAGTTCACCGTGGCCTCGGGCAGGAAACCGCGGTCGCGGTACTCTTCGACGCTCGTCGCGCCGTGGCGCTTGCTGAGCTTCTTGCCGTCGGGGCCGAGAATCATCGACAGGTGCGCGAAGGCGGGCGTCTCATAGCCGAGCGCCTCGAACACGAGAATCTGGCGCGGGGTGTTCGAGAGGTGGTCGTCGCCGCGGATGATGTGGGTGATCCCCATCTCGCCGTCGTCCACCACGGTCGCGAAGTTGTACGTGGGGGTGCCGTCGCTGCGCACGAGCACCATGTCGTCGAGCTCCTTCGCCTCGAAGACGCAGGGGCCGTGCACGATGTCGTTCACGACGACGGGGCCGTGGCCGTCGGGCACCCTGAGGCGCCAGACGTGGGGCTCGCCGGCGTCGATGCGCGCGCGGGCCTCGGTCGGGTCGAGGTCGCGGCAGGTGCGCTGGTAGCCCTGGAACGAGTCGCCGCGCTCGTGGGCCGCCTTGCGCGAGGCCTCGAGCTCCTCGGGCGTGCAGAAGCAGGGGTACGCGTTGCCGCTCTCGATGAGACGCTCGAGCGCCGCCTGGTAGCGGTCGGCGCGCTGGGTCTGAAAGTAGGGGCCGTGGTCGCCGCCGACCTCGGGGCCCTCGTCCCAGTCGAGGCCGAGCCACTTGAGCGAGCGCAGGATCTGCTCGGTGTTCTCCACCGTCGAGCGCTCGGGGTCGGTGTCGTCGATGCGCAGCACGAACGTGCCGCCGTTGGCGCGTGCGAACGCCCAGTTGTAGATTGCCGTACGGGCGCCTCCGATGTGCAGCCGCCCGGTGGGGGACGGCGCGAAGCGCACGCGAATCTGACCTGACACAGGAACTCCAATCGATTGGGCGCGGGGCGGGGGAGGCGCGCTGCCTGTCTCGCCCCTCGTCGGTCTAAACCTTGCGGGGGCGATTATAAGGCGAACGGGGCCGCGCGTGGGAGCGTGGGCGGCCACTTCAAGAAGATGAGCACGCGCGGCACGGGAAGGAGGCGGTCGAATGTTTCGGGGCGGTGTCGGCAGGGTGTGGACGAGGTGCCGGAATTTTGAAAATGAAGTTGAAAAAACTGACAAGCTGTCAAAAACAAGTCTGCAGCGCCACAGTTGGGGCATAATGCATCACGTCAAAAATTCGACCGTTCACCCGTCCTCGCGACGGGAGACTGAGAGGATGAGATGGCTAAAAAGGAACTGCCCGCGATCGGCGAGCCGTTCATCGTGGCCCGCGACCTGAGTCTGAAGATGCCGATGCGCAGCGCCTACGTCGACGTGAACCTCGACATCCCGCGCGGCTCGTTCTGCTCCATCGTCGCGCAGCACGGCGAGGGCAAGACGGAGCTGCTGCTCACGCTCGCGGGCCGCATGAAGCAGACGTCGGGGAAGCTCGTCGTCGGGGGGTACTCGCTGCCGCTCCGACGCTCCAAGGTGCGCGCGATGTCAGGACTCGGGTTCTTCGAGCTCGTGAACGAGGTGCAGCCGGTCCTCACGGTGCAGCGCGTCGCCGCGGCCGAGCTCAACCTGTGCTCGAAGCGGTCGGGGAGGAGGTCGGTGCGCTCCTTCCTCGCCGAGTGGGGCTTCGAGGACGTCGCCAAGCGCAAGATCGAGACGCTCGACCGCATGACGTACGTGCGCTTCGGCATCGCGCTCGGGCTGGTGGGCGACCCCGCGCTGCTCGTGGTCGACAACATCGAGTCGGACCTCACGCGCTACCAGAGCCGCAAGATCATGGAGGAGCTCGCGGGCATCTCCCACGAGCGCGGCGTGACGGTCGTGGTCGCCTGCACCGACTACGAGCTCGCCGCCTACGCGGACCTGGCGATCCCGATCTCGGACGCGGCGCGCCGCCAGCGTGACGCTATCCGCGAGCATGACCGCAAGGTCGCGAACCAGGCGACCGAGCAGCTCGTAGCGCTCCCCGCTCAGGGCGAGGCTCGGCTTCAGTCTCTGCCTCAAGTTGAGGTTGAAGCCCCTGCTTCGAGCGCGCCTGCTGTCGTGTCTACACTACCTGAGCCTCAAGTCGAGGTTAAGAGTTCTGTCCAGTCTGTCCAGCCTGCAAACAACCAGCCAGCCAGTGACAAGGAGGGGGTGACCGTCAATGCGTAACCCGTTGCGCGGGCTTCGCTTCGCGCTGCTCGACTTCCAGAACGCGAGAGGGTCGTTCGGCATGAAGGTGGCCATGTTCGCCATCATCTGCATCCCGCTCATCTACGGTGCCCTCTACCTCTGGGCCTTCTACGACCCGTACGGCAACATCGACAAGGTCCCCGTCGCCGTGGTCAACGAGGACCAGGGCGCCGAGCTCGACGACGGCTCCTCGCTCAACGTGGGCGAGGAGCTGGTCGAGAAGCTCCAGGAGGCCGACGAGGGGATGAAGTGGGAGTTCGTCGACGCCGACACCGCCAGCAAGGGCATCGACGACGGCTACTACTACCTCGAGGTCTACATCCCCGAGGACCTCTCCGAGAAGGTGGCGAGCGCCGAGGGCGACGACCCCGAGAAGGGCGAGATCGTCCTTGTCAAGAACGAGGGCAAGAACCTCATCGCCACGATGATCGGCGCCTCGGCGATGCAGAAGATTCAAGCTCAACTTAACAGTACGATTTCGGAGACCTACTTCGACACGATCCTGACCGAGGTGGCCGACTCGACCGACAGCCTCCAGGAGGCGGTCGACGGCTCGGCCGAGCTCGCCGACGGCATCGGCGACGCCTACGACGGCTCGAAGGACCTGCGCGACGGCCTCAAGGACGCCAACGACGGCGCGGGCGACCTCGCCGACGGCGCCTCGCAGCTGCTCGACGGCGCCGGCACGCTCGCCGACGGCGCGGGCGACCTCGCCGACGGCGTCTCCCAGATCAAGGACGGCGCCTCGAGCCTCAAGGACGGCGGCTCGACCCTCGTCGACGGCATGTCCCAGCTCCAGACCGGCTCCGCGACGCTCACTTCGGGCGCGGCCGACCTCAAGGACGGCGCCGCCTCGCTCGCGTCCGGCGCGGTGCAGCTCAAGGACGGCTCGTCCCAGCTCGCCGACGGCGCGAGCGACCTCGTGGACGGCGTCGCGCGCCTGGCCGACGGCGTGAACGGCGACGGGACCTCGGAGAACCCCGGCCTCATCTCCGCCACGACACAGCTGAGCGAGGGCTCCGACACGCTCAAGGACGGCACCTCGCAGCTCGTCGACGGCCTCTCCGACCTCAAGGACGGCGCCGACCAGCTCGTGACCGGCGTCTCCTCGCTCCAGGACGGCGCGGTCAGCCTCTCCGACGGCCTGGGCACCCTCTCCTCGGGCGCGCAGACCCTGCAGTCCGGCGCCGAGTCGATCGAGGGCGGCGTCGAGCTCCTCGCCGCCGGCGTGAACGGCGACGGGACCGCGACGAACCCCGGCCTCGCCGCGGGCACCGCGAGCCTCTCCAGCGGCCTCGACACGCTCTCCGCGGGCACCGCGTCGCTCCTCGGCGGCGTGCAGAGCGTCTCGAGCGCCCTCTCCGGCTACACCGACCCCTCGACCGGACGCTCGGTGACCGGCCTCGTGCCCGGCGCCGGCGCGGTCGCCTCCGGCATGTCCACCCTGGTCAGCGCCCTCACCGAGGGTGACGGCAACCTCGTCGACGGTGTGCAGGAGCTCTCCGACGGCCTTGACTCCGCCGCGACAGCCTCCTCGTCGATCGCCTCGGGCGTGCAGACGGTCCGCACCTCGATCGGCGACGCCGAGACAGAGGGCACGCTCGTGAACGGCGCGACCCAGGTCTCCTCGGGCGTCTCCTCCATGAGCGACGCCCTCACGCTCGCGGCGATGCTCGCGGGCGGTTTCCAGACCGAGATCCAGGGCATCGCCGAGACCGCCGGCACCGTGTCCGCGTACGCCACGAGCCTCCAGGGGACCTTCGACGGAATGAAGTCCGCCGCCGACTCCCTCGTCGAGGAGACCGCGGCCGTCTCCGCCGACGTCGCCGCCGCCTCCGGCACCCTCTCGTCCCTCTACGGCGAGGGGGAGGGCGCCTCGCTCTCGGTCTCCGAGGCCGGCGCCGCCGGCGCCTCCGAGTCGCTCGCCGGCGCCACGACGTCCGTCGGCACGGTCGGGACCGACCTCCAGGCGGTGCTCGACGAGATCTCGGCGCTCGAGGGCGCGGGGTCGATCGACGCCACCTCCGCGAGCGCGCTTCGCGACGCTGTCGGCGTTGCGCAGACCGATCTGGGCACCGCCAGCGGCTACGTCGCCGCGGCGACCGGCCAGGTGGGCACCGTCTCCGGCGGGCTCGCCGCGGCGCGTGTGAGCCTGGCCGACGGCGAGGGGAGCGTCTCCGCCTCGCTCGCCTCTGCCGCGCAGGGCGCATCCGACGCGCAGACGAACGCCGCCACGGTCGACGACGGCCTGACGGGCGCCTCGACGACGGCCTCCGACCTCTCGACCACCGCGACGACCCTCGCGGCTGACGCCTCCGACGAGCTCGTGTCCGCAGCCACCGTGTCCGCGACCGTCTCGGGCTGCTCTGAAAACATGACCGCGCTCAAGGACGGCTCCGCTGCGGTGACCACCGGCCTCACGACCCTCGCCGCCGGCTTCGACGGCGACGGCACCTCCGAGAACCCCGGCCTCGTCTCCGCCACCTCCCAGCTCGCGACCGGCCTCGCGACGGCGTCCGCCGAGACGTCCGCCATGGTCGACGCCGTCGTGGGCACCGAGGGCCAGACCGGCCTCGTCGACTCCGTCAAGGCCCTCTCCAACGGCGCCACCCAGGTCTACCAGGGCCTCGTGACCCTCCAGAGCGGCGTCGACGGCGACGGCGGCCTGCTCTCCGGTGCAACGCAGGTTAACGCCGGCGCGCAGTCTGCCGCGTCGGGCGCCGCGACGATCTCCGCGGGCGTCCAGCAGATCCAGGCCGGCCTCAACGGTGACGGCACCTCCTCGAACCCCGGCCTCGTCGCCGGCTCCCAGAGCCTCGCTTCCGGCGCGGCCACGCTCTCCTCGGGCCTCGCCTCCGCGTCCTCTGGCTCCACCACTCTCTCGGCCGGCATCGACCAGGTCGCCGACGGCGCCTCGAGCCTCGCGACGGGCGCCCAGTCGGCCAAGGACGGCGCGACCCAGCTCGACGACGGCGTCGCCACGCTCCAGACGGGCGTCAGCGCGCTGGCCGAGGGCGCGGTCACGCTTACCGACGGCGTGAACGGCACGGCGACCCAGACCGGCCTCGTCGACGGCGTGGCCCAGCTCAAGGACGGCGCCGACCAGCTCGACGAGGGCGTTGCGAGCGCCGTCTCCGGCGCGGGCCAGCTCGCCGACGGCGCCGTGTCGCTGCTCGACGGCTCGAGCGACCTGTACTTCGGCGTCGTCTCGGCAGCGAGCGGCGCGGGCCAGCTCGCCGACGGCGCCTCGCAGCTCTACGACGGCGCGGTGAGCGCCTCTGACGGCGCCGACCAGCTCAAGGACGGTGCGGACACCCTCAAGGACGGCGCCTCCTCGCTCTCCGACGGCGCGAACAGCCTCAAGGACGGCGTGCAGCAGCTCTACGACGGCAGCTCGACCCTCGCCGACGGCCTCTCCGACGCCAAGGACGGCGCGGACGAGCTCTCGCAGGGCCTCTCGGACGGCGTCGAGAAGCTTCCCTCCCTCACGGAGGAGAAGATCGACACGATGTCCGAGATGATGAGCGCGCCCGTCGATGTCGACACCGAGAACTACACCACCGTCGAGAACTACGGCACCGGCTTCGCCCCGTACTTCATGGCCCTCGGCCTGTGGGTCGGCGCCCTCATGAACACGTTCCTCGTGAAGCCGCTCAACAACCGCCTCATCTGCTCTGGTGCGAACCCTGCGATCGCCGCGTTCTGCGGCATCGCCCCCGTCCTTCTGATCGGCGTCGCCCAGACGCTCCTGCTCTGCCTGGCGCTGCAGTTTGTGCTCGGCTTCACGATCAACTACATCGTCGAGTTCTACCTGTTCGCGCTGCTCGTGATGGTCGCGTTCAACGCGCTGCTCCAGACGTTCATGGCGCTCTTCGGGTTCTCCGGCAAGTTCGTGGCCATCATCTTCCTGATGCTGCAGCTCACGAGCGCCGCCGGCACGTTCCCGATCGAGACCTCGCCCGAGTTCTTCCAGGTCATCTCGCCCTATCTGCCCATGACGTACGTCGTCGCCGGCCTCAAGAGCATCATGAGCGGCATCTCGCTCGACCCGCTCGTGGGCGACGTCACGTTCCTCGCGTGCGTGCTCGTCGTGTCCTTCGTGATCACCTGCCTCGTCGCGCGTCACCGCAGGACGGTCACGTTCAACCGCCTGCACCCCCTGATCGACCTGTAACACCCGCGGGGGCGCGTGGGATTGCCGGGCGTCTTTCGCCCGCGCCCGCGCGCCCCCGTCTGCTTTAACCCTGGAAAGGAACACGGCATGGTTTCCCGTCTTGCCAGATCCACGAACAAAGGCGCGCGCACGCGCCAGAGGATCCTCGACGCGGCGGCCTCCCTCATCGAGAGCGGCGGCAGCGCGGACCTCTCCCTCTCCGACATCGCCCGCGACGCCGGGGTGAGCAGGGCCTCGCTCTACTACTACTTCTCGGACACCGGCGAGATCGTGGGCGAGGTGGTCTCGGACGAGCTGCAGAGGCTGATCGAGAAGTTCGAGGGCGCCTGCGCGAACGCCGTCTCCGCCGCCGACGCCCTCCAGCGCTTCGCCGACGCGTACGTCGCGATGATCAAGGAGAACGCCCCGCTCGCGCGCCTCGTCCTCAGCACGCTCCACGAGCGCGACGCCGCCCGTCTGGGGCTCGACGCCTACGACGGGTTCAGGGACAGGCTGCTCAACCTCGTCTCGGCCCAGATCGAGCGCGGCAAGCTCGAGGGTTCCGTTCGTCAGGGCGTCGACCCGCGCTTCTTCGCGAGCGCGATCGTGGGGGCCGTCCTCGGCATGACCGTCGGCGTGGTCTGCGAGATGGGACCCGACTACGACTACGACCGGCTCCGCGACTCGTTCGTCGAGTTCGTGAGGTTCGGCATCGCCGCCTAGACGGCCGGGGCGGGGCCTTCGAAGGCCCTCGACCTCGTCGCGACAACTTGCTTCATCCGGCAGACGGCCCCTTCGGGGGCCGTTTCTGTGGAAGACCCGTGATGGGCGCGTTCCACGGGGACACGGGGCGGGGGAGGGAGTAAGGTTGCGGCATCCATCTGGAGGGGGAGCGGCGCGAGACCGCCCGCGCCCCGTTCGAGTCGAGGGACCGAGCCCTATGACGCTCCGGCAACCATTCCGCGGCCATGCGCCCGACGGAAACGGTGCCAATTCTCGGCAGGCCGCGGCCAACCGTACGTCGGCGCCGCGAAGCCTGGAAGATGGGGACTCGTGGGACACCTCAAGACCCCTTTCACATACCGAACCAGCGGGGGGATGCCCCCGCGCGCCGGCGCCCGTGCGCGCCTGAGAAGGGGTCATTCATGACGCTCCACCACAACCGAGACTTCCTGTTCACCTCCGAGAGCGTGACCGAGGGCCACCCGGACAAGGTCTGCGACCAGATTTCGGACGCCGTCCTCGACGCGATCCTCACCAAGGAGCGCGAGCTCCAGGTCAAAGGCTATGTCTCGCCCTCCGGCGAGCCCGCCGACGTCGCGCAGGCGCGCTGCGCGTGCGAGTGCCTCGCGACCACGGGCCTCATCATGGTCGCCGGCGAGGTCCGCACGCAGGCCTACGTCGACGTCGAGCAGATCGCGCGCGGTGTGCTCAAGAAGATCGGCTACGATAACTCCGCCTACGGGTTCGACGCCGACACCTGCAGCGTCCTCTCCGCCATCCACGGCCAGTCGCACGACATCGCGCAGGGCGTCGACGAGAGCCTCGAGACGCAGGAGGCCGGCCTCGAGGCGTCCGACCCGCTCGACCTCATCGGCGCGGGCGACCAGGGCATGATGTTCGGCTACGCGGTCCGCGAGACGCCCACGCTCATGCCCATGCCCGTCTACCTCGCGCACCGCCTCTCCGAGCGCCTCGCCGCGGTCCGCAAGGACGGCACGCTCGGCTATCTGCGCCCCGACGGCAAGACCCAGGTCACCGTGCGCTACGAGGGCGGCATGCCCGTCGCCGTCGAGAAGGTCGTCGTCTCCACCCAGCACGGCGAGGACGTCTCGCAGGCAACCATCCGCGAGGACGTCGTGCGCGAGGTCCTGACCCCCGTCTTCGAGTCGCACGGCGTCGACTGGAAGGGTGCCGACGTGTACGTGAACCCCACCGGGCGCTTCGTCGTGGGCGGCCCCATGGGCGACTGCGGCCTCACCGGGCGCAAGATCATCGTCGACACGTACGGCGGCATGGGTCGTCACGGCGGCGGCGCGTTCAGCGGCAAGGACTGCACCAAGGTCGACCGCTCGGGCGCGTACGCCGCGCGCTGGGTCGCCAAGA
>CAYMHQ010000031.1:0-19900 GCA_964390275.1 uncultured Coriobacteriaceae bacterium
GTATGAACGTCGGCCAGCTGCTCGAGTGCCACCTCGGCTGGGCCGCCGCGCACGGCTGGAACCCCGACCCCAAGAGCGACGAGTACGTCCCCGGTCCCACCTACGTCTCGACGCCCGTCTTCGACGGCGCGAGCGAGGACGAGATTGTCGACGTCATCAAGCGTTCCAACAAGAACATGATCGCGCGCGCCCGCCACGAGTACGGCGAGCACATGCGTGAGGAGCTTGTCCCCCAGCTGAACGAGCAGGGCAAGACGTGGCTGTTCGACGGCCGCACGGGCGAGCGCTTCCCGCGTCCCATCACGGTCGGCACGAGCTACATCCTCAAGCTCGGCCACATGGTCGACGACAAGATCCACGCGCGCTCGACCGGCCCCTACAGCCTCGTCACGCAGCAGCCTCTGGGCGGTAAGGCCCAGTTCGGCGGCCAGCGCTTCGGCGAGATGGAGGTCTGGGCCCTCTACGCGTACGGCGCGTCCAACGTCCTGCAGGAGATTCTGACGGTCAAGTCCGACGACACGAACGGCCGCGTCAAGGCCTACGAGTCGATCGTCAAGGGTGACAACATCCCGATGAAGGGTGTGCCCGAGTCCTTCAAGGTCCTCGTCAAGGAGATTCGCTCGCTCGCGCTCGACATCGAGCCGACGGCGGTCAAGAAGCCCGCGACCGCCGAGCCCGCGCCCGTTCAGCCTGCGGTCGCGACCGACGTCACCTCCCTCGACGACCTTGACGACGACGTGTTCGCCTCGGAGCCTGTGATCAGCGAGAGCGACCTCGACGCGTTCGACGCCGTGGTCGACGGGTTCGTTTCGGGCGTCACCGATAAGGAGTAGCAGCAGTGGCTGATTTCGACAACAACGATTTTTCCGGGATTAAGATCAGCCTTGCCTCGGCGGATCAGATTCGTGGTTGGTCCCACGGCGAGGTGAAGAAGCCCGAGACCATCAACTACCGCACCTTCAAGCCCGAGAAGGACGGCCTGTTCTGCGAGAAGATCTTCGGTCCCACCAAGGACTGGGAGTGCTCGTGCGGCAAGTACAAGGGCCTGCGCTTCAAGGGCATCGTATGCGAGCGCTGCGGCGTCGAGGTCACGAGCGCCAAGGTCCGCCGTGAGCAGATGGGCCACATCGAGCTTGCGGCGCCGGTCTCCCACATCTGGTACTTCAAGGGCTCCGCGTCGAGCCCCATGGCGACCCTGCTCGAGATCAAGAACAAGGACCTCGAGAAGGTCCTGTACTTCGCCTCGAACATCGTCACCTGGGTCGACGTCGACGCCCGCGAGGCAGACGCCGCCGACCTCCAGGAGGAGATGGAGGCCGACATCGAGGAGCTTGACGCAGAGTTCGAGCGCCAGGCGCAGAAGATTCGCGACGACGCCGAGGCCGGCCTCAACGAGGACGGCGAACCCGAGACGCTCTCCCCGGAGGACGTCGCGGCCGACATCGCGGATCTCAGGGAGGAGTTCGAGGACGAGAAGTGGCTCCGCAAGAAGGCCTATGAGGAGTTCATGGACCTCCATGTGAAGGACCTCGTCGCCGACGAGGAGCTCTTCCGCGAGATGCGCAAGTACTACAAGATGTACTTCGAGGGCGGCATGGGCGCCGAGGCCGTTCGCGACCTCCTTCAGCGCATGGACCTCGAGAAGCTCGCCGAGGAGCTCAAGCAGATCGTCGACGAGGGCAAGGGCCAGAAGCGCGCGAAGGCTGTCAAGCGCCTCGAGGTGGTCGACGCCTTCCTCAAGGGCGGCAGCTCCCCGACCAACATGATCCTCGACGTCATCCCCGTCATCCCGCCCGACCTTCGACCCATGGTCCAGCTCGACGGCGGCAGGTTCGCGGCGTCCGACCTCAACGACCTCTACCGTCGCGTCATCAACCGCAACAACCGTCTCAAGAGGCTGCTCGACCTCGACGCACCTGAGATTATCGTGAACAACGAGAAGCGCATGCTTCAGGAGGCCGTCGACGCGCTGTTCGACAACGGGCGCCGCGGTCGTCCCGTCACCGGGCGCGGCGGTCGTCCGCTGAAGTCGCTCGCCGAGTCCCTCAAGGGCAAGCAGGGCCGCTTCCGTCAGAACCTGCTCGGCAAGCGCGTCGACTACTCCGGCCGTTCGGTCATCGTCGTCGACCCGCAGCTCAAGTTGCATCAGTGCGGCCTGCCCAAGACCATGGCGCTCGAGCTGTTCAAGCCGTTCGTCATGAAGCGTCTCGTCGAGACCGCCAAGGCGGACAACATCAAGGGCGCCAAGAAGGCCATCGAGCGCAACATGCCCTATGTGTGGGACGTGCTCGAGGAGGTCATCACCGACCGTCTCGTTCTGCTCAACCGCGCTCCTACCCTTCACCGACTTTCGATCCAGGCGTTCGAGCCCGTCCTCATCGAGGGCAAGGCCATCCACCTTCACCCGCTCGTCTGCGCCCCGTTCAACGCGGACTTCGACGGCGACCAGATGTCGGTGCACGTGCCCCTGTGCGCCGAGGCCCAGGCGGAGGCCCGCGTCCTCATGCTCTCGGCCAACAACCTGCGCTCCCCGGCGTCCGGCAAGGTGCTCACGGTGCCTTCGCAGGACATGATCATCGGCATGTACTATGTGACGAAGATCGACGAGGTGGAGGAGGGGAACGAGCTTCGCGCCTACGCGAACTTCTCCGACGCGGAGAACGCCTATGAGGCGCACTCGGGCCTCGACCTGCATCAGCCTATCCAGGTTCGCCTCAAGCGCGACACGGTCGTCTGGGACAAGTTCGGCCACGCCGACTCCGCCGAGGCTCACAAGGCGGGGGAGCGAATCGTCACGACGGTCGGCCGCATCATCTTGAACGGTGTGTTCCCCCGCGACTACCCGTTCATCAACTTCCAGATCAAGAAGAAGGACGTCTCGTCCCTCGTCAACGACTGCTGCGACCGCTATCCCGTCTCGCAGGTCGAGACCATCCTCGACGGCCTCAAGTCGGTCGGTTTCCACTACGCGACGCTCGCCGGCCTGACGATCTCCGTCTGGGACGCCGTCATTCCCCGTGAGGCGAAGGCGGCCATCCTCGCCGAGGCCGACGCCGCGGTCGAGGAGATCGACGAGCAGGCCGAGGAGGGCCTCGTCACCATCGATGAGCGCCGCCGCGGCGTCATCGACATCTGGAACACGGCCGCCCAGCAGGTCGCCAAGGAGATGGAGAAGGGCTTCGACCAGGACAACCCCATCTTCATGATGGCCGACTCCGGCGCGCGAGGCTCGATCACCCAGCTCCGTCAGCTCGCCGGCATGCGCGGCCTCATGGCGGACGTCAACACCAAGAAGGTTCTGAACACCAAGAAGCCCCTGTCGCCCGACACCGACCCGCGCGACCTCAAGGTCATCGGCCCCGATGCCCTGGAGCTCCCGATCAAGTCGAACTTCCGCGAGGGCCTCTCCACGCTCGAGTACTTCCTCTCGACGTACGGTGCGCGCAAGGGCCTCGTCGACACCGCGTCCCACACGTCGGACTCCGGCTACCTGACGCGCCGCCTCATCGACGTCGCCCAGGACGTCATCGTGCGCGAGGAGGACTGCGAGACGCAGGAGGGCGTCGACTACGACCTGTTCGACGAGAAAGGCGGCCTGAACTCCGACCTTATCGGCCGCTGCGTCTTCGAGGTCGTGGCCGACCCTGAGACCGGTGAGATTATCGCGAACAAGGACAGCTTCATCGCGAGCGTCGAGAACGTCGCCACGACGTCCGCCGACCGCCCGAGCCTGAGGTCGTTCGTCGACGCTGGACTCACGTCCGTGCGCCTTCGCTCGGTCGTCACCTGCCGCTGCAAGAACGGCGTCTGCCAGAAGTGCTACGGCTGGGACCTGTCCAACAGGCGTCCTGTCAACATCGGCTCCGCGGTCGGCGCCATCGCGGCGCAGTCCATCGGCGAGCCCGGTACGCAGCTCACGATGCGCACGATCCACTCGGGCGGCGTCGCGGGCGAGGAGGACATCACGCAGGGCCTGCCCTTCGTCTCCCGCGCGTTCAACATCGTCTCGGTCAAGAACTCCAAGATCGTCGGCGGTCGCGAGGCCGTGCTCTCGACGGTCTCCGGCTACCTGCACATGACCAAGGACGCCGGCGACGTCGTCCTAATCGTCAACAACCAGGAGACCGGTGAGTCCTTCGAGACGCGCGTGAGCGAGCGCGACGTGATGGACGGTCTGGTCGACGGTCAGGCGATCAAGGCCGGCGACCAGCTCACCAAGGGCTTCATGGACTTCAAGCAGCTGCGCGCCCTTACCGACACCGCCACGACCATGCACCGCTTCGTCAAGACGGTCAAGGACGTCTACACGGGCCAGGGCGTCGAGCTGAACGAGAAGCACATCGAGGTCATCGCACGCCAGATGCTGCGCAGGGTCCGCGTCACCGACACCGGCGACTCGCCCTATCTGCTCAACCAGTACGTCGACAGGCACGAGTTCGAGGACATGGTCACGAGCCTCCAGGTCGAGGGCAAGGTTCCGCCCAAGGCGCAGCCCGTCATCCTCGGCATCGTGCGCGCCGCCATGGCGTCCGACTCCTGGCTCGCGTCCGCTTCGTTCGAACGCACGGCCGAGGTCCTCACCAAGGCCGCCATCGAGGGCAAAGAGGACCATCTCGGCGACCTCAAGGCGAACGTCATCATCGGTAAGCGCATCCCCGCCGGCACGGGCCTCGAGGCGTACCGCAACGTCCCGCTCACGTATCACGGCAAGCGCATCGACGGGTCCTCGCGCTCGACCGACACGCTGCCCGAGTGGGCTCCCGACGAGCTCCGTCAGATCGAGGAGCGCCTTCCCAGGCAGCTCGAGTGGGTCGGCTCCAAGGGTGGGTACGGTCTCGAGTCCGGCGCCATGTCCCACAACGGCCACACGCTCTCCCCGGAGGACGCGAAGCTCTACCTGTTCGACGACCTCGGCGTCTCGCAGCGCTGGACGAACAAGTTCAGCGAGGTTGGCATCGAGACCGTCGGCGACCTCATTGGCAAGACCGAGGACGACCTGCTGCGCATCGACGGCATTGGCGCCAAGGCAATCGAGGAGCTTCGCGACGGCCTTGAGGCGCGCGACCTGCTCTTTATCCTCGAGCCTGACGAGTCCGTCGCGGACGCGGACGACATCTCGCAGCTCCTCGAGATGGTGTTCTCGCCCGACGGCGACGATATCATGCTGGGCTCCTCCATGCCGCCCGTCCGCCACTACGACGACGAGATGATTGGCGGCTCCACGAGCTCCTCGGTCGGCGACGACATCATCAACGAGAACTACGAGTCGCTCGACGCCCTGCTCAACCTTACGCGCGGTCATGCCACCTCCGCGCCGGCTGAGCAGAAGGAGTCCTCCGAGGACCTTCTGACCGACGACATGAGCGCGCTCGATGCGCTGTTCGCCGACGAGGACGGCTCTGAGGAAGACGAGTACTAGGCCGGCAGCCGGCTTCGTCTCGTCCGAGACGGCTCGATAGAATGTTTTTAGGCGCCCCGTCTGTATGTAGTATCCATGCAGACGGGGCGCTTCTGTATCAAGTGGCCCCGCCTTTTCGCCGCTATTTGCCAGCTTGGATTTGTCATCAAGGCCGTTTTACCTGCGGCGAAAGATTTGGTGTTATGGACACGCCCGGCCCCGTGGCATTTTGACATCTGCGACGATGAGGAATATTCTGTCACACCGTGACCTGTCCGGGCTACGGACCGGGTCAAGACCGTAGTCTGGATTACCTATTTCGAAGGAGATCAGCTTTGCCTACTATCAACCAGCTCGTCCGTCAGGGGCGCACCAAGGTCGCGTCGAAGTCGAAGAACGCGGCTCTCAAGGGCAATCCCCAGAAGCGCGGCGTCTGCACCCGTGTTTATACCACCAGCCCCAAGAAGCCGAACTCGGCTCTTCGTAAGGTCTGCCGTGTCCGTCTCGTGAACGGCATCGAGACCACCGCCTACATCCCCGGCGAGGGTCACAACCTCCAGGAGCACTCGATCGTCCTCATCCGCGGTGGCCGTGTCCGCGACCTCCCTGGCGTTCGTTACAAGGTCATCCGCGGCGCGTACGACTGCGCCGCCGTCGCCAACCGCAAGAAGGCGCGCTCCCGCTACGGCGCCAAGCGTCCGAAGTAAGTCGACGCTCCAGTTCACGTAGAGTCGCCTGTGCCTTCTAGCAGGCAATACCTTTGAGGAGAGTTACTGAATGTCTCGTCGTAATGCCGCAGTGCGTCGCGAAGTTTCGCCTGATTTCGTGTACAACAACCGTCTGGTGACCCAGCTCATCAACAAGATCATGCTCGACGGCAAGAAGTCCCTCGCGGAGCGCATCGTCTACGGTGCCTTCGACATCGTCGCCGAGAAGACCGGCGGCGACCCCATCGCCACCTTCCGCAAGGCCATGGACAACATCAAGCCGACGCTTGAGACCAAGGCCAAGCGCGTCGGCGGCGCCACCTACCAGGTGCCCATGGAGGTCAACTCCCGTCGTGCGACTGCCGTCGGTCTTCGCTGGCTTGTGAAGTACTCCCGCGAGCGCAAGGAGAAGACGATGGTGGAGCGCCTCGCGAACGAGATCCTCGACGCCTCCAACGGCGTCGGCGGCTCGGTCAAGAAGCGTGAGGACACCTACAAGATGGCGGAAGCGAACCGTGCCTTCTCGCATTATCGCTGGTAATCAAAGTTTCCCCACGCCCGGCGTCGCCGAGCGCGTGCAACTTCTTTAGATTTTGATATACGAGGAGAATGGATTGCATGGCCAAAAAGAACATTCTTGCCGATACGCGTAACGTCGGCATCATGGCCCATATCGATGCGGGTAAGACCACTACCACCGAACGCATCCTGTACTACACCGGCAAGACCCACAAGATCGGCGAGGTCCACGAGGGCGCCGCGAAGATGGACTGGATGATTCAGGAGCAGGAGCGCGGCGTGACCATCACGTCCGCCGCAACGACCTGCGCCTGGATGAAGGACGGCGAGGAGTACCGCATCCAGATCATCGACACCCCCGGCCACGTCGACTTCACCGCTGAGGTCGAGCGCTCGCTGCGCGTCCTTGACGGCGCCGTCGCTGTCTTTGACTCCGTCGCAGGCGTCCAGCCGCAGTCCGAGACCGTCTGGCGTCAGGCCGAGACCTATGGCGTGCCCCGCATTGCCTTCATGAACAAGTACGACCGCACCGGCGCCGACTTCTGGGCCGCCATCGAGACCATGCACGACCGTCTCGACGCCCCTGCCGTCGCCATCCAGGTGCCCATGGGCGAGGAGGACCGCTTCTGGGGCCTCATCGACCTCGTGACCATGACCGCGTGGGACTTCAAGGCCGATGACAAGGGCATGACCTATCCCGAGCCCATGGCCGCCATCCCCGACGAGTTCGCTGACATCGCCGCCATCAAGCGCGAGGAGCTGCTCGAGGAGGCCGCCAACTTCGACGACGAGCTCATGGAGATGGTTCTCGAGGGCGAGGAGATCCCTGTGGAGAGGCTCAAGGCCGCCATCCGCAAGGGTACCATCGCCTGCCAGCTCCACCCCGTCCTCGTCGGCTCGGCCTACAAGAACAAGGGTGTCCAGGAGCTGCTCGACGCCATGGTCGACTACCTGCCGAGCCCGATCGACATTCCCGCGATCAAGGGCGTCAACCCCAAGACCGACGAGGCGACCGACCGCAAGGCCGACCCGAAGGAGCCCTTCAGCGCCCTTGCGTTCAAGATCATGACCGACCCCTACGTCGGCAAGCTCACCTACCTGCGCATCTACTCGGGTAAGCTCGACTCCGGCTCGTATGTGCTCAACTCGTCGAAGGACGGCCGCGAGCGTATCGGCCGCATCCTTGAGATGAACGCGAACGACCGTATCGACCGCGACTCCTGCTCCGCCGGCGACATCGTCGCCGTCGTGGGTCTCAAGAACACCACGACCGGCGACACGCTCTGCGACGAGAACGCGCCCGTCATCCTCGAGTCCATGGTGTTCCCCGAGCCGGTCATCGACATCGCTGTCGAGCCCAAGAGCCGCGACGAGCAGACCAAGCTCGAGATTGGCCTCATGAAGCTCGCGGAGGAGGACCCGACCTTCAAGGTCCACACCAACCCCGAGACCGGCCAGACGATCATCGCCGGCATGGGCGAGCTTCACCTCGAGATCATCGTCGACCGTCTGCTTCGCGAGTTCAAGGTCGAGGCGAACGTCGGCAAGCCCCAGGTCGCCTACAGGGAGACCGCCGGCAAGGCTGTCCAGAACGTCGAGGGCAAGTTCGTCCGTCAGACGGGCGGCCACGGCCAGTACGGTCACTGCGTCATCAACATGGAGCCCCTGCCCGCCGGTTCCGGCTACGAGTTCGAGAACAAGGTCGTCGGCGGCGTCATCCCCAAGGAGTACATCCCCTCGGTCGACAAGGGCATCCAGGAGGCCCTCGAGAGCGGCGTCATCGCCGGCTTCCCCACGGTCGACATCCGCGTCGAGCTCATCGACGGCTCCTATCACGAGGTCGACTCCTCCGAGGCGGCCTTTAAGATCGCCGGTTCGATGGCCATCAAGGAGGCGCTCCGCAAGTCCAGCCCCATCCTTCTCGAGCCCGTCATGGCCGTCGAGGTCGTGACCCCCGAGCAGTACATGGGCGACGTCATGGGCAACCTCTCCGGCCGCCGCGGCAAGATCGAGGGCATGGAAGACCGCAAGAACGCCAAGGTCATCAAGGCCAAGGTGCCGCTGGGCGAGATGTTCGGCTACGCTACCGACCTGCGCAGCGCTACGCAGGGCCGCGCGTCCTACACCATGATCTTCAGCGCCTACGAGCCTGTTCCCAAGGCCCTCGCTGACGAGGTGGCTTGCAAGTCCGGCAAGGCGTAACGCACAAGCAGTTGGGTCAGTTTGGGGGGCGCTACTGCGCTCGGCGAAAGCCTTACCCTAGAATTTTGGAGGTCTCCAGTGTCCACTCAGAAAATCCGAATCCGTCTCAAGGGCTTCGACCATGAGATCGTCGACCAGTCGAGCAAGCTGATCGTCGACACCGCTCTTCAGACCGGCGCCCGTGTCTCCGGCCCCATTCCGCTGCCCACCGAGCGCAGCCTCTATACCGTCATCCGTTCGCCCCACGTGAACAAGGACTCGCGCGAGCAGTTCGAGATGAAGACTCACAAGCGTCTCATCGACATCCTCGACCCGACGCCCGCGACTGTCGACTCGCTCATGAGGCTCGACCTTCCGGCTGGCGTCGACATCGACATCAAGCTCTAGGTCGAGTTCGCTTTCCGGACCCCGTCTTTTCGACGAGGTTCTGGTGATTCCTGTTTGATACAGGAATCCCGTGAATTTTTCGATTTTACAGGAAGCACAGTCGCTGTGGTCTTATACTACGACGGCTGTGCTTCTTGCATAGCGTTAGTCGTTTGCGGTCCGCTAGGAGGGTTGGAATGCCCAGCCCAAGGCCCTATGACCGCCCGAGGTAAGGATCACTATGATCAACACGATTTTGGGTCGCAAGATCGGGATGACTCAGGTGTGGAACGACAAGGACGAAGTCGTTCCCGTCACGGTCATCCAAGCAGGTCCCTGCGCTGTCTCGCAGGTGAAGACCGTCGAGTCCGACGGGTACTGCGCCGTCCAGATTGGTTTCGGCGACATTAAGGACCACAAGGTCAACAAGCCCATGCGCGGCCACTTCGAGAAGGCCGGCGTCAAGCCTGTCAAGTACCTTCGCGAGGTCCGCGTCCCCGAAGGCGAGGAGCATTCCTGCGGCGAGGTCGTCTCCGTCGCGGACTTCGCCGAGGTGGCCAAGGTCGACGTCATCGGTCGCTCCAAGGGTAAGGGCTTCCAGGGCACCATCAAGCGTCACCACTTCAACTCCGGTCCTACCACCCACGGTTCGCACTTCCAGCGCACCCACGGCTCGGTCGGCCAGTGCTCCACGCCCTCTCGCGTTCACAAGGGCGTCAGGATGCCTGGTCAGATGGGCAACAAGCGCGTGACCGTGCGTAATCTCCAGGTGGTTCGCATCGACGAGGAGCAGAACCTGATTCTTGTGCGCGGAGCTGTGCCTGGTGCCAAAAACGGACTCGTCATCGTTCGCATGGCCTAACGGGCCCACGACACGTTCAGCCCTAGGCTTAAGGAGACAGGCAATGTGCATCATTGAGGTTAAAAACATCGGGGGCGAAAAGGTCGCCGACCTTGAGGTGTCCGATAACGTTTACGGTCTGGAGACGCCGAACATCCCGGTCATGCACCAGTGCGTTCGCTATCTCATGGCTCTCGACCGCGCCGGCACCCATTCCACGAAGGGTCGTTCCCAGGTCAGCGGCGGCGGCCGCAAGCCGTGGCGTCAGAAGGGCACCGGTCGTGCCCGTCAGGGTTCGATTCGCGCTCCCCAGTGGCGTGGCGGCGGCGTCGTCTTCGGACCGACCCCTCGCGACCACTCGTTCAGCATGAATAAGAAGGAGATCAAGCTTGCCATGCGCAGCGCTCTTTCTGCCAAGCGTGCTGACAACGAGCTCCTTGTCATCGATCACTTCGATTTTGAGAAGCCCTGCACCAAGGAGGCCGTCAAGTTCATCAAGAACCTCGGTCTCGAGGGCAAGCGCGTGACCATCGCGCTCAACGAGGACGACGTCGACACGGCGCTTTCCTTCCGCAACCTCCCGAAGGTCACGGTTCTCTTTGACCGTGAGATTGACACGTATTTCATGCTTGACAACAACGTCCTCGTTCTTGCCGAGCCCGTTGCGACTCGTCTTGGGGAGGTGCTTGCATAATGTCGGTTTACGATCCGCGCAACGTCATCGTCCGCCCCGTCATCACCGAGGCGGCGTTCGACAAGATGGAAATGAACAAGTTCACGTTCGAGGTCGATCGCAGGGCTGATAAGCCTCAGATTCGCCGCGCTATCGAGGATATCTTCGGCGTCCATGTGACGAGGGTTAACACCTGCTGGGTGAAGCCCAAGCCGAAGCGCGTCCGCGTTCAGTCTGGTTACACCCGCACCTGGAAGAAGGCTGTTGTCACGCTTGCCGAGGGCGACACCATCGAGATTTTCGGTAACCAGGCGTAAGGTTAGTTTTGGTTCAGAGCCCGGGGTAACACCCGGGCAAGGATTTTTCTGTGGTGTATAGTGGATACACCCGGAACCGTGGTTGTCCGGAGTCGCAGGCGGAGGCAACACAGGCCTCAATCCCATACGTCGAGCGGCAATCGGACGAGAGGAGATTTTCATGGGAATCAAGCAGTACAAGCCGACGTCGCCGGGTAGGCGCTTCCAGACGGTTTCCGACTTTGCGGAAATCACCGCCACCGAGCCCTACAAGCCGCTTCTCGAGCCGCTTCACAAGAAGGCCGGCCGCAACAACAAGGGTCGCGTGACCATGCGTCATCGCGGCGGCGGTCACAAGCGCATGTACCGCGTCATCGATTTCAAGCGCAACCGCGACGGTGTGCCCGCCAAGGTGCTTACCATCGAGTACGACCCGAACCGCAGCGCCCGCATCGCCCTCGTCGAGTACGAGGACGGACAGAAGGCTTACATCCTTCACCCGAAGGGCCTCATGGTGGGCGACACCATCGTGAGCGGCGCCGGCGCCGACATCAAGCCCGGCAACGCCATGCCGCTTGCCGACATCCCCGTGGGTACGCTCATCCACGCTGTCGAGTTCCAGCCTGGCAAGGGTGCGGCCATCGCCCGCTCCGCCGGCACCTCGCTCCAGCTGATGGGCAAGGAGGGCAAGTACGCGATCGTGCGCATGCCTTCCTCCGAGATGCGTCGCATCCTGCTTACCTGCCGCGCCACCATCGGCGAGGTCGGCAACGCGGATCACTCGAACATCTCGATCGGCAAGGCCGGTCGCAGCCGTTGGCTCGGCATTCGTCCTACGGTCCGCGGTACGGCTATGAACCCTGTCGACCACCCTCACGGCGGCGGCGAGGGCAAGAACCACACCTCCGGTCGTGCCTCTGTTTCGCCTTGGGGTATGCCGAGCAAGGGCTACAAGACGCGCGACAGGAAGAAGCGTTCCAACCACATGATCATCCGTCGCCGCAAGAAGTAGCCCAAGAAGGAGAACACGTAAATGAGCAGAAGTCTCAAGAAGGGCCCTTTTGTCGAGCCGAGGCTCCTTGGTCGTATCATTGCGATGAACGAGTCTGGCGACAAGCAGGTTGTCAAGACCTGGTCTCGTGCGAGCACCATCTTCCCTGAGATGGTCGGTCATACCATCGCTGTCCACGACGGTCGCAAGCATGTCCCTGTGTACGTCACTGAGTCTATGGTCGGCCATAAGCTGGGCGAGTTTGCTCCCACCCGTACGTTCCGTGGCCATTCGGCAGATAAGGGCAAGAGGTAATGAGCGAGCAGGAGAACAAAGTCATGGAAGCTAGGGCCATCGCCCGCTATGTGAGGATCTCTCCTCGCAAAGTGCGCCTTGTCGTGGACCAGATCCGCGGCAAAAACATCAAGGACGCTCAGACCATCCTTGCTTTCTCTGAGCGTTCGGCGGCCGAAACCGTCGCAAAGGTTCTGAACAGCGCCATCGCCAACGCTGAGAACAACTTCGACATGCGCCCCGAGACGCTTTATGTCAAGGAGACCTATGTCGACGAGGGCCCTACGCTCAAGCGCATCCGCGCCCGCGCCAAGGGTTCCGCCTCGCGCATCAACAAGCGCTCCAGCCACATCACCGTTGTCGTCGCTCCTCGGAAGGAGGCGTAATCGCTCATGGGACAGAAAGTCCATCCGATTGGATTCCGCCTCGGCGTTACCGAGGATTGGCGTTCTCGCTGGTACTCGGGTAAGGATTACAAGGACACGCTTGAGAGCGACCTTGCCATCCGCAAGTTCCTGACCGCCCGTCTCAAGGACGCCGCCCTTTCCCGCGTCGAGATCGACCGCGCCGGCGACAAGGTCCGCGTCACCATCTACACCGCCCGTCCCGGCATCGTGATCGGCAAGAAGGGCACCGAGATCGACACGCTCCGCAAGGACATCGAGAAGGTCTCCGGCAAGACCGGCGGCAACCTCGCCGTCGAGGTCGTCGAGGTCAAGCGCCCCGAGCTCGACGCCACCCTGGTCGCCCAGAGCATCGCCGAGCAGCTCGAGCAGCGCGTCGCCTTCCGCCGCGCCATGCGCAAGGCCGTCCAGTCCGCCCGCAAGTCCGGCGCCAAGGGCATCAGGATTCAGTGCTCCGGTCGTCTCGGCGGCGCCGAGATGGGTCGTCGCGAGTGGTATCGTGAGGGCCGTGTGCCGCTGCACACCCTCCGCGCCAAGATCGACTACGGCATTGCGACCGCTCACACGATCATGGGTTCCTGCGGTGTCAAGGTTTGGATCTACCTGGGCGAGAAGCTTCCCGGCCAGCCTGCGCCTAACCCCGCCCTTGAGGGTGCCCCTCGTCCTCGTCGCAACGCCCGCACCGAAGGTAGGAGGTAGTAGGCATGCTTGCACCTAAGCGCATTGAGCACCGCAAGGTGATGCGCGGCTCCATGAAGGGCCACGCAAAAGGTTGGACCGAGCTGAACTTCGGTGATTACGGCCTCGTTGCCATGGAGCCCCACTGGATCACCAACCGTCAGATCGAGGCCGCTCGTATCGCCATGACGCGTTACATGAAGCGTGGCGGTCGCGTTTGGATCACCATCTTCCCCGACAAGCCCGTCACCAAGAAGCCCGCTGAGACTCGTATGGGCAAGGGTAAGGGCAACCCCGAGGGCTGGGTGGCCGTTGTCAAGCCCGGCCGTGTCATGTTCGAGATCAATGGCGTCGAAGAGGCTGTCGCTATGGAGGCCCTGCGTCTGGCTGCCCATAAGCTGCCTATCAAGACCAAGGTTATCTCCCGTGCATCCCAGGACGCGAAGGAGAGCAACTAATGAAGCCTGCTGAGATTAGGGCGCTTGATGACAATCAGCTTCAGGAGAAGCTGAAAGAGTGCCGTTCCGAGCTGTTCAACCTTCGTTTTCAGGCCGCTACGAGCCAGTTGGACAACACCGCCCGTCTGTCGATTGTCAAGAAGGACGTGGCTCGCATCCTTACTGAGATTCGTGCGCGTGAAATCGCTGCCCAGAAGAACATGGAGTAACAATGAGCGAGGAGCGTAATAACCGTAAGGTTCGTCAGGGCGTGGTCGTGTCCATCATGGGTGACAAGTCCTTCGTTCTGAAGATTACCGAGCGCAAAGCCCACCCGAAGTATGGCAAGATGATGCTCAAGAGCAAGAAGCTTCACTGCCATGACGAGAACAACGAGGTCACCGTGGGCGACACTGTTCGCGTTATGGAGACTCGTCCGCTCTCCGCTACGAAGCGCTGGCGTCTCGTCGAGATCGTCGAGCACGCGAAGTAGTTCGCGCGCTGGGTTTGTGTTTTTGATTTGGCTCGCGGCATGTAAGTCGCTTTATCGGACCTACCTCTGCCGCCTGTAGCATTCAATCGGAGGATGCGATGATTCAGACTGAGACTATGCTCAACGTCGCCGACAACTCCGGTGCACGCAAGGTGAAGTGCATCAAGGTTCTCGGTGGTTCCAGGCGTCGTTACGCCGGCGTTGGCGATGTTATTATCTGCGCGGTGCAGGATGCCCTTCCCAACGGCTCCGTCAAGAAGGGCGCCGTTGTGCGCTGCGTCGTTGTTCGTACCAAGAAGGAGATTCGTCGTAAGGATGGCAGCTACATCCGTTTCGACGACAACGCGGCGGTCCTTATCGATGCGTCTGGCAACCCGAAAGGCACGCGTGTTTTCGGCCCCGTGGCTCGCGAGTTGCGCGATCGTAAGTATTTGAAGATCGCGTCGCTTGCTCCCGAGACGCTGTAAGGAGAAGTGGGTCATATGGCAAAGCTTAACGTCCGCAAGGGCGACGTCGTCAAGGTTCTCTCTGGCAAGGACGCTGGCGCTACCGGTGAGATTCTCCGCGCCCTTCCGAGCGAGGGCAGGGTCGTTGTCAAAGGCGTTGCGCTCATGAAGAAGTCCGTGCGCCCCTCGCAGGCGAACCCCCGCGGCGGCATCATCACCAAAGAGGCGCCGATTTACGTCTCCAGGGTTCAGCTCGTCTGCCCCAAGTGCGGCAAGCCCACGCGCGTGGGCCACGGCTGGAACGCCGAGGGCAAGAAGGTCCGTATCTGCAAGAAGTGCTCCGCTGAGTTCTAAAGGCTTTACGGACACTTTTTCAGAGCTCTTTATATAAGCTGTGAATTTATGGCTTCCTCTACGCTTTCTGTGGGGGAAGCCATTATTATTTAAAAGTTGGCTCCCGGTTTAGGTCCGGGAGGTGTCAGGTTGGTAATCTGACACTTAAAACCCCGTAAAGGAGAAGCAATGTCCGAAGCACCTCGTCTGAAGAAGCAGTACCTCGAAGTTGTCCGTCCTGCTCTTCAGGAGCGTTTTGAGTACAAGAACGTCCATCTGATCCCTAAGCTCGAGAAGATCGTCGTGAACATGGGCGTCGGCGAGGCAACGTCCGACTCCAAGGCCATCGACGCCGCCGTGAACGACCTCCGCATGATTACCGGTCAGCAGCCTATGATCGCCCGCGCCCGCAAGTCCATCGCGGCGTTCCACCTTCGCGAGGGCATGCCCATCGGCTGCAAGGTCACCCTGCGCCAGGATCGCATGTGGGAGTTCTTCGACCGCCTCATCTCCATCGCCATCCCCCGTATCCGCGACTTCCGCGGCCTTTCCGCCAAGTCTTTCGATGGCAACGGCAACTACTCCTTCGGCGTTGTCGAGCAGCAGATCTTCCCTGAGATTCCGTTCGACAAGATCGACAGGGTCCGCGGCATGGATATCACCTTCGTCACCACCGCGAAGACAGACGAGGAGGGCGAGGCTCTGCTTCGTGCCCTCGGGTTCCCCTTCAAGAAGTAAAGGGTTCGTCCCTTTGTTTCTAATTGCTGGTCAAGAAGATTGCAAGTTTTTGTAAAGGAGGAAGAGTGGCTAAGAAGTCGATGATCGCTGCTGCGAAGCGCGAGCCCAAGTTCTCGACACGTCAGCACAACCGTTGCATGCGTTGCGGCCGTCCCCGTGCGTATTATCGCAAGTTCGGTCTGTGCCGTGTTTGTTTCCGCGAGCTTGCCTGCAACGGCGAACTCCCCGGTGTCAAAAAGGCGAGCTGGTAGGCATTGTTGCCGGGGATCTGTTTAGACAGGCGTCAAATCTACGGGTTTTGACGAACCGTCGGGCAGTCTCATCAAGAACCATAGGAGGATTCACATGAATTTGAGTGACCCGATCGCGGATATGCTTACGCGCATTCGTAATGCAAATTCTGCGAACAAGGCCACGGTCTCGATGCCCACGAGCAAGATTCTCGTCGAGATCGCTCGCGTCATGCAGGAAGAGGGCTACATCGCCGAGTACTCGGTTCAGCCCAACACCCCCCGTGACGTCCTTGTTATCACCCTTAAATATGGCGAGCGTCGTTCGAAGGTCATTCGCGGGATTCGTCGCATCTCGAAGCCCGGCCTTCGCAAGTACGTCGGCAAAGAAGAGCTGCCCCGTGTTCTTGGCGGCCTTGGCATCGCCATCGTCTCTACTTCGAAGGGCGTCATGACCGACCGCGACGCGCGCAAGCTCGGCGTCGGCGGCGAAGTCATCGCCTACGTCTGGTAGCGGACCAACAGGAAAGGAGCAACCACCGTGTCTCGTATCGGTAAGAAGCCCATCCCGGTCCCTGCCGGCGTTGAGGTGGTCATTGACGGTACCAATGTCACCGTCAAGGGGCCCAAGGGCGAACTGAGCAAGTCTTTCTACGAACTTCTGACCATCAAGCAGGAGGGCAACGAGATTATCGTCACCCGTCCTGATGACTCGCGCACCAGCCGTGCCATGCACGGCCTTACGCGCGCCCTGCTCCACAACATGGTCGTCGGTGTTTCCGAAGGCTTTACGAAGAAGCTTGAGCTTCAGGGCGTCGGCTACCGCGCCGCTCTGAAGGGGGCCAACCTTGAGATGTCTCTCGGTTATTCCCACCCCGTGATCGTCGTTCCCGAACCCGGCATTTCCTTCGAGGTTCCGGACAACACCCACATCCTCGTCAAGGGTATCGACAACCAGAGGGTCGGCCAGGTCGCTGCTGACATTCGCGCCAACCGTCCTCCTGAACCCTACAAGGGCAAGGGCATCCGTTACGACGGCGAGGTCGTCCGTCGTAAGCTGGGCAAGGCTTCTAAGTAGTTGAGGTCGCACCGCACAACATGTTGCGGTCGTTGAGCAAGGAGACGTGTATGAACAAGCACAAGGCGAAGCAGGAGCGTCTCGCTCGTCGCCATCGCAGGGTCCGCGGTAAGATCTCCGGTACCCCGGAGCGCCCGCGCCTGTGTGTCAACCGTACGAATATGCACATCTATGCTCAGGTCATCGATGACGTGAAGGGCTGCACCCTCTGCTCCGCCTCCACGCTCGACCCTGAGTTCAAGGCAACCGGTATGCTTGGCTCCAACAAGGAGGCTGCTAAGTTTGTCGGCGAGCTCGTCGGCAAGCGCGCTATTGAGGCGGGTATTACGAAAGTCGCCTTCGATCGCGGTGGGCACCTGTATCATGGTCGTGTCGCCGCGCTTGCTGACGGAGCCCGCAGCGCCGGCTTGGCATTCTAGAAGGAGTGAAAAGCATGGCTCGAAACAATCATCAGCAGAACGCGGCTCCCGCTCCCGAGTTCGAGGAGCGAGTCGTCTTCATCAACCGCGTCTCCAAGACGGTTAAGGGCGGCCGTCGCATGTCCCTCTCCGCGCTTGTCGTCGTCGGCGACGGCAAGGGTACCGTCGGTGTCGGCATGGGCAAGTCCGCCGAAGTCCCCCTGGCCATCCAGAAGGGCATCGAGGACGCGAAGAAGAACCTGTTCTTTGTCCCCGTCACCGAAGAGGGCACCATTCCCCACGAGGTTCTCGGCCACTTCGGCGCCGGCCGCGTCATTCTGAGGCCCGCCGTCCCCGGTACCGGCATCATTGCCGCGGCCCCGTGCGCGCCCTCTGCGAGCTCGCCGGTATCAAGAACATTCTCGGCAAGTCGCTCGGCACGAGCAACGCTATGAACATCGTCAAGGCTGCGGCCGAGGGTCTGTCCCGCCTCGAGAGCAATGAGGCCGCCGCTTCCCGTCGCGGCATCTCGGTTGCTCAGATGTTCGTCGGTAAGGAGAACGCGTAACTATGGCTGAGAACACGAAGATGCTTCGCGTGAAGCAGATTAGAAGCAAGATCGGTCATCCGCAGGATCAGCGCGACACCTTGAGGTCGCTGGGCCTTCATCGAATTAACGATGTTGCCGAGCATGAGGACAACCCTTCTATCAGGGGCATGATCTTCAAGGTTCGTCATCTCGTTTCTGTCGAGGAATTTTAGGAGCCAGTAATGCAGCTGCACAATCTTTATCCCGCGCCCGGTTCGCGTAAGAACCGCAAGCGCGTCGGTCGCGGCAACTCCGGTCACGGTGGCACCACCGCCGGTCGCGGCCAGAAGGGTCAGAAGTCTCGTTCTGGCGGCGGGAAGGGCCCGGGCTTCGAGGGTGGCCAGATGAAGCTTGCGATGCGCCTCCCCAAGCTCCCCGGTTTCACGAACCGCAACCGTGTGGAGTACATCCCGGTGAACGTTTCGCTTCTGAACGATCGTTTTGAGGATGGCGCCGTCGTCGACCACGAGGCTCTCGTTGCCAAGAACATCATCAAGAAGACCTCCGCTCTGGTGAAGGTCCTTGGTGACGGCGACATCACCAAGAAGCTCGTTGTCCGTGTCGACAAATGCTCTCCGTCCGCCCAGGCTAAGATTGAAGCTGCGGGAGGGAAGGTAGAGCTGCCTTGCTAAACGCCATCCTCAATGCGTTCCGGGTTCCAGAGCTGAGGAAGAAAATCCTTTTTACTCTTGGGATTATCGTCCTGTATCGTATTGGGTCGTATGTCCCTCTGCCCGGCATCCCATTTGAGGGCTTGGTGAGCCAGTTCGAGGCCGCCAACGGGGGAATGGCGAATACGATGGCGCTTCTCAACCTGTTCTCAGGCGGCGCGCTTTCGTATGTCTCCCTGTTCTCTCTCGGTATCATGCCTTACATCACCGCCTCCATCATCCTTCAGATGATGCAGGCGGTGATCCCCTCCCTTCGCTCGCTTGCCAAGGAAGGGGAGACCGGGCAGCGCAAGATCACCCAGTACACGCGTTATTTGACAATCATCCTGTCTTTCATCAACGCTGTTGGCTACCTGCTTCTTTTCACAAGCGATTCCTACGGGATTTCGTTTGAAGGCTGCGGGGTTCCCATTCCGCTGATGTATGTCATGATCGTCTTCGGCTTCGTGGTCGGCTCCATGCTGATTATGTGGCTTGGCGAGCTGATTACTCAGCGTGGCGTCGCGAACGGAATGTCGCTGATCATCTTCTCCAACATTATCTCTCGACTGCCCCAGGCGATTTTCTCCTCTGTCGAGTACAACACGTACGGAGAGCTGTTCACCATTCTCATCGTGCTGGTCATCCTGATTGTTATCCCGCCGATCATCTTTGTGGAGCGTGGACAGCGCAGGATTCCCGTTCAGTATGCCAAGAGGGTCGTTGGGCGCAAGATGATGGGCGGGCAGACGACCTATCTTCCGATCAAGGTCAACACCGCCGGCGTCATCCCGATCATCTTTGCCTCTTCGCTTCTCTATGTGCCCGCGCAGCTCGCGGTGTTCTTCCCGAACGTCGCGTGGATTCAGGTTTTCTCGAATGCCGTCTCTGCCGGGTGGCTTAACTGGCTGTTGTCGTTCGGTCTGATCATCTTCTTCGCGTACTTCTACACTGCGATGGTGTTCAACCCTGACGACACGGCTGACAACCTGAAGAAGCAGGGTGGGTTCATTCCTGGCGTCCGTCCTGGTGAGGCCACGGCCCAGTACATCAAGGACGTGCTCAACCGCATTACGCTTCCGGGCGCGGTGTTCATCGCTCTTGTCGCCGTTGTCCCGAGCATTCTGTTCTACTTTACC